>JASLAA010000204.1 GCA_030147325.1 Arthrobacter sp. | reverse complement strand
GCTGCGGCCCCCCTGTGGTACCGGCGGTGCTGCCCCACCCGCGCCGCCGAGCGGGAGGATGGGGGTTCGGATCAGTAGGTCGTCTCACCCGTCGTCGTGGGGGTCGCCGTCGCGTCCCCGCTGCCGGAGCCCTGAGCCAGGGCGGACTGGGAGCCCGATCCGGATTTCAACGCGGCGAGCCGGGCCTCGATCTCGGTCTGCTCGCCGAGGTCCTCGAGGCTCTCGAACTGCGCGTCCAGGCTCGACGACGCGAGCTCCTGCTGTCCGCGGACCTTGGCCTCCTCCCGGCGGATCTTCTCTTCGAAGCGGCCGACCTCGCTCGTCGGATCCATGAAATCGATGCTCTTGACGGCGTCGTGCACCTGCTGCTGGGCCTGCGCGGTCCGCGACCGGGCGATCAGCTGGTCCCGCTTGGCCGTCAGCTCGTTGAGCTTGCCCTTCATCTGGTTGAGGCCGTCCTTGAGCTTGTCGACGATCTCGGTCTGGGATGAGATCGTCGGCTCGGCACCCTTGGCCTCGTTCTCCGCAGCCATCTGCCGCTGGATGGCGACCTTGGCGAGGCTGTCGAACTTCTGGGCGTCGACGGTGTCACCGGACGCCCTGTATTCGTCCGCCTTGCGGGAGGCAGCGAGCGCCTTGTTGCCCCAGCTGCGGGCGTTCTCGATGTCCTCGTTGTAGTCCTCCTGCATCATCCGGAGGTTGCCGATCGTCTGCGCGACCGCGGCCTCCGCCTCGGCGATGCTGTTGGTGAAGTCACGGACCATCTGGTCGAGCATCTTCTGCGGATCCTCGGCCTGGTCGATCAGGGCGTTGACGTTCGCCCGGGTGAGCTGCGCGATCCTGCCGAAAATTGACTGCTTTACCATTGATTTTCCTTTCGATTCTTCCCTGATAGTCCGTGTGTCCTGCTGCCGGAGGCAGTGGCGCGGGTCTAGAAGTCGCCGCCGCCGAAGCCGCCGAAATCGCCGCCGCCGAAGCCGCCGAAGCCACCGCCGCCGAAACTTCCGCCGTCGCCGCCTCCACCGCCGCCGCCGCCGAACCCTCCGCCGAACCCGCCACCGAAACCGCCCCCGTTGAGGATCGATCCGAGCAGGATGCCGCCGAGGAGGGCCCCACCCATTCCGTCGCCGCCCCTGCCGCCGTACATCCCACCCATGCCGCCGCGGCTGAAGCCATCGACGTCCTGCTCGGCGAGCTGGGCCGCCTGGTCGGCCAGCACTGCTGCCTGCTGAGCGTGGGAGAGAGCGGTCACGGGGTCGGACCGCTGCAGGTCCACGGCGTAGTCCAGGTTGCGCTCGGCCTCCGCCAGCCGGGTCCGCGCCTCGCTGCCGACCCCGCCCCGGCGGGCCCGGATGTAGTCGGCGGTACCCGAGATGCCCGACTGGGCGGCGATGAGGGCGTGCTGCAAGGATTCCTGGGCACGGCGTGTGGTGTCCGCCTGGTCGCGGACACCACCGAGTGCTGCGTCCAGCTGGGCATGCGCGTTCTCCAGCCGCTGCAGCAGGGCGAGGGGATTGCTTCGAGCGCTCTGGCGTTCCTGCCGGACCGTCGTCACGGCGGACTGCAGGGCTGCGATGGGCCCGGCGAGGTCACGGTACTGACCCGTACGATCCATCGCCTGGGCCTGGGCGAGATCCTGTTCGCACTCCGGCAGCGCCTGCTCGAGCTCGCGTTCGGCCACGGCCAGTTCCTCCGACCGTTTGTCGATCGCGTCGAGCAGCACGGTGCTCTGGTGCACCGACTCCTCCGCCGCGCGGACAGCCACGACGGCCCGGCCGGTATCGCCGTCGGCTATGCGGGACTGCGCTTCGGTGGCTGCACTGTCGACGAACGAGAGGCGCTCACGAGCCTGCTCGATGTTGTCCGAGACCTGGGCGGTGGCGCTCTCGAGGTAGCGGTCCTGCAGGGCCCGCAGGGACTGCTCAGCGGCGGTGAACCGCCGGCGGGCACCATCGGCCGCGCTCTGTGCCCGGCGCAGGGCTTCGGGCGCGTTCCGCTCCAGCTCGCGCAGCGAGTCGAAGTCCGCCTTGTGCGCCTGGAGCGAGGCGTTGACGTCCTCGCAGCGGCGGATGATCTCTCCCAGCCACTGGCGCTGCTGCTCCTCGGTGTCCGGGATGTGGTCGTCGAGCTGCTGCTGCAATTTGAAGGATGCGCCCATGTGCTGCTTGGCGGCCGAGATGTCCTCGGTGAACGTCGTGATGGCCTCCGCCCCGTACTGTGCCTCGGCGAAGCCCAGTTCCTGCTCACTGGACTTGATCGCGTCGTCGGCCGCGATGAGGAGGCTTCCCGCACGCTTCCGCAGATCCTCGACGCTCACGGACGCGAGCGGGTCGACCACCTGGCCGTCGGCCGACGGCACCGGTCCGTAGCCGTACTGCTCACGCTTACGCTGAGCGCTGTTACCGCTGCTCCGCTTGAGCAGCATGTAGCCGCCCGCTCCCGCCACGGCGACGAGACCACCCACGAGGACCAGGCCGCCCAGTGCGCCGCCGCCGGAAGCGGAACTGCCGGAGGAGGGTGACACGCCGGTGCCGGTCCCGCCACCCGTCGACCCGGTGAGCGCTGCACGTGCGCCCTCGACGGCAGCGAGCCCGGCGGCGCCGAAGTCGCCCGCCTGCAACTCGGGTCCGATGTAGCGGTCGTAGATGGGACCGTCCTGACTGGCGAGTTGCGAGTCGTCGGATGCGGCGAACCGCGCCGTGCCCGGCTCCAGCCGCACCGCCAGTACCGCCTCGTCGGCCGAGGCTGCGTTGGCCGCCAACGTCTCCGCCGCCCAGGCGTCCGGGTCCTGCGGGCTCTCGAACGTCGGCACGAACGCGACCCGGACGGTGAAGCCCTCCTCCGAGCGCAACGCCTCGATGGCGGCTTCGATCTCGGCCTCCTCGGCATCGCTCAGGGCATCTGCCGTATCGATCACGTAGTCACCGGACGGGAACGTGACCGGTGCATCGGCGAAAGCCGTGGCACTCGACATCAACGGGAGCGCCACGAGGGCACCCAGGACAGCAGAGACGCGGACGCGCCTGCTCATCATTCGCATGTTCGACCCTTCAGCACGTCCCCCGGACCTCACCGGTCCCAGGACTGGGGGCGGCGGACGCCGGAGGCTCCTGTCTTCCCGATTCTATGGTTGGGCCCGGGGAGCGTCCACCACCGCCGCTATGCCGCTAGCGAAAGGTCGACCGGCCGACCAGGTGCAGGCGGAACCGGTCCGGCCGGCAGGGGGACCGTCCGCACCGCCGAAAAGACGCGACCGCGCGACGGACAGGGATACTGGAGGAGTCCACTCGTCGGCAGGAGGAGTGGGACTCGGGGCCGAGCTCCAGCGACCTCTCAGCAGCCGTACAGCGAACTCATGCTCGAAGCACAGCGGGTGTTGCCATGATGTGGCCAACAGCGACGAAAGGACCTCCCATGAACGAGCAGCCAGGAAACCCCGGTGACAGGGATCCCGCCCTTCCCCCGCAGCCGCAGAATCCACCGTCCTGGGGGACGGGCTGGAACGGTGCCGAACCCGAGACGGGTGTGCAGCCCGTGGCAGGTCCTCCGACGGCGCAGTACCAGGCGACGCCGGGCGCGGCCCGCGACGGCGACCGGACCGCGTTCCAGCAGCAGTCCCCGGCCCAGCATCCCGCCTATGCGGGTCACCAGCCCTTCTACGGCGATCAGTCCGGCGGACACGTGTCGCATACCCCAGCCGGACGGACCGCTGGAAAGGACCGCCGCCGCGTGGGCCTGGCCACCTTCGCGGCGGGCGTCCTCGCCGCCGGTCTCATCGGAGGTGGCGTCGCGACCGCCGGCTACAACGCGCTCGACGACGACGCACCCGCCGGCACGTCACAGGCGGCATCCGAGGCTGTCGTGGTGAACGACACGGAGAACGTCAACACCATCACGGGAGCCGCCGTGACGGCTTCACCGAGCGTCGTGACGATCGCTGTGAGCGGCGGGAGTGCCAGCGGTTCCGGATCGGGAATCATCCTCGACACCGACGGACACATCCTCACCAACACCCACGTGGTGACATTGGGCGGTCAGGTGTCCGACCCCGAGGTCGAGGTCAAGCTGAACGACGGCCGGGTCTTCGCGGCGACGGTGGTCGGTACCGATCCGCTGAGCGATCTCGCCGTCATCAAGATCGACGCGCCCGATCTCACCGCGGCGACCCTCGGCAATTCCGACGAACTGAACGTGGGGGACACCGCGATAGCCATCGGCGCCCCCCTGGGCCTGAGCGGCACCGTCACCGACGGGATCGTCTCGACCCTCAACCGCACGATCAGCGTGGCGTCCTCGGCGGTGCCGGAGGAACAGCCGGACAGCTCCGAGACCGACGAGGGGGACGGCTTCAACTTCCTGCCGCCCGGCGGCTCGGGCGGCCAGCAGACCCAGTCCCAGGGTTCCATCTACCTCAACGTCATCCAGACCGACGCAGCGATCAACCAGGGCAACTCCGGCGGAGCGCTCGTCGACGCGGACGGCCGGATCATCGGGGTGAACGTCGCGATCGCCTCCGCCGGTTCGGGGGATTCGACCGGCAACATCGGAGTGGGCTTCTCCATCCCGATCAACTACGCGGACCGGATCGCGCAGGAGATCATCGCGAACGGCGAGGCGACGCACGGCTTCCTGGGGGTCAGCGTCACGGCCGCCTCGGGTGACGGGACCCAGAGCAACTCCACGTTCTCCAGCGGGGCGCTGGTCGAGTCCGTCGAGCCGGATTCACCGGCGGCGGAGGCAGCCCTGCAGGCGGGCGACGTCATCACCAAGGTGGGCAACTACACCATCAGCGATCCGCGCTCCCTGACGGCGGCGGTCCGGATCCAGACGGTGGGGCAGCAGGTGCCCGTGGAGATCCTCCGCGGCGGCACCTCCCGCACGCTGGAGATCACTCTGGCGCAGGCGCCGACGCAGTAGGCGGTACGGTGCATCGTCGAGCGGAGGGGCGTTCCCGGACACGGGAGCGTCCCTCCGCTCGTTACAGGTGGAAGAGGCGGGCTCGATACGCCGACCGACGGGGCGCCGAGGACCGCGGGCAGCGCGACCGGCTAGCTCATCGGACCGGTCGAGGTGTCGGGCCACTGTGGTTAGCTAGTCGTTGGGAATCCGTGCGAACGAGGAAGGTCATCAATGGACGAGGCCACAGCAGGCGGACTGCACATCGCGGTCCTGGTGAAGCATGTTCCTGACGCGCAGTTCGACCGGCACATCGACGGTGACGACCTGACGACCGTGCGGACCGAGAGCATCCTGTCCGAACTGGACGAGTACGCACTCGAAGCGGCACTCCAGGTGGTCGAGGCCCACGGTGGAGCCACCGCCGGGCACCGGGTGACCGCCATCACCATGGGCCCGCCGGCCGCCGTCGCGGCCGTCAAGAAGTCCCTCCAGATCGGTGCCGACGACGGCGTCCATCTGACGGACGAGGCACTGTACGGCTCCGACGCCTCCGCCACGTCCAAGGCCCTCGCCGCTCTCCTGCGCCACGCGGGACCCTTCGACCTGATCCTCACGGGCATGGCATCCACCGACGGTGAGACCTCCCTGGTCCCGGCGCAGCTCGCCGAACGCCTCGATCTGCCCCAGGTGACGTTCGCGTCGTCGCTCGAGCTGAGTCGCGGTGACGATGGTTGGATCCTCGCGGCCCGCCGCGACAACGACACCTTCGCGGAGACCGTCGAGGCTCCGCTGCCCGCCCTCGTGTCCGTGACCGACCAGATCAACGAGCCGCGCTACCCGAACTTCAAGGGCATCATGGCCGCGAAGAAGAAGCAGATCGTGGTCCACTCGCTGGCTGACATCGGACTGCAGCCGGACGAGGTGGGCTTCGCCGGTTCGTGGACGAAGGTCGAGGCCGCGGCGCCCCGGCCGCCACGCAGCCAGGGAGTCGTCATCACCGATGAGGGCGACGCCGGCATCAGGCTGGTCGACTTCCTCGCCGGGCAGAAACTGCTCTAGACCCGCCCGCTCGTCCTCTCGTCCCAGGAGTCTTCGCCATGACCGCCGTCCTCGTCTTCCTCGATCACCCCGGAGCCAGCCTCGCCAAGAGCGAGCGGGAACTCCTCTCGCTGGGCGCGTCGCTCGGCGAGGTAACCGTCGCCCTCGCCGGTGAAGCCGGGCAGGCGTACCTCGACGGCGTCGGCTCCTACGGGGTGCAGGAGTACTACCACCCTGACTCCAGCGCCGTCACGGAGGTGCTGATAGCCGGCAAGGTCGCATTCCTCGCCGAAGCGGTACGGTCCTCGGGTGCGGAGATCGTCCTGCTCGGCAATGCGTACGAGGCCAAGGAGATAGCAGCCCGTCTCGGTATCCGGCTCGAGTCCGGGGTCATCACCGACGTCGTCGCACTGGATCCCGACCTGACGGCCACGAAGTCGGACTTCGCGGGTTCGTACACTGTCAGGTGCCGAGTGACCAGCGGGGTCGCGATCCTCACGGTCAAGCCCAACAGTTTCGAGGCGGCCGAGGCCGGATTGCCGTCATCGCCGCGCGCGGTGAGCCTGCAGGTGGAGCCGCCGCGGGTCGCGGCGCGGGTCACGGGACGGGTGGACAAGCCTGTCAGTGGTCGGCCCGAACTGTCCGAGGCACGCGTGATCGTGGCCGGCGGCCGTGGTGTGGACGGGAATTTCGCCCCGCTGGAGGAGCTGGCCGACGCGCTCGGTGGCGCGGTCGGTGCCTCGAGGGCCGCGACCGACGCCGGGTGGATCGAGCATTCCGCCCAGATCGGCCAGACCGGCAAGACCGTGTCCCCGCAGCTCTACATCTCCGCGGGGATCTCGGGCGCCATCCAGCAGAAGGCGGGGATGCAGACGTCGAAGGTCATCATCGCGATCAACAAGGACGCGGACTCGCCCGTCTTCGAGATCGCCGATTTCGGTATCGTCGGCGACCTGTTCACGGTGCTGCCGCAGGCCACCGAGGAGATCCGGAAGCGCGGGCTCTAGACCATGACAGTCGATCAGCAGGACGTCGATCGGGAGCAGGCGGTCCCCCAGCGCGTACTGGTCTTCGCCGCGCATCCGGACGACATCGATTTCGGGGCGTCGGCCACGATCGCGGGCTGGACCGCTGCGGGCGCCTCGGTCAGCTACTGCATCCTCACCGACGGCGACGCCGGAGGCTTCTCCGCCGAGGACAGGCCGCAGCTGGCCGCGCTCCGGCGGGACGAACAGCGCGCTGCCGCGGAGATCGTCGGCGTCACCGATGTCAGCTTCCTGGGGGAGCCCGACGGTCACCTCGAACCGTCGGATGCCGTCATCCGCGCGGTCGTCAGGCGCATGCGGGAGGTGCGGCCCGACATCGTGGTGTCGATGCACCCGGAACGGAGCTGGGACCGGATCCAGAAGAGCCACCCCGACCATCTCGCGTGCGGAGAAGCGGTGACACGGGCCGTCTACCCGGCGGTGGAGAACCCGTTCGCCTACCCCGAGCTGGAGGCAGCAGGGCTGAGAAGCTTCCGCGTGCCGTGGATCTGGTTCTACGGCGGGCCGGCGCATCTCGAGAACCGCTTCATCGATGTGACCGGCGCCGAGGATCTCAAGATCGCCGCCATCACCGCCCACCGCAGCCAGCATCCGGATGTCGACCGGATGCACTCCCGCGTCCGCGCCATCCTGCAGGAGAACGCCCACCGCGGGGGACTGCCCGAGGGGAGGAGCGCGGAGTCGTTCCATGTCGTCGGCATCAATACCGACGAGACCATCGCGGGCTTCTGACCGAAGGGGCGAGTCCGCGTGCATCGACAGGGAACAAGGCTCCCGGCACAGGACGACCAGGGACCGATGCGCGGCCGGGCGCCGGAGGAGTCCCGGAGCGTCCACGTTCTCCTGCGTCAGGCTCCGAGCGGGATCTCCGCGACGATCGGCATCGTCGGCCTGTCCGAGCCGCCCTCGGGCTCGACCGTGATGGCGATGGCACTGAAGCCGCTGATGTCGGTCAGTTCCGTCACCTTCGTCCCGGCGACGTCCTCGCCCGTCATCGTGCCGACCGATACCGGGTCCGTCCCGTCCGCCGGTATGCGCCACATCTGGTACACGAGGCCCTCCGCGGGTGAGGGGACACCACTGAGCGTGACGACCGCAGCGTTCTGTTCACCGGATACTGCGAGATCCGCGACTCCGCCGGCTTCGAGGGACAGCTGCTGCGTCCGGACGTCGGATGCCTGGAGGACCTGCTGCTGAACCGTGGTCTGCTGCAGGTTCTGCGCGATCGTCACCCCGCCGACGGTGATGACGGCAGCAGCTGCTGCGGCCACCATCCACCGTGACGCCCGCGAGGACATCGAAGCCCTGGCTGTTCGCCGCTCGGCCAGCTCGTCCTGTGCCGGACGGGCCCCATCGGTCCCGGCGTCGTCCCGTCCGACCGGTCCGGCGCCCGATCGGGCACCGGAGACCCCGGTCCCTGCCACGGCTGTGGTAGAAGAGGTGCCCGACGGATCGCCGGCGCCACGCATCGGCGTCGGCAGTTGTCCGAGGATGCGCTCGAAGAGACCGGCGGGCGGCTCCACCTGCTCCGACGCGTAGGCGGAAGCCACGGTTTCGCGGCAGGTCCTGACGCGGTCCGCGAATGTCGCGCTGATCGCAGGATCCGCGTCCTCGAGGAACGCGTCGATCACCCGGCGCTCGTCGGCGTCGATGGCGTCCAGTGCGTAGAGCTCCGCCCATTCCAGGACGTGGCCCCGAGCCAGGTCGGTATCGAGGTTGTCAGCGAATTGTCTGTTCATATTCTTGTCCTGCATCTCAGGTCACCCCCAAACAGGTCTTGAGTCGGATGAGTCCGTCACGAATTCTTGATTTGATGGTCGGCACCGCGACGCCGAGTCGCTCCGCCACCTCCCGGTAGGTGAACCCGCCGTAGTAGGCCAACCGCACCGATTCCTGCTGGGTCTCGGTCAGCGTGTCCAGACACCGCACCACGCTCTCCGCCTCGAGTCGCTGTGTCACGGTATCCACGACGTCGTCGTGATCGATGGTCTGCGTGGCCGCACCGTAGCGGGCCTCGCGGTCCGTGGCGCTCTGCTCCGACCGCACCTTGTCCACCGCACGGCGATGAGCCAGCGTCATGAGCCACGCCATCGGGCTGCCCATGGCCGGGTTGAAGCGATCGGCCGTGTTCCACACCTGGAGGTAGACCTCCTGGGTGGCGTCCTCGCTGAGTTCCGGGTCGATGAGAACCCGACGGGCGAGTCCGTACACGCGCCTGGAGGTCTGTTCGTAGAAGCTCGCGAAGGCCGCCTGGTCCTGCTGCGCCACCCGCAGCAGCAGATCGGTCAGGCTGGCACCTGTGCCGGAGGCGACGGCCACCTCGTCCGCTACGGGAGCGATGGGGCTCACCCGGCTTGCTCGTGGCGTTTCCATAGGACTCCAGCATAAAGCGCCGGTCGTCCCAAACCGAACAGCCGGGGGATGACGCTGCCGTGGCGGGACTGCACGTGCCTGTTGCGTCAGCACCATCTCACCACCTCTGCCTGTTCGGATCGTCGTTCCCTGACAGCTATCATTCGGAGCTGCCCGGCCCGCGGATGGTTCAGGCGCCCGCTGCCGGGGGCTCGTCCCGGCGGGTAGCTACGGCGATCAGCGAATCGGCGTTCAGGACGAACTCGCTCCCGAGCCGCTCCACGAAGGCGTTCCGTACCCGCTGCAGCATGTCGGGGTCGTCGGGCAGCAGCCCCCGGTAGGCACTTCCCAGCGCCAGGGACCACGCAGAAGCGGGTTCGAGGGGGACGGTCAACCCGAGCCGCTCGACGCTGACATCCGCGAGCCCACGGGCGATCAGCCAGGCCGCCAGTCGCTCCTCGGAGGCGACCCTCCTGCTGTTCTCGACGAAGACCGGGACGCCGGAGGAGGCCTCGGCTGTGCCACCAGCGGAGACTGGGGAGCCGGCGGCACCGGCGGAGCGGATCGTCTCGAGGAGGAGATCCCCGAAGGGCTCCAGCGCCCCGTCGTCCCAGGCGCTCAGGGCTATCCGCCCACCGGGACGGAGCATCCCTACGAGGTGGTCCATGCCCGCGTCCAGCTCCTCCAGGAGGAACACGCCGTAGCAGCTGACGATGGCGTCGTAGGGCTCCCCTGGGGACCACCGGCTCGGGTCCGACCGGTGGAAGGAGACGTTTCCCAGCGCGAGTGTCGCCGCTTTGCCTTCGGCGAGGTCCAGCATCGCGGACGAGGGGTCGAGGGCGTCGACGTGTCCGTCCGGGCCCACGAGCTGTGCCGCGGGGATCGTTCCCGAGCCCGTCCCCGCGAACACGTCGAGGACCCGCTCACCCACGAGGAGATCGGCGGCCGCGACGACGGCGTTGCTCACCGGGTTCCAGACGGCGGGAGCAAGGCGGTCGTAGTCCTCCGCCCCGCCGTCGGGCAGGGTTGCGGCATGGCGAGCGGGCATGAGGGCTCCTAGGAGTGTTCTACTGCTGGGCGCCCGCGAAGCCCTGTTGACGCCAGGCCTCGTAGAGGACGATCGAAGCGGTGTTGGCGAGGTTGAGCGAGCGGCGCGAGGGGAGCATGGGGACACGGACGCGGGACGTCACACGGGGGTCGTGCTTCACCTCGTGCGGGAGCCCGTCGGACTCGCGTCCGAACAGCAGGATATCCGTGGGCCGGTAGGCGATGTCCGCGTAGGAGACGTCACCGTCGGAGGTGTAGGCGAAGACCCGCTCGGGACGCAACGCGTCCCAGGCCTCCTCGAGCGTGGCGTGGACGTGCAGCACCGCGAGGTCGTGGTAGTCCAGCCCGGCCCGTTTCACCTTCGAATCCGCCAGGCTGAAACCCAGTGGCTCGACGAGATGCAGCTCGGCACCCGCGACCGCCGCGAGCCGGATGGCAGCACCCGTGTTGCCGGGTATCTCGGGGGTATGGAAGAGGATGCGGAACACCGCTCCATCCTAGCTTCCGGCCGACGCCAGCAGGCGCGCCAGGACGGGCAGCTGGACGACGTTCGGGGTGGGGCCCGCGGAGAGGAAGGAACGGATGGTGCGCACGGCTGTCCCCGCGTTGACGACCTGGGTGAAGGCCGCCGACGTGCGGTCGAAACCCGGCGGAACGTCGATCACGGGAGCGAAGGGATTGTCGGGGGCCCCGTGGATGATCACCCAGCCGGCGACGTTGCAGTCGGGGAACAGCTCCTGGACCGCGCGTACCGCACGGGTCAGGGGCAGGTCCACCGGCCGGCCCTGATGGCGCAGGGTGCGGCCGTCCCAGGAGAAGTTTCCGGGAGCGGCCGTGAACGAGTCGATGACGGCCATGCGGTACCCGGCGAGCACCACGTGCCCGGCCGTCGTGTCGTGGCGGTCCTCGAGGTCGATCCCGTTCACCAGGCGGGCCGCGGGATAGGTCGGCAACAGGGCTCGCTCGAGCAGGGCGGCGGTGCGCAGTTCGCCGTCGAGCCGGGACCGGGTGGCGGAGGACATGCGGGCGAACATGCCGGGTTTGCGCGGCCCCCCATGGACCTGTCGACCGGCGAGGATGAGGGGCACCTCCGGTGGAGACGAGGGGGAGAAGGGCGGCAGGTAGCTGGGAGGGGAGCTTGCTGCCTCGTCGTCGTCCGCGCTCGTCCGGGTGGCGGCGCGCGCTGCCGCCCCAGGGCGGGTCCCCGTCGTGTCGGTGCTTCCGGGGCGGGGTGGAGCAGGTCGACCGCGACCGCGACCGGTGTCGGCGTCGTACCGCTCCCTGCGTTGCGGGTCGCTCAGGGTCTCGTAGGCGACCGCGACATCGTGGAACCTGGCTGCGCTGCCCCCGAGGTCCGGGTGCGCAGCGCGGGCGGCACGGCGATAGGCGTCCTTGATCTCCTTGGTGCCGGCTTCGGGAGGCACGCCGAGGACGTCGTAGTACGACTCCCGCGTGGACTCTGCCATCGGTACGGCATCTCCTGACATCGTCGTGGTCGGTGGATCGGAACGTTCTGGTGGTGCATCGCGCCCGGGGGTCCGCACGTCCTCCGAGACTAGATGCACAGGCGGGCCCGCTCCAAAGCCGTGCCCGGCGAACGCCCGCTCCGGTAGAACGGAGAACCGCCGCCCGGAGTTCGCGGGGCGGTGGCGGTTCACCGCGGAGTCCTGCCCCTGGTGGCCGCCGGCCGGCGGATGCCACGGGCCCGGGCGGGACCGCGACATCCCCTACGGCGCCGACGGCGGTCGGTGACCGCCCGCCGGAATCCGGTCCCGGGGCTGCACCCGATCCCTATCCGGCCCGGCGGTAGAGCGCGTAGAGCGCGGAATCCTCGGTCAGCAGTGAGGCGAGTTCCAGGGCTGCGGCCTCGCCGGGGCTGTCGCCCACGGAGATGCGCGGACCGTCGCCCCCCACGAGCAGGGGACTGATGGACAGGCACAGCTCGTCGACAGATCCCGACCGGATGAAACCACCGAGGACGGCCGGGCCTCCCTCGCTCAGGATCCTCAGCAGCCCACGCCTGCCCAGCTCGGCGAGGACGACGGGTGCTTCGACCGTGGCCACCCCGCAGGTCACGACGTCGGCAACGCGCTCCAGCGCCGCGCGCCTCCCCGCCGGCGCGGCCTCGCAGGTGAGGACGAGGGGCCGGACGGGTGCGTCCCGGAAGAAACCACTGGCCGGATCGAGGTCGAGGCTGCCGGAGATGACCGCCACCGCCGGATGCGCCTGGAGCTGGTGCGCCGTCCGCCAGGACTGTGCGTCCTCGTCGACCAGCGCGCCCCCGTATCCCTCCGCGCGGATCGTGCCGGCTCCCACGAGCACGACGTCGGCCAGGCGCCTCAGGACGTCGAAGATGCGCTTGTCGCCGTCGTTCCCGAGGCCGGCCGAGAGACCGCCGCTCGTCGCGGCACCGTCGGCCGCGGCGACGAAGTTGAAACGGACGTAGGGGTTCGCCGTGGCGGGGTAGGCATAGATGCGGTGCAGGGCTTCGTCGTCGACCTCGATCGGCGAGGCGGGGATCAGGGAGGAGATCACGGCGCCACCGGCTCGTTGACGTCGCCCATGTTGTGCCGGAGGTAGGCGGGTTCACGCCACCCGAGGACGGCCTCGGTGAGGTCGATCGCGGCGCGGGAGGCCCGGACGTCGTGCATCCGCAGCACGCGCGCGCCGCCCAGGAGGCAGATCACGCCTGCGGCGAGGGACCCCTCCGTCCGCTCGCGCTTGGGGCGGTCGAGGGTCTCCCCGATGAAGTCCTTGTTCGAGACGGCCGCGAGGGTCGGAAAGCCCAGTCCGGCGATCTCGGGGAACCGCCGGGTGAGCTCGAGGGAGTGCAGGGTGTTCTTGTTGAGGTCGTGCCCGGGATCGAGGAGGATCCTGTCCTCCGGGATACCCAGCCGCACGGCGTCGTCGACCTTCCGCAGCAGGAAATCGGCGATCTCCTGCACCACGTCGCCGTAGCTGGGCCGGGGATAGACGGTGCGCGGAGCGGCCAGGCTGTGCGTGATGATCAGGTGCGCCCCCGCCTCGGCGACGACCGCCGCCATGTCGGGATCCCGCAGCCCGGTGGTGTCGTTGACCACGTTCGCGCCGGCCGCGAGCGCCTGGCGGGCCACCTCCGGCAGGAACGTGTCGGCCGAGATGATGACATCGGACACGGCCCGGACCGCTCGGATCACGGGGACGATGCGGTCGGCCTCCTCTGCTGCCGGGATCGGGTCGCCGGGGGAGAAGGGGGCACCGCCGATGTCCACCCAGTCGGCCCCGTCGCGCACGGCCCCCAGGGACGCATCGACGGCGGCCTGGAGCGCGAAGGTCGCACCGCCGTCGTAGAAGGAGTCCGGCGTCCGGTTGATGACCGCCATGAGGGCGACCTGCCGGTCGAAGTCCATGGTCCGGGAACCGAAGGTATGCACCGCGTGCCGATACGTCGGCACGAAGATCGCGGAAGAGGGAGGAGCCGCTGCTTGACTGTCCACCCTGCAGTTCTACCACTGCCGGTCCCGGTGCCCCGTGTCCGGCGTCCCCTACCGGGTGGCGGCCACCACGCGAATCGGCGGGCGGGAGTCCGCGGCCGTAGAATCGGAGGATGCCCGTGTACGTCGACCACGCGGCGACCACGCCGATATCGGCGCCGGCGCTCGCCGCCCTCACCCGCGAACTCAGCCGGAGCGGCAATCCGTCCTCGCTCCACGGCTCGGGTCGTCGTGCCCGCCGGTCCGTCGAGGACGCGCGGGAGACGATCGCCGCGGCGGCAGGAGCGCACGCCTCGGAGGTCATCTTCACCTCGGGCGGGACCGAGGCGGACAACCTCGCGATCAAGGGACTCTACTGGTCGCGTCGCGCCTCGGACCCTGCACGCAACCGCATCATCTGCAGCTCCGTGGAGCATCACGCCGTGCAGGACACCGTGCAGTGGCTCGAGCAGCACGAGGGGGCCGAGGTCCTCTGGCTGCCCGTCGACGCAGCCGGCGTCGTGTCGCTCGACGCGCTGCGCTCCGCGCTCGCGGACGGACACGAGCGCACCGCACTCGTGACGGTCATGTGGGCCAACAACGAGGTCGGCACGGTGCAGCCGGTGCACGCCGTCGTCGCCGAGGCCGGACGGTACGGCGTGCCCGTGCACAGCGACGCCGTCCAGGCCTTCGGGTCCCTCCCGGTGTCCTTCGCCGATTCCGGATTGGCGACCATGGCCGTCAGCGCGCACAAGATCGGCGGACCGGTGGGCGTGGGCGCACTCCTGGTCGGACGCTCGGTTCCCCTCACGCCCGTGCAGCACGGCGGAGGTCAGGAACGCGACATCAGGTCCGGGACCCTCGACGGCGCGGGCATCGCGGCCTTCGCCGCAGCCGCCCACGACGCCGTCTCGGGCCTCGACGTCGAATCCGCGCGGGTCGCGGCACTGCGGGACGCGCTCATCGAAGGAATCCTCCGCGAGGTCCCGGGCGCGGTGCTGCGCGGCGTCGGGCATCCCGCTCCGGCCGGCACGCGCCTGCCCGGCAACGTGCACTTCACCTTCCCCGGGTGCGAGGGGGATTCGCTCCTGTTCCTCCTCGACCTCGTCGGCATCGAGTCCTCCACGGGGTCCGCCTGCACCGCGGGTGTGCCGCGTCCGTCGCACGTGCTGCTCGCCATGGGGCTGACGGAGGACGAAGCGCGGGGCGCGCAACGGTTCAGCCTCGGGCATACATCGACCGCCGCCGACGTTGACGCCGTGGTGCAGGCGATCGGCGAGGCCTACGGCCGCGCACGGAAGGCCGGTATGGCCGGACACGCATCAACCATCCAGACAGCAGGAACGGGTTTTCTCTCATGAGGGTACTGGCAGCGATGAGCGGCGGCGTCGACTCCGCGGTGGCGGCGGCACGGGCCGTCGAGGCAGGGCACGACGTGGTCGGTGTCCACCTCGCACTGTCCCGCATGCCCGGGACGCTGCGCACCGGCAGCCGCGGCTGCTGCACCATCGAGGACTCCCGGGATGCGTGGCGCGCGTGCGACATCCTCGGGATCCCCTACTACGTCTGGGACTTCTCCGAGCGCTTCAAGGAGGACGTGGTGGACGACTTCGTCGCGGAATACGCTGCAGGCAGGACGCCGAATCCGTGCATGCGATGCAACGAGCGCATCAAATTCGCGGCACTGCTCGAGAAGGCCCTCGCCCTGGGGTTCGACGCCGTGTGCACCGGCCATTACGCCAGGGTCGTCGAGGACCCTGAGGGCAACCCCGAACTGCACCGGGCCGCCGACTGGGCCAAGGATCAGTCCTACGTGCTCGGGGTCCTGACCCACGAGCAGCTCAAGCACTCCATGTTCCCGCTCGCGGAGACGCCGTCCAAGGCCGAGGTCCGCGCGGAGGCGGAGCGGCGCGGCCTCTCCGTGGCGAACAAGCCGGACAGCCACGACATCTGCTTCATCCCCGACGGTGACACGCGTGGCTGGCTGGAGGAGCGCATCGAGATGACCGACGGCGACATCCTCGACGTCGACGGCGCGAAGATCGGCAGCCACCCTGGGGCGAACGCCTTCACCGTCGGCCAGCGTCGCGGTTTGAAGCTGGGCACCCCGGCAGCGGACGGCAAGCCACGCTTCGTGCTCGAGATCCGTCCCAAGCAGAACGAGGTGGTGGTCGGGCCGGAACACCTGCTCGCCATCGACGAGATGCGGGGCATCAAGGTCTCCTGGGCGGGACTGCCCCTGCCCGAGGTCGCGACCGGCAGCGAGTTCGACTGCACGGCACAGGTGCGCGCCCACGGTGATCCCGTCGCCGCGCGTGCTGCCGTGGAACGGGGCGACGACGGTGTCCAGCAGCTCGTCGTGCGGCTCGTCGAGCCGATGCGCGGGGTGGCACCCGGTCAGACGGTGGTGCTGTACCAGGGCACGCGCGTGCTCGGCCAGGCGACCATCGACACCGCCCGGTCGGCCCTTCGCCCCGAGCTGGCCGGCGCGGGGGGCTAGTCGCCGTTTCCGGAGGTCCGGCGCCGTCTGCTTGACTGGAGCCATGACGCATCCCCGCAGCGGCTTCGACCCGGCAGCCAGTTCCCTCGCAGGAGACGTAGCCCCGGAGGTGATGGCCGAACTCCTCTCGGTGAGGAGTTCGATCGACAACATCGACGCGACGCTCGTCTATCTGCTCGCCGAGCGGTTCAAGGCCACACAGCGGGTGGGGCATCTGAAAGCCGAACACAGCCTCCCCGCGGGGGACCCGCAGCGCGAGGCAGCGCAGATCGCCAGGCTCCGGACGCTCGCGGAGGAGGCACAGCTCGACCCGGCGTTCGCGGAGAAGTTCCTGAACTTCATCATCTCCGAGGTGATCCGCCACCACCAGGCGATCTCGGAGAACCGCCGTCCGGGCGCCGACACGATGCCGCGGAGCGGACCGCCCTCGGACCCGACGGACGAGCAGGCCTCCCGTGCCTGAGCCGACCACCGATCCCATCGTGGGTGCGACGATCGCGGGCGATTGGCCGGGCACGGATCCCCTGGAGGCTCAGCGCGCCGTCCGCGGCGAACTCGCGGGCGCGGGCCTGCCCGTCCTCCCCTCCCTGCCGGCCCGCGGGCCCGGCAGCGACGCCGTCGGACGGACGCTCGGCGTGCTGGTGGAGCTTCCCTTCGACCTCCAGCCCCACGGCTGGAGGCTCGTCCAGCGTCCGGGCAAGGACCAGCGCCGTGCCGAGTCCGCACTGGCGTCCGACATCAACGCGCTCGGTGACATCGCGGGTGCCGAGGAGCATCCGGCCCAGCGCCTGAAGCTCCACCTGCACGGCCCCCTGTCCCTGGCCTCGGGCACGCATCTGCATGCCGGCGAGCGGGTCCTGGTCGATCACGGTGCCCGGCGGGAGCTCTACGAGTCCCTCGCCGTGGGAGCTGCGGACCTGGTCCGCCGGGTGCAGTCCGTGGCCCGCGGGGCGGAGATCCTGCTGCAGCTCGACGAGCCCGAGGCCGACGACGTCCTCTCCGGAAGCGTCCCGACGTCGAGCGGTTACCGCACCCTGCGCGCCGTCGACCGACGGGAGGCCACCGAGGCGTGGGACCTCGTCTCGGCCTCCGTGCTCGCCGCGGGAGCGGTCGGTACCGTGCTCGCTCCGGGTCACGGCGCAGTGGCATTCGATGCTGCGCGATCGAGCACGGCGATGGCACTGTCCCTCGACCTCCGCGCGATCACGGACGCCCGCTGGGAATCGCTTGCCGAGGACATCGAGTCCGGACGGGAGGTCTGGCTCGGCATCCTCGATCCGACGTCGGGGCTCCCGCAGGTGAGCGCCCTGGTGGAGACGGTCCTGTCCGCCTGGCGGCGCGTGGGGCTGCCGGTGACCGCGCTGGGCTCACTGACGGTCACGACGCTGTCCGGGACGGCGTCCATCTCGCCGTCCCACGCGGTCCGGACAGCCACCCGGCTTCGGCAGGTCGCCGAGGCGCTCGACCAGATCCGCGGAGAAGGGTAGGCCGGACGCCCGCCGGGCGCCCTCCACCCGGCCGGACTCAGACGCGCTGCTCCCAGCGTCGGGGCTGCGCCTCGGCGGGCAGCACGCCGTCGAACTCCTCCAGCGCGTAGCCGAACATCCCCGAGTAGACCAGCAGCGTGCCGAGCTGTCGGTGCACCACCCGGGTCTTGATCCTGAAGGCACCGGCGTCGTCGTCCCACCACTGCTCCACGTAGGCGAGCGCGCCCAGCGCGTCCGGGACCGGCAGCCGGACCCCGGCGAAGACGCGCGTCTGCGAGGACACCATCCTGATGCGGCCGTCCTCCGTCGGGGTGCAGGTCAGCAGTGTGGCCATACGCCGATGCATCCCCACGTAGTCGGTGAGCACACCGTCCTGCAGCGAGGTGGTGTCCTCGAAGACCCGCAGGGCGGTGCCGAAGTCGATCTCGCGCCGCGCGGTCAGGGCAGGTCGCCCGAACGGGTCCGTATGGGGGTAGTTGCGGATCTCGAAGGGGACATCGGTGTTGTACTCGGGGAAGAAGGCGTTCTCGAGGGCGGTGAGGCGGAATGCGGGCCTGGCGAACCAGGCGGGGCAACCGGCGACGTCGAAGACGCCGCGCCCGTGTCCCGAGAGGCCGCTTCCCGCGTGGAGCCCGAAGTACTCACGGAGCTCGGGCTGCAGGCGTCCGAAGTCGCTGCCCATCGCCTGCTGGTAGATCGAGGTCATGCCGCCCACTTCCGTCGCTCGGACAACCAGTCAACCACGACGCGCGCCGTGCATCGTGCGTGCTCCCTCAGGGCGGGACTGGAAGTGCCATCGGGGTCCGGCCACGAGTCACCATGCCACGAGTCACCAGGCCGCGAGTACTGCCGGCCGGGCATCCACTGCGGCGGCGTCCGCACCGGCCGCGAGCGGTGAACGGAGCAGGAGTGCCTCGGCGCCGGGCCCGTCGTGCCGCTGGTAGGGGAGCAGGCCGATCCGACGCCGGTCCGTGGATCAGGGCAGGTCCGTGGGACAGGGTATTCCACTCACGGACGCAGGCCCGGCCGGGAGTAGTAGGGATCCGTCAGAGGCGCCCGGCCGCCTTGAGCCTGATGTAGGCGTCGGCCAGGAGCGGCGGCAGGTCCGCGGGCACGGCGTCGACGACCTCCGCCCCCAGCAGGCGGATCTGGCCGGCCACCGCCGCGCGATCCAGCAGCGCGCGTTCTGCGGCGGCTGCACGGAAAGTAGCAGCGGCGCTGGACCGATCGGCCCGCAACTCCTCGAGCCGGGGATCCCGCACGGATGCCACCACGACGACGTGGCGCTCGGTCAGTCCCGGCAGCGCCTGCAGCAGGCCCTCCTCGACCGCACCCGAGTCCAGGGATGTCAGCAGGACCACGAGCGAGCGATGCACGGACGCGGCGCGTACCTGGGCGGCAACCCGCGACCAGTCCGCCTCGATCAGTTCCGCTTCGAGGGGGGCCATGGCGGTCACCAGGGACGCCAGCAGGTTCCCCTTGGCGGTCGAGTCGACGCGCGCCCGCAGGCGGCGGTCGAACGCCAGGAAATGTACCTTGTCGCCACCGCGGTCGGCGAGGACGGACAGCAGCAGGGCAGCCTCGATCCCCGTGTCCAGGCGGGGCTCGTCGAGGACGCGCGCGGCGGAGGCGCGCGAGGTGTCCAGCACGACGACGACGTGCCGGTCGCGTTCGGGCCGCCACGTGCGCACCACGGTGTCCCGCCGTCGTGCCGTGGCTCGCCAGTCGATCGAGCGGACGTCGTCACCCCGGACGTAGTCGCGCAGCGAGTCGAACTCGGTGCCGGCTCCCCGGATCTGCACGGCCGATCGGCCGTCGAGCTCGCGCAGGCGCCGCAGCTTGGACGGCAGGTGACGCTTCGAGGCGAAGGGAGGGAGGACCCGCAACACGCCGGGGGCCGGAAGGGTGACCTGCCGCGCGGTCAGCCCGAGCGGGCCCGAACTCCGGATGGTCACCGTCTCGACGCGGAGGATCCCACGGCGCCGGGGTCGCAGGGACACTGTCATCCGCCGCGCCTCCGCAGGCGGGATCACGAGGGCCTGTTCCGGGTCGGCTGCTCCTGCCGATGGCTGCCAGGCCTCGCGGATCGTCGCTCGCAGGGGCCGGGGCGTGTCGTTGCGCAGGACCAGCGTGCTGTGGCAGTCCTCGCCCAGGCGGACGCTGTCCGGCAGGGTGCGGACGACGCCGATGCGCCGCGGGGACGCAGCGAGCGCGAGGTCGAGCCCGGCGGCCGCGACGAGGATCGCGGACCACAGGAGCAGGGACGCGGCACCCGGGAACAGGACGGCGGGCACGACGCCGAGCAGGGCCAGCAGGACGAGTCGCCCGGTGATCACCAAGGGGTACTCCTTTCGGACCCGGTCACGGTGGAACGCGTCCCGGGTCGGTGGTCGTGCCCTAGCGGGGAACGGGGACGGTAGCGAGGATGCCGCCGAGTACGTCGTCGACATCGACGCCGTCCATCTGCGCCTCCGGCCTCAACGCGACGCGGTGCCTGAGGGCCGGCAGGGTCAGTGCCTTCACATCGTCGGGCGTCACGAAGGACCGGCCCGAGAGCCACGCCCAGGCACGCGAGGTGTTCAGCAGCGCCGTGGCGCCGCGGGGGGAGACGCCGAGCTGGAACGAGGGCGAGGACCGCGTCCCCCGGACCACGTCGACGATGTAGGCGAGGACCTCGGGGGCGATGGTGACGCGCGCCACCGCGGCGCGTGCGCGTTCGACGTCGTCGGCGCCTGCCACCGCCCGCACACCGGCCGCCGCGAGGTTGCGGGGGTCGAAGCCGACACTGTGACGGCGGATCACCTCGATCTCGTCCTCGCGCCCCGGCAGCGGGAGGGTCAGCTTGAGCAGGAAACGGTCCAGCTGGGCTTCGGGCAGGGGATAGGTGCCCTCGTACTCGACGGGGTTCTGCGTCGCCGCGACGATGAACGGATCCGGCAGGCGCCGAGAGACCCCGTCGACGGAGACCTGGCGTTCCTCCATCGCCTCCAGCAGCGATGCCTGGGTCTTGGGCGGTGTCCGGTTGATCTCGTCGGCGAGCAGGATGTTCGTGAACACCGGGCCCTCCCGGAAGGTGAACTCCGATGTCTTCGACTCGTAGATCAGCGAGCCCGTGATGTCGCCCGGCATCAGGTCCGGGGTGAACTGGACACGTTTGGTGTCGAGGTCCAGGGCGGTGGCGAGGGTTCGGACGAGCAGCGTCTTGGCGACGCCGGGGACGCCTTCGAGGAGCACGTGGCCGTCGGCCAGGAGTCCGATGAGGAGTCCTGTCACGGCGGCGTCCTGGCCGACGATCGACTTCCCGACCTCCGCGCGGACGCGGAGGAGCGCAGCCCGGGCGGCTTCGCCGTCGGCGTCGCGCCCGGCCCCGCCCATCTCGGCGCGATCAGCGACCCGGGTGGCGTGCTGGGCGGCGGTGGATGCCTGCGGGAGCCGGGCCGGCTGGTCTTCGGAGTGGTTCATGAGGGGATGATCTCCTTCTCGATCGCGAGGATCTCCTGTGCCCACAGCACAAGCTCGTGGTTCGTGGTCGGGGTGAAGTGCAGCAGTCGCTGCTCGAGGTCGGGCCGCAGTCGCCCGGTCTGCCGGGCAGCCGCTTCGAGGATCTCGACGGGTGAGGCCGTCCTGTCGACGCGCAGGCGTCGAGCCAGCCGCACGAGGGTCGCGGACCGCAGGTTGCCTGCCGCGTGGGCGATGGAACGGGAGTCCTGGTAGAGCCGGGCGCGTCCTTCGGCGGTCTCCGCGGCGCGCACGACGACGGGCAGCGGTTCGGACGCCAGGGGCCCCAGGCGCCTGGCCCTCCAGAGCATCCCGAGGACCGCGCAGGCGAGGAGCCACACCAGGAGGGCATCCACCCACGGCGGCAGCAGTGTCATGGGGTCGATCCCCTCACCGGTGGAGACGATGTCCGCTCCGGTGGGTTCGTACCAGACGAGCGTGGGGGAGCCACCCAGCGAGCGGAGTGCGAGGGCAGCATTGCCCTCATCCCGGATGGACCCGTTGGAGAGGATGGACGGGGCTCCCAGCACGACGACGGATCCGTCGGTACTCGTGGTGAAGAGGCCTCCGGGGACACCGTCGATGCTCGCGGTGAAGCACTGGACCGGCCCGGAGTAGACCGTCCCGGTGGCGGGAAGGGTCCCTGCCGCGGCCGCGTCCTCGTCCGGACAACCGGCGCTCAGGGGTGGTGCGTCCCCGGCAAGATCGAAGGGAACGGGACCGAGCTGCGCGAAGTCCTCCTCCAGCGCCGACACCTGGCGGTCGCCCGGGGCCGCCAGGACCGACCGGTCGGCGGCGCTCACCAGGTCGGCCACCTGGCCGGCACTGAGGAACTGCTGCGCGTCGTTGAGGAAGAGTGTCGCGTCCCGCTCCTCGAGCACTTCCAGTGCCGCGTCGAAGGAATCGATGCGCACGACGTCGATGCCCTCCCTGGTCAGCACCTCGGACACCGCGCGGGCGCCGGCGGGCGCAGGATTGCCGGGAGACAGGGGACCGTCGTCCTCCTCCTGTCCCGGCAGGAGGTTCACCAGGACGATCACCGCGAGCACGAGGGCGCCGATCAGCAGGGGGACTGCGCGCCGCAACCGCGAGCGGGCGGTGGACAGGGCGCTGCCGCCGTCGCCCATCACCTCGGTGGTCGCCGGGACGGGAGCGGTCAGCACGGACGGATCCGCGACGTCCGTCGGGGCGCCGGGCCCGCTGCCCCCGTTCCGGCCGTGGATCGGGCTCATCGCGGTGCCGCCAGTGCCGCGGTGCCGGTGGTCCGTACCGGCTGCTCGGAGGACAACTTGGCGTCGATGCCGACAGCGCGCCCGTAGTCCTCCCGTGTGGCGACGCCGCTGCCGTAATGCGTCTCGTTGAAGAGGTCCGCGAGCCAGCCGGCATCACCTGACACCGCAGGGAAGACGGCGCCGAGCTGGAGGGCCGCCTCGGTCGCTGTCCTGCCGGGTCGCTCGTCGATGACGACACGCTCCTCAGCTGTACGGATGACCGCCCGCAGCACCTCGGCGACGGCGCCGTTCCAGTCGCCCGAACCGGCTCGGGCTGCAGCCCTGCCGCGGTGGTGCTCGGCGGAGCGCCTGACGCCGTCGTCGAAGACCGCCGGATCCTGCTTCCGTCCGCGGGCGTTGAGCCTGGGCCTGACGATGACGATGGCGAGGATGATGATGAGCGCCGCTCCGAGCGCCACCACGAGCGTCCCGGGACCCGCTCCGAGGCTGCCGATCCCGTCGATCAGCCTTGCTATCCCGCGGAGGAGATCGCCGATGATGCGCTCGAAGATCGTGGGTTGGGCTTCGACATAGGCAGGTCGGGCGAGCTCCTGGTCGAGGAGCCGGCGCGCCTCGTCGGCATCGGGAGCGAGGACGGGTACCCGCATCACGCCGAGGCCCCGCGGTCCCCGGCGCGACGGCCCGCTGTCATCAGAACGGTCCGCTCGGTTGATGGCCGAAGGAGGCGGTTCCGCCAGGGAGGACATCTGCGCGTCCGGCTTCGGCCTGCTCGTGCTCGCGCATCAGGACGACGTCGAACCCCTCCCGGCGGATCCGGAGGTCCACGTAGAGCAGCGAGGTGACCCCGGACTGGAATGCGTAGCCGATGGCTGCGAAGAGGGCTGTGATGGCCTGGGTGGCGACGAGGATCGGGAGCGAATCGAGGACACCCGACGAGGTGGACGCGGACGAACTGAACCCGAAGATCAGCCCCACGGCGAAGGTGAGCGGTGTGGAGATGACGGACGCGATGATCGAGACGATGATGCTGGTCAGCAGGACGATGCCGAAGGTCCGCCACCAGTTGCCCCGGGTCAGCAGCCAGGATCGCCTGATGGAGACCCAGGGGCCCTTTCCCTCGAGCATCACCGCGGCCGGCGCGACGACGAGTTTGACGCTCGCCCAGACCATGACCAGGAGCGCGCCGATCACGAGGGGGACGATCACGAAGGCGGAGTACTCGCTGAGGGCAGCGATCGCGAGGGCCGAGATGCCGACGAGGAGCATCAGCCCGACGAGTCCGATGGCGAAGGACAGGAGACCGAACCCGAACAGGGGCAGCAGGCGCCCCCTGGCGAGCCTCCACGCCTGCCCGAAGGACGTCTTCTGATTGATGACGGCCCGTGCGATCGGGATGACGAGGATGCCTTGCAGGACCAGCAGTGCCACGGCGGACACGATTCCCGCGATCGAGGCGAAGACCCCGAGGCCGGCCAGGGCGCCGATGATGCTGTCCGGTGTCGGGTTCGGGGAATCGAACACCTCGAAGGAGGACACGAGGTTGCCGAGCAGCAGTACGGTCACCAGCGCGACGACGGCCTGGAGCAGGATGGCGATGCCGAAGGTCGCGAGCGGGTTCTTCCGGCAGGCCTGGAAGGCGCCGTCGAGGATCTCGCCCAGACCGAGCGGCCGCAGGGGGATCACCCCGGGCTTCGGGGGCGCCTGGTACCGGGGTCCCGGGGGAAAGGCCCCGTAGGGAGGTCGGGGTGTGCCGTAGGGGGCAACGTACGGATCGCCCTGGGCACCGCCCTGATCTCCTCGGGGCGGATACGTCGGGCCCCAGCCCTGCGCCGGATGCGCGGCACCGGGTGGCGTCGTGCTGCCCCGATGATCCTGGGCGCCCGGGTAGCCCTGCTGCGCGCCCGGGCGGCCGTCCCCTGCTCCGGGCCGGGCCCAGGGGTTCGGCGTCGCCGGGTACTGCTGTCCGGAGGTGTTCCACGGAGAGGGGGACGGTTCCTGCCCCTGCCGGGCCGGGGCCGGGGGCGTCGCCCCAGCAGGGGAGTGCCAGGGCGCCACAGGGGCGGTGGCGTCACCATCCGGTGCGCCGGACGGCTCCCCGTCACGCGGCTGACCGTTCCTCTGGTCACTCATGGCTCCCCCTCGATCCGTAGCAGACGAGCACGCGGTCGCACCCCTCCTGCATCATAGTGAGCCGCAGCACCGGATTCTGCAGCGGGGCGGGCGTCGCGGCCGTTCGATCCATCGCACAGGACTCCGGGAGCGGGCTGGGTCCCACCCCCGCCGCGCGCCGGAACGGGGCTGGTGGGACTTTGTGCGCCCGATGGGACACTATTGGGGTATGAAGGCTCGCATACTGGTCATCGACGACGACGAGGCCCTGTCCGAAATGATCGGCATCGTCCTGCGCAACGACGGATTCGACCCGGTGTTCTGCGCCGACGGTGCGGCCGCCCTCGGCGTCTTCCGCGCCACCCATCCGGATCTCGTCCTGCTGGACCTCATGCTCCCCGGAATGGACGGCATCGAAGTCTGCCGCCAGATCCGCAGCGAGTCCGATCTCCCCATCGTGATGCTCACGGCCAAGTCCGACACGTCCGACGTCGTCCGCGGGCTCGAATCCGGCGCCGACGATTACGTGCCGAAGCCCTTCAAGCCGGCCGAGCTCGTCGCCCGGGTCCGGGCCAGGCTTCGTCCGGCGGAATCGAAGGCCCCGGAGACCCTCCGTATCGGAGAGGTCAGCATCGACGTCGCCGGCCACGAAGTCACGCGGGCCGGTGACCGCGTGTCCCTGACACCGCTGGAATTCGACCTGCTGGTGGCCCTCGCCAGGAAGCCCTGGCAGGTCTTCACCCGCGAGCTGCTGCTGGAGCAGGTGTGGGGGTATCGCCACGCCGCGGACACGCGGCTCGTCAACGTCCACGTGCAGCGGTTGCGGTCCAAGATCGAACGCGACCCCGAAGCCCCCGAGATCGTCCTGACGGTGCGCGGTGTCGGCTACAAGGCCGGACAGGGCTGATGCCGGGAGTGCGGACGGACGCGCTCCCGCTCCTGCTGCACCGCCCGGCCGGGGTACGGGCGATGACGGTGACCGACCCGGTAGCGAGCCCGGTGCGCCGGCGTCCCGTTCCGCAGCCCTCCGAGCCGCGCCTTTCTCCGCCCGCGAACCGATGACGCCCCCCGTGTCCACGGGGCCGCGGGACGGGGCAGTTGGGGACTCCAGCTCGGATGCCGAGGCCCATCCTGTCCGCACCGAGGCTCGGACGCATGGCGGCGATGCTGTCGCCGCGGAGGGTGGAGGAGACCGTGCCCTGCCCGGCGTCGCCACGGGCCGGCCGGCACAACCCGTAGCGGGAGCCGTCGCGCCGGCACCCGCTGCCGAGCAATCCCTCCCGGATGCCGCACCGGACGGGCGATCGACGGCCCTGGTCGATCGCGGGCGCACCCTGCTCCGGGAAGTGCCCAGCCGCTGGCGGAGGTCCCTGCAGTTCCGCACGGTCGTCGCCACGATGCTCCTCACCTCCGTCTCCTTCGTGGCCGTCGGAGGGTTCCTGTCCAATCAGATCGCGAACGCGCTGTACGAGGAGCGCTTCGACCAGTTCAGCGCGGAGGCGGCCAGCGCCCTGACGTCCACGAAGGCGGTCTTCCGGGAATCCTCGGCGACTGACCGCGACACGACGAACCGGCTGGTGCTCGACTCCGTCAACGCGCTGGTCGGCAACGAGACGCAGGCACCCCGGCAGGCCATCCTGGTGTCCATCTCGGCCGGCGAAGGTCTGTTCATCCCGGACACGGTGAGCCAGGAGGGGGTCACCAAGGGCATGATCCCGGATGATCTCCAGGCTGCTGTTGCCGCCGGCCAGGACATCTACTGGGCTCCCGTCACCATCCCGGTGACGCAGACCGAGGAACAGGACGTGCCGGGTCTCGTCTTCGGGACACAGGTGCAGCTTCCACCCGAGCGCAGCTCCTATGCCCTGTACGTGTACTACGACCTCTCCTCGATGCAGTCGACGCTCGACGACATCCACCGCGTCCTCTGGCTCGTCGGCCTCGTGCTCCTGTTCGTGATCGGTGCCATCACCTGGTACGTCACCCGCAGCGTGGTCCGGCCGGTCAGCCATGCGGCATCCGTGTCGGAGAAGCTCGCAGCCGGCCACCTGCAGGAACGCATGGAGGTCAGCGGCGAGGACGAGGTCGCCCGGCTGGGTGTCTCGTTCAACCACATGGCAGGCAGCCTGCAGGACCAGATCACCCAGCTCGCGCAGTTGTCGCAGATGCAGCAGCGCTTCGTGTCGGACGTCTCGCACGAGCTGCGGACGCCGCTGACCACGGTGCGCATGGCCGCGGAGGTGCTGCACGACGCGCGGGAGGACTTCGATCCGGTGAACAAGCGCTCGGCGGAGATCCTGTTCGATCAGGTGGAACGCTTTCAGGCCCTGCTCGCCGATCTGCTCGAGATCTCCCGGTTCGATGCCGGAGCCGCCGTGCTGGAGGCCGAGTCGACCGACATCGTGCATCTCGTGCAGCACGCGATCGACGGTGCCCGGCCCCTCGCCGACCGACTCGGGTCGGAGCTGCGGGTCATCTCGGCGGAGGCCAGCTGCATCGTCGATGCCGATCCACGGCGGATCGACCGCATCCTCCGGAATCTCATCGTCAACGCACTCGAGCACGGGGAGTCGCGGCCCGTGGAGATCCACATCGCATGCAACCCGGAAGCGGTCGCCGTCGCGATCAGGGATCACGGGATCGGCATGACCCCCCTCCACGCTTCCCGTGTCTTCGACCGGTTCTGGCGCGCCGACCCCGCCCGAGCCCGGACAACCGGCGGCAGCGGGCTGGGACTGTCCATCGCGACGGAGGACGCCCGGCTCCACAACGCGTGGCTGGAGGCCTGGGGGCTGCCCGGCGAGGGCGCCTGCTTCCGTCTGACCCTGCCCCGGCGCGAGGGGGGAGAGCTGACGTGCTCGCCCCTGGCGCTGCCGCCGTCGGCCGCTGAGCCGACCACTGCCGGCGGCGAGCGGCAGGCTCGGACGCCGGGAACCACCGACACAGGGATGGAAGCGGAGAACGACGATGCGAAGGACTAGTGCGACGACACCCGCACGGAGCACCCTGCGGCGCCCTGCCCCGCGCTGCGCGACGTCGGTGGTCGCTGCGCTGCTCGCGCTCTGCCTCCTGCTGCTGACCGGGTGTTCGGCGATCCCGACGAGGGGACCGGTGGGCGTGATCCCGGCCGCGGACGGTGAGGCCGATGCCGACGCTCCGGCCTTCTCGCCCGAGGGACCCGCGCCCGGTGCGTCGCCCGCGCGGATCCTGCTCGATTTCATCACCGCCGGGACGGGGGCGGGGGACGGCTACAGCGTGGCCCGCCAGTTCCTGACGCGGGAGATGGCTGATACGTGGGAACCCGAGGAGCGGATCGTCCTGTTCAGCTCGGATCCGCGCGTCGAGGAACGCGGGACCGAGGGGGTCTACCAGATCCAGCTCGAGACGACGGGCACGGTCGACTCCCGAGGGGTGCGGACCAACAGCGCGCTGCCGGCGACGGAGACCCTCGGCGTTCGTATGGAACAGGTGGAGGGCGAGTGGCGCATCGCCGAGATCCCGGACGGGATCATGCTCGCCCAGAGCGCCGCCCGCGACCTGCTGATCTCGCACAGCCTCTACTTCTACAGCAGCAACTACCGTTACTGGGTGCCCGACGCCCGCTGGTTCGTGCGGAGGACCGGAGTGACGGCGAGGATCGTGAGCGCGATGCTCGCGGGGCCGTCCCCCTACCTGCAGGGGTCGGTCACGAGTGCCTTTCCGGAAGGCGTGTCACTGGCCCGTGACTCCGTGCCGATCACTTCCGGAACGGCCGCCGTCGAGCTCTCGTCCGAGGTCCTCGTGGGCGCGACCGATCTCGGCCTGCAGCAGATGAACCAGCAGCTCCGGGTCAACCTGCTCGGCCTCAACGGTGTCACCTCCGTGGAGATGACCAGCGGCCAGCCGATCGAGCTGGGTCCTGCGTCGCCGGGACTGGTGGTGCCCGAGCTGAATCCGGATGTCGGCGGCGAGCAGGTGGCTGTCGCGGACGGCGAGATCGTCCGGGTACGCGGGGGCGCCGTGGTGCCGATCGACGGACTGCCGTCCGTCGCGGACATCGAGCCGCGGGAACCGGCGACGTCGGTCTCGGGCAGCGCCTACGCGTTCCTGAACTCCGCACGGACCTTCCTCTACATCACGGCGCCGGGAAGCGAGGTCCGCGATGTCGCAGGCGGTCGCGGTCTCACCCAACCGTCCTTCGATCCCGAGAACTGGGTCTGGACCACCAGGGAGCGCGGTGCACGCAGCGAGGTCCTCGCCATCCCTCCCGGCGGGACCGAGGAGAATGCCTCCGTGCTCGCGGCCGGATGGCTGGGGGATCGGCGGATCAAGGACCTGAGGGTGTCGCGGGACGGATCCCGCGCCCTGCTCGTCACGGATCGCGGTGGCACCAGTGAGGTGCTGCTCGCAGGCATCACGCGGTCGGCGGAGGGTGCCCCGCAGTCACTCACGACACCTCTCACCCTGCAGACGGCGGGGAACATCGACACCGCTGCCTGGGCGGGGCCGAGCACCGTCGTGGCCTCGTCCGTCGGACCGGGGGAGGAAGCGGTTCCGGTGATCCTGCAGCTGGACGGCGGGCAGGAGTCGATGGCGGCCCTGGAGGGTGTTCTGGCGATCAGCGCCGGCTCCGACGCGGAGGACACGTTCTACGCCCAGGCGGGCGACACGCTGTTCCGGCGCATCGGCACCAGCTGGGCGGACGAAGAGGTCGACGTCCGGGACCCGGCGTTCCCGGGGTAGTCCTGTCCACGTAGCGAGGCAGGGCCTGTCGCCCTGCGCTTCGGTGCAGCACGCTGGACGCATGAGGCCAGCCCTGCTCGGAACGCTCCTGGACTCGATCGTGTTCGGGCGCCTCTATCGCCTGGTGGCCGGAGCCTTCGCAGCTTTCGGTGCCCTCGCCCTGCCTTCCTCGTGCGTGGTGTGCGGTCGCTGGGACACCTCACTGTGCGGCGAGTGCTCGGCGCTGTTCCGCAGGGCGACGAGCCGGCCGTTCCAGGCGGAGGACGGCGCGGAATCCCTCCCCGACGTCCTACTGGCCCGGGCAGGAGTGGCGGGTGCGCCGACCACGCCGGCGACTGAGCGCCCGCACTCTCCGCCCCCGCACTCTCCGCCCCTGCACCCTCCGTCCCCAGCCTTCGGCCCGTTGCCGGTGGTCGCGGCGGGGAGGTACGGACGCGCGGTCTCGCTGGTCCTGCTCGCCTTCAAGAACCACGGGCACGTCGACCTCACCGTTCCCGTGGCTGCGGCGCTCGCCGGGGCACTGCATGCCGCGGCCTCGGGGTGCGACGTCGAGAACGCGTCGCTGCCCCTGTTACTGGTACCCGTGCCGACCCGCGCATCCTCCCGCCGCAGGCGGGGCTACGACCCCCTGATGCTCCTCCTGACCAGGCTGGACCGGAGCGGACAGGTGCCGGCCGGTACGGCGCTCGCACCCGTGGTCCGGCAGCTTCCCCTTCCGGCCAGGCTGGGAGCGGCTGTCGGGCGTGGCGGTGCCGGTTACCTGGTCCGAGCACTCCTGGCGTCCGTGCTCGCCGGTCGGACGGGCGGGCAGAAAGGCCTCGGGCGTCGTCATCGCCGCGCGAACGTCCTCCACTCGATGTGCGTCGTCCCAGGCAGGCGGAACGCGCTGTCCGGGAGGACCTGCCTCATCATCGACGACGTCCTGACGACCGGCGCCACGATCGGCGAGGTGCACCGCGTCCTGGTCGACAGTGGCGCCCGGGTGACCGGCGCCGTCGTCATCGCCGCCACCGGGTCTCCGGCGGGAAGCGGACTCCGCACCTCCTCGACGTCCCACCTCACCTGACCGACGTGTCGCAGGATCGATCCGTACACCACCGGAAGTTTCACCGTGCCGAGGGATGAATAAAGGACGGGGGTGAACTACGGTGAAGTACGGGTACAACACAGTGATAGAGACATACCCGTCGGCGGTGGCTCTGCATCCAGCCCGGCCGCCGTCGTGTCACCTAGCGATGTGGAGGGCACCATGGAATTTGTGATCAATGGTCGTAACCTGGCGGTATCGGACCGTTTCCGTGAGTACGCGACGGAGAAGATCGACAAGATAGAGCAGCTCGGCGACAAGGTACAGCGCGTCGATGCGAAGATCACCAAGGAACCCAGCGCACGTATGGCGGACACCTCGCTCACAGTCGAGTTGACGGTGCTCTGCAAGGGCCCGGTCGTCCGGGCCGAAGCTTCCGCGGCGGACAAGTTCGCCGCGTTCGACCTCGCTTACGGCAAGCTCCTCGAGCGGCTGCGGCGTGCGAGGGACCGACGGAAGGTCCACCACGGCCGGCACACGCCGATCGCGGTCCGGGTCGCCACTGCCGACCTGGAGCCCGCCGACTCCGCCCAGCCCATCTATCTCGACACCCCGAGCATCGAGCCGACGGTGGAGCCTGCGCCCCAGCCCGAGGAGGTCGACGCCTACTCCTCGCCGGATGACGTCCCTGCCGGTGATTCGCCGGTCCTGATCCGCCGCAAGGTCTTCTCGGGTACCCCCATGACCCTCGACGACGCGGTCGACAACATGGAACTCGTGGGGCACGATTTCTATCTCTTCGTCGACTCCGCCACGGGAGCGCCGTCGGTCGTGTATCGCAGGCAGGGCTGGACGTACGGCGTCATCACCCTCGACGCCAAGTGCGCCGAGGGTACGGAGGAGCCGCAGGAGGAGCTCCTGGCCTACCGGGCGAAGGAAGCCGCGAGCGCCTCCTAGCGCCTGACGGGCCGGGCGATCCGGTTCGCGCCCGCTGACAACCGAGGAACTGCCTCCGCACCCGGTGCGGAGGCAGTTCCGTGCAGGAGTCCCTTGCCGAATCTCACCACCGCCCAGGCCCGCCGCATCGTCCTTGCTGCCCAGGGGCTGCATCGCCCCCGGTCCGGGGCGGCGCCGACGCGCCGTGCAGTCGCTACTGCCGCCGAGCGGCTGCAGGTCCTGCAGATCGACTCGGTCAACGTGCTCGTCCGATCCCAGTACCTCCCGTTGTTCTCCCGCCTCGGACCGTACGACCGAGCGCACCTGGACTCGCTGTATTCGCGGCCACCGCGGAAGCTCGTCGAGTACTGGGCGCACGAGGCGAGTCTCGTCCCGCCCGAGCTGTTCCCTCACCTCCGGGTCTGGCAACGCCGGACCTGGATGGGAGCGTCCGGTCTGCCGTCCGAGGTGCGTGATGCACTCGAAGGCTCGATCCTCGCTGTCCTCACCGACGGTCCTCCCATGACCGCCGCGACCATCCAGCGGCTCCTGGGAGGAGATACGTCCCGGCCGGCCGACGGATGGGGCTGGCGCTGGACGGCCGCCAAACGCGTCCTCGAGGACCTCTTCGCACAGGGCAGGGTGGGATCGGCGGGCCGCACGGCACAGTTCGAACGGCTGTACGCACCGATACGCGAGGTGCTTCCGCATCCGGCATCGGCGGACGAGCTCGTCAGTCCGTCGGACGCCCTCGCCGTCCTGGCCGAGCGCGCGGCAGGAGCTCTCGGTGTCGCCCCGGCCCGCTCCATCGCGGACTACTTCCGCACCCCGGTCCGGGAGACCCGGACCGCGCTCGATACGCTCGTCACGGCAGGTGTCTTGCACACAGCGACCGTCGACGGCGGCACCGAGCCCTGGTACCTCCATCCTGCCGCAGCCCTGCCACGGCAGGCACGGGGCAGGGCGCTGCTGAGCCCGTTCGACTCCCTCGTGTTCGACAGGAACCGGCTGCATCGGCTCTTCGGTGTCCACTACCGCATCGAGATCTACACACCATCGGATCGACGGGTCCACGGCTACTACGTCCTGCCCTTCCTGCTGCGCGATGCCATCGTGGCGCGCGTGGACCTCAAGGCGGACCGGGCATCGGGCCGGCTCCTGGTCCGGGCGAGCCATGCAGAACCCGATGCGCCGGCGGACACCGCCGAAGAGCTCGCCCACGAACTGCTCCTGCTCGCCCGGTGGCTGGGGCTGGGCGATGTCGTCGTCGAGGATCGGGGGGAGCTCGCGCCCGCGCTCTCCTCGCAGCTCGGCAGGCTACTCTGAGCGGACACGGAGTCCCGCAGCGTCGCGCAGTGCCGGAGGGGAACCAAAGCGGGGGGCGGAACGTCCCTCACGTAGACTAGACACGCCATCTTTGGGCAGCATCAGATTGGGAGCAAATACCCGTGCCATCACTTCTTGAACGAGTTCTACGCACCGGCGATAAGAAGACACTGAAGCGGCTCCGGAACTACGCCGACGCCATCAATGTCCTCGAGGACGAATTCCGCGGGATGTCCGACGCAGAGCTGCGCGGGGAGACCGACCGGCTGAAGCAGCGCCTGGCGGACGGCGCCACCCTCGACGACCTGCTGCCCGAGGCATTCGCAGCAGTGCGTGAGGCCTCCAGCCGGACCCTGGGTCTGCGGCACTTCGACGTCCAGCTGATGGGCGGCGCGGCGCTGCACCTCGGGAACATCGCGGAGATGAAGACCGGTGAGGGCAAGACACTGGTCGCGACGGCGCCCGCCTACCTGAACGCACTCAGCGGCAAAGGGGTCCATGTCGTCACCGTCAACGACTACCTGGCGGAGTACCAGTCGGATCTCATGGGCCGGGTATACCGGTTCCTCGGACTGACGAGCGGTTGCATCCTCTCGAAGCAGGACCCTGCGACCCGGCGCCAGCAGTACGCCGCGGACATCACGTATGGCACGAACAACGAGTTCGGCTTCGACTACCTGCGCGACAACATGGCGTGGAGCGCGGCCGAACTGGTCCAGCGCGGTCACAACTTCGCCGTCGTCGATGAGGTCGACTCGATCCTCATCGATGAGGCCCGGACGCCCTTGATCATCAGCGGGCAGGCCTCGGGCGACGTCAACCGCTGGTACAACGAGTTCGCCAAGGTCGTGAAGAAGCTCACCGTCGACACCGACTACGAGGTGGACGAGAAGAAGCGCACCGTCGGCGTCCTCGAGGACGGGATCGAGAAGGTCGAGGACTACCTGGGGATCCAGAACCTCTACGAGTCGGCCAACACCCCGCTCATCGGCTTCCTGAACAACGCGATCAAGGCGAAGGAGCTGTTCAAGCGGGACAAGGATTACGTCGTCCTCAACGGCGAGGTCATGATCGTTGACGAGCACACCGGCCGCATCCTGGCGGGACGTCGCTACAACGAGGGCATGCACCAGGCCATCGAGGCCAAGGAGGGCGTGGACATCAAGGCGGAGAACCAGACGCTCGCCACGGTCACGCTGCAGAACTACTTCCGCCTCTACGACAAGCTCTCGGGCATGACCGGAACCGCGGAGACCGAGGCGGCCGAATTCATGTCGACCTACAAGCTCGGCGTCGTGCCCATCCCGACGAACCGGGAGATGGCCCGCCTGGACCTCTCGGACCTGATCTACAAGAACGAGGTCGCGAAGTTCGACGCCGTCGTCAAGGACATCGTCGAGCGGCACGAGACGGGCCAGCCCGTCCTCGTGGGCACGACGAGCGTCGAAAAGAGCGAATACCTCTCCAAGCAGCTCGCGAAGGCGGGGGTCCGCCACGAGGTGCTGAACGCGAAGAACCACGCACGTGAGGCGGCGATCATCGCGCAGGCCGGCCGCAAGGGTGCCGTCACGGTCGCCACCAACATGGCAGGACGCGGCACGGACATCATGCTCGGGGGCAACGCGGAATTCAACGCCGTCGCAGCCCTCGAGAAGCTGGGCCTGGACCCGGCGGACAACGCGGAGGAGTACGAAGCCCGCTGGCCCGACGCGCTCGAGGCAGCCAAGGAAGCGGTCAGGACGGAGCAGGAGGAGGTGCGCGAGATCGGCGGCCTGTACGTGCTCGGCACGGAGCGCCACGAGTCGCGGCGCATCGATAATCAGCTGCGCGGGCGCTCCGGGCGCCAGGGCGATCCCGGCCGGTCGCGCTTCTACCTGTCCCTGACCGACGACCTGATGCGGCTGTTCAACTCCGGCGGGGCGGAGCGGATCATGAACAGCGCCACCATGCCCGACGACGTCGCCCTCGAGTCGAAGCTCGTGTCCAAGGCGATCGAGAACGCGCAGGGACAGGTCGAGGGGAGGAACGCCGAGCAGCGCAAGAACGTGCTGAAGTACGACGACGTCCTCAACCGCCAGCGCGAAGCCATCTACGGGGACCGGCGACGGATCCTCGAGGGCGGCGACCTGAAGGAGAAGGTGCAGTTCTTCCTCGAGGACGTCATCACGGCGATGGTGGATGAGGCAACGCAGCAGGGCCACGGGGACGACTGGGACTACGACCTCCTGTGGACGAACCTCAAGACGCTGTACCCCATCACGCTCACCGCCGACGAGGTCATCGAGGAGGCGGGGGGGAAATCGAAGCTGACCCGCGACTTCCTGCACGACGAGATACTCTCCGACGCGAAGCTCGCCTACCAGGCACGCGAGGAGGCACTGGGTGAGCAGACGCTGCGTGAACTGGAGCGCCGGGTCGTGCTGTCCGTCATCGGCCGGAAGTGGCAGGAGCACCTCTACGAGATGGACTACCTCAAGGAAGGCATCGGGCTGCGCGCGATGGCCCAGCGGGATCCGCTCGTCGAGTACCAGCGCGAGGGCTTCATCCTCTTCCAGGCGATGATGGAATCCATCCGGGAGGAGAGCATCGGCTATCTCTTCAACCTCGATGTCGAGGTCTCCGCACCTGCGGCCACAGGTCTCCCCGGCGTCACCGACGGGCGTGGCGTCGTCCAGGCTCCGGTGATCTCCGCCCCCGGCCTCGATGCTCCGGCGAAACCGGCCACGCTCAATTTCACCGCGCCGAACGCGCAGGGTGAGGCCGAGGTGCATGTCGAGCGGAACAAGGCTCAGGCTGCTCCCGCCAGTGGCAGGAAAGCCAAGAAGAGATAGTCAGCCGATCTCGAGGGCGGTCACCCGCCACGTCCCGCGCCGTCGCTCGATTCGCAGAGCGACGGCGCGGACGCGTTTCTGGTCGTACGCGACCACGGATGCCTCGTACACCCCGGGACCGACAGGGCAGACGCGAGCCGACCTGACCACGACCTGACGTCGGGTACAGGGCGCGCTCGTGCCGCGATCGGTGCCCGGCGATCCGGCGATGCAGCGAACCAGGTTCGCCCGCAGCTGGAGGCGCTCGTAGTTCTCGGGGTCGAGCCAGCGCGCCATCTGCTGCAGCGGTCGCGACCCGGTCAGGACCTCGAGTGCGCCCTGGGCGACGGACCGGGCGATACCGGAGATACGCTGTGAAGCGTCCACCGCCAGTGCGGGTTCCGTGGATGGGGTCGCGCGACCGGCCGGGAGGCCGCCGGCCCGTGTCACGGTCGATCGTCGGCCCGGCCCGCCCGCAGGGTAGTGCTCCCCGGGAGTCGGCGTCGGCCGTAGCTCGATGATCGTCGCCGTTTCCGAGGGTGCTGGTGGGCCGAGCGGTACCAGGACCGGGCGTGGTGCACCGCTGACTTCGGCGAGCTCCTCGGTTGCGCTTCGGTGGAGCTGGGTTACGGAGGGCATGTGGTTCCTTTCCATTCGGTCGTCACTTCGGGGGGGCGTGCGCCGGAGGCACACGGAAGACGGGTGTCGGGGCGAAGGGAGGGGGCGGCCGGAGCTACTCCCCGCTCGATGGAGCGCGAAGAACCTGTCCCGGGATGAGCAGGGCGGGATCGTCCCCGATGGTCGAGCGGTTGGCCTCGAACCACACTGGCCAGGCCTTGGCGATCTCAGCGGGCGTCGCCAGCGGACCGAGGTGGCGGGCGACGATCGACCACAGCGAGTCGCCCGGGGCAACCGCGATGCCCTCCGTCCTGGCGTCGGATCTGCTGTCTGGCCGAACCAGTAATCCTCCGTCGGCAGGCAGGGCAGTCGGCTGCCAGGCGGGCGATACACCGGATGATCCCGCGTCCCGGGTCGGCTCCCGCGCGCTGTCCGTGCCGGCAGGGCGACCCGACCAGGAGGGCGAACCCGAAGCCTCCGTGGTGGCCCCCCTGGCGGGGTGGGTGGACCGGCTCCGCTCGCGGAGGAGGGGGGTGAGCACGTCGCCCACGGCTACAGCCCTGGTCTCGACCGTCGCGGAGGCCCCAGTCACTCCGGCTGCTGCGGGCGGAGCTGCCTGTGCGACGGTCGGCACCGCGATGAGGTTGATGCCGAGAAGCGCGCCGGCAAGCCGTCTCATGACGGCAGGCGTGCACTGCGCAGCAATGCGAGCAGCGGTGTCCTGACCGCACCGCTCCAGCAGCCCTGCTGCGAGCGCGATGCCCAGCGCGAGCAGCCACGCGGCGACGACCATCATCCCGGCGACGGACATACCGACCCCCAGGCTGCGCTCCAGGTCCCAGGAGTCGTCGGACCCCGGAGGGAACCACAGCAGGTGGCCCGCCTTCGCCATGACGAGGCCGCTCGCCAGGATGACGCCCGCCTGTACCGCGTCGGATCTCCTCATGGTCCCTCCTTCGTAGGAGGTCCAGTTTGATGCAGTTTGATGACGTTTGTCTACGTTGGGGTTATTCGCTGTGTGTAAGACCCGTTGACCTTGCTTCCGCGCCCCTCTAGGTTGAGGTCATGCGGTGGGATGCTCTGTTCGACGATCTGGAATCCCAACTGGAGGCTGCGACGAGCGCCCGGCAGGAGAGCGAGATCCGGGACCGCACCCGGGCCGAGCATGCTCGGATCACACTGGTGCAGCGCTTGTCGGGTCAGCGTGGTGCATTGATCGGCGTGGCGACGAGCGGAGGCAGGCACCTGTCGGGCACGCTCACCAACGTCGGCTCGCAGTGGCTGGCGCTGTCAGTCGAGGGGCGTTCCGTGATCGTGCCGATCTCGTCACTGGAGACGGTACGTGGTCTTCGCCGCAGCGTCGGTCAGCCGCTGGGCGTCGTACAGGCGAGACTCGGGCTGGGATCCGCCCTCCGTGGTCTGTCCCGCGACAGGGTGCAGGTGACGCTCTGGGTCGGCGCGCCCTCCTCCCGTCGTTCCGGGGTGATAGACCGGGTCGGTGCAGACTTCCTGGACCTGGGGCTGGTGGTCCCGGGGGTGGAACGGCAGGCCTCGAATGTGCGGGAGCTGATCACGGTTCCCTTCACCTCGATCGACACGGTCGACGCAGCGGTGGCCGTGGAATAGGCGGCGGCAGCTGGACGAGGGACGGCCCCGTCAAGGGAGCGGCGTACTCTCCGGCTCGTTCTTGAGGGCCGAAGCCGTCTTCTCGTAGGCTTTCGAGATGTACTCCTCCAGCACCCGCGTCTCCACGCGCCACTGACCGCGGCCCCCCACCTGGATCGCGGGCAGGTCGCCGGAGCGGACGAGCGCATACGTCTGTGAGGAACTGATGTTGAGTACCTCTGCTACGTCTGCGAGGGTGAGGAAACGCCGCTCGGCCACGCGCCCGCCTTTCAGGGTTGCCCGGGTGATGGAGACCAGTCTGCCATCGAGTGGTTCGATGACAGCGGATATCCACACTTCAGCCCGATCTGTCGACCGTCCGTTCCCTTGGCGCCACTTGTGCAGAAGAATTGCCGACGGAAGTGCTGCCGGAGAAGGGCGGCTCGGAGCCTGACGCCGGAGGATCACAGTGAGTCCCGAAACGCGCACCGCCCAGTCGCCGGTCGAGGTCCAGCGGCTCCGGAAACCGTCCTGGCGGGATCCCCGACTCCTGATCGGCCTGCTCCTCGTGCTCGCGTCGACGGCCGGAGTGATCGCGCTGATCGATAGCCAGAACACCTCCACGGAGGTGTACTCGGCGGGCCAGGACCTGCCCGTCGGAGCAGCCCTGACCCGGGAGAACCTCGTGGCCGTGCCGGTCGGTCTCGGCGAATCCGCGGACGCCTACCTGGCCGTCTCAGAAGGGGTGCCCGTCGGCGCCGTGGCGACGAGGCTGATCAGCCGCGGCGAACTGGTGCCGGTTGCTGCGCTCGGGACATCCGACGAGCTGGACCGCAAGCCGGTCGGTCTGACGGTCGAGGATCCGCTGCCGACAGGTGCCGCAGCGGGCGATCGGGTCGACGTCTGGGTCTCGCTCCGCACCGCTACGAACAGTTACGACGAGCCGCGCCTGCTCCTCGAAGCTGCCGAGGTCGCCGAGCTGACGGTAGGGGAGTCGGCGCTGGGGTCGAGCTCGTCGACACTGGTCCACGTGCTCGTGGGTGACGAGGCCATGCCGGAGCTGCTCGACGCACTGTCCAACGACGCCCGGATCGCCGTCGTGCTCGATCCCGGTGCCGGTTCGTGAGCATCCCCGTCATCACGCTCGGCGCTGCCGCGAGTGCCTTCGTACCCGGCCTCGAGCAACTGCGCGGTCCCGTTACCGTCGTCCGCCGGTGCGAGGAACTGTCCGAGGTGATCGCGGCCTGCCAGTCGGGCATGGCGCGCGCCGTGATCCTCGCTCCGGGGGCGGCGGAACTCACGTCCTCACTGGTGGAGAGGCTCCACTTCGCGGGCGTCGTCGTCATCGCCCTGTCGGACGCGGTGGAGGCTGCCGAGCGCGCCGGCCCGGACGGTGTCGAGTACGTGGGGTCCTCCGTCGAGCCCGCGGCCCTCGCGGGCGCGGTCTCGCGTGCCGTCGACCGGTTCGACGTCGAGACGGTCCGGCCGCGGGGATCGCTGGCGTACGCCGACCCGCTCGGCCCTCCGGCGGTCCCCGTTCCGCCGCTCCCAGCCGTCGTCGGGGAACACGGAGACGGCCGGATCATCGCCGTCTGGGGGCCGTCCGGAGCTCCGGGCCGGACGACCGTCGCCGTCAATCTCGCCGCAGAGCTCTCGGCGGCGGGGCAATCGGTCCTGTTGATCGACGCGGACACGTACGGCGCGAGCATCGGCGCCTGCCTCGGTCTGTTGGACGAGTCCGCCGGCCTCGCCCAGGCCTGCCGTATCGCGGATCAGGGCGGTTTCGCGGCCGCGGTACTCGGCAGGGTGGCGGTGAGTGTCGCGATCAAGGGTGAACGGCTCCGGGTCCTCACCGGGATCACGAGACCCGACCGCTGGCCGGAGTTGCGTCCTGCCGCCCTCGCGCAGGTCCTCGCAGCAGCGCGGTCCCTCGTCGACGTCACCGTCGTCGACTGCGGTTTCTGCCTCGAAGCGGATGAGGAGCTGAGTTTCGATACCCTGGCTCCTCGGCGCAACGGGGCCACCCTGCGATGCCTGGAGGCTGCGGACACCGTGTTCGCCATCGCCGCGGCGGACGCGATCGGTGTGCCGCGGATGGTGAAAGCGCTCGCCGAACTCGCCGATGGCGTTCCCACTGCCACTCCGCGCGTCGTCTTCAACAAGGTCAGGCCCTCCGCGGTCGGCCGGTCACCGGAGGCGCAGTTGCGCGAGGCCTGGGAGCGCTTCGGCCCGACCGCCACCATCACCGCGTTCCTTCCCGCCGATCATGCGGCGGCTGATCAGGCACTCCTCGCGGGCTCTGCCCTGCTGGAGACCGCCCCGGACTCACCCCTGCGACTCGCGATCGCGGCGCTGGCCGATGTGCCCGCGGGCCACAGGGGGAGGCGCGGTACCGGTGGCTTCCGCGTGAGGTGAAGTTTGCGGACAACACGGATAGGCTGCCACGGTAAGAGGCCGCAATGGAGCGGTCTTTAATTTCGCTACGGAGGCCCTCCCCATGTCGTCTGGATCCAGGACAACGGATCAGTCAAGCTCGGACACTTCTCGGGAGGATTTCGTAGGGCACTACTTCGAGCACCTCGCCCGCGAGGACGCCGCCGGCTACCCGCCGTCGGACCTTCGCCAGCGTGCCTTTGCTCACCGGGACCTCGCGGAATCACGCGCACCGGGCACCGCCTCCGTCGCCGTCATGGATCAGGCGGCATCGAGCGTCGTGATGATCGTGACCGACGACATGCCGTTCCTCGTCGACTCGGTCACCGCGGAACTGGTCCGTCAGAACGCGGCGATCCAACTGGTGGTCCACCCGACCTTCCTCGCGGTGAGGGACGACGCCTCCCATGCGCTCGCGGCGCTGGAGCGCGTGCCCTCCACTGCCGGAGCGTCGAGCGGTGACACCGCGGCACTTCCGAATATCGGGCTCCTCGTCGGACAGGCAGGGCACACGACCCACCTCGAGTCCTGGATCTCCGTCGAGGTGTCCCGTTTCCCCGACGCAGCAGGCAAAGCCTCGGTGATCGACGGCCTGCACCGGGTGCTGAACGACGTCCGGGCCGCGGTCGAGGACTGGCCCGCGATGCGCAACACCGTCCGCGGGATCGAGGCATCCCTCGCCTCCGTCGCCGGGGCCGAGGCCGTGCCGGACCTCCGCCAGGCGCAGGAGCTCCTGCGATGGCTCGACAACGGCAACTTCACGTTCCTGGGCTACAAGGAATACGACCTCGTGGCGGACGACGCGGGGGACGATGCCCTGAGGGTCCGTGAGGGCAGCGGTCTGGGACTGTTGCGCCACGGCAGCGGTGGCGGGCACGTCCAGCAGCTGACGTCGTCGGGCAGGGCGAAGGCGCGGGAGCGCCGGGCCCTCGTCATCACCAAAGCCAACTCCCGCTCGACAGTGCATCGTGCCGCCTATCTCGACTACATCGGCATCAAGAGCTTCGACGCCCACGGCAACGTCAGCGGTGAGCGCCGGTTCATCGGGCTGTTCGCGACCAGCGCCTATACAGGGTCGGTACGCAACGTCCCCCTCGTCCGGGACAAGGTCGCGGAGGTCCTGCGGCGCTGCGGGTTCCCCTCCGACTCGCACTCCGGCAAGGACCTGCTGTCCATCCTCGAGACGTACCCGCGCGACGAGCTCTTCCAGATCGAGGTGTCGGATCTCGTCACCACCGCGCTCGGTATCCTCAGGCTGCAGGAACGACGCCGTACTCGGCTGTTCCTCCGCCCGGACGTCTACGGGCGCTTCATGTCGGCCCTCGTCTATCTGCCCCGCGACCGGTACACCACGAGTGTCCGCCTGCGCATCGAGGACGAACTGCGGAAGGAGCTGAACGCGGACTCCATCGACTTCGAGGCACGGATGAGTGAGTCCGCCCTCGCGCGCCTGTTCTTCAGGATCCGACTCCAGCGCGGGGCGGAAGTGCCGTCGGTCGATGCCGGCCGGCTGGAGGAGCGCCTCGTCCGCGCTGCCCGGTCCTGGTCCGAGGGAATCGTCGAGGTCGCACAGCAGAAGTTCGAGCAGGAGAGCGCACAGCGACTCGCGATCCTCTGGGCCGAGTCCTTCCCGCCGAGCTACCGGGTGGATTACGAGGTCGAGGACGCCCTGGAGGACATCGCCCGGTTCGAGGAGCTTGCCGGAGCGGGCGGCGCAGGGCCCCAGTTGCATGTCTACGTGCCGCGCGGGCACCATTCCGGCGGAGCCGAGGACGCCAGGCTGAAGCTCTACCTGAAGAGCGCGAAGAGCCTCACCCAGATCCTGCCGTACTTCCACAACCTGGGCCTCGAAGTGCTGGATGAACGGCCGTTCGAGATCACGCGGTCGGACGGTCGGTCGTTCTTCCTCTACGACCTGGGGCTGAAGTACCCGGAGGGCATCTCACCGCTCGGCACCGCGGGGCTCCTGCAGGACGCCTTCAGTGCGGCAGTCGTGGGTACCAGCGAGTCGGATCCGTTCGATCGGCTCGTCCTGCGGGAGGAACTCGGCTGGCGCCAGGTCATCGTCCTCCGTGCCTACGCCAAGTACATGCGCCAGATGGGCAATACCAATTCGTACGGATTCGTCGCCGACACCCTGCTGAGGAATCCCGCCGTGAGCCGCGGACTCGTCGCCCTCTTCACCGCCCGCTTCGACCCGGACCTCGACGGTGACCGGGACGACGCCGCGATCCGAGCACGGGCGACCCTCGACGAAGCCCTCGAGGCAGTGCCGACGCTCGACGCGGATCGCGTCCTGCGGACCTTCGCGAACCTCATCGAAGCGACGTTGCGGACGAACTACTTCCAGGACAAGCGACACGTCAGCTTCAAGTTCGACACCGCGCGGATCGACGGCGCTCCCTTCCCCCGGCCGAAGTTCGAGATCTGGGTCTACTCACCCCAGGTCGAAGGTGTCCACCTCCGCTTCGGGAAAGTGGCCAGGGGCGGTCTGCGGTGGTCGGACCGCCGCGAGGATTTCCGCACGGAGGTGCTCGGTCTGGTCAAGGCCCAGACCGTCAAGAACGCGGTCATCGTTCCCTCGGGGGCGAAGGGCGGCTTCTTCGCGAAGCAGCTCCCCGACCCCGCCGTCGACCGCCAGGCCTGGCTGGCGGAGGGGCAGGCGAGCTACCGCACGTTCATCCGCGGCCTCCTCGACATCACCGACAACGTCATCACCAACGGCACCAGCGAGTCGGTGCTGGCGCCCGAGCGGGTGGTCAGGCACGACGACGACGACACCTACCTCGTCGTGGCAGCGGACAAGGGAACGGCGTCCTTCTCGGATATCGCCAACGAGCTGTCCGCCGAGTACCACTTCTGGCTGGGTGACGCGTTCGCCTCCGGCGGTTCGGTGGGCTACGACCACAAGGCCATGGGCATCACCGCCCGGGGCGCCTGGGAGTCGGTCAAGCGGCATTTCAGCGAGTTCGACGTCGACACGCAGAGCGAGGACTTCACGGTCGTCGGGGTCGGCGACATGAGCGGTGACGTCTTCGGCAACGGGATGCTCCTGTCCGAACACATCCGCCTGCTGGCCGCCTTCGACCACCGCCACATCTTCCTCGACCCGGATCCGGAGGCTCACACGTCCTTCGCGGAGCGCAAGCGGCTGTTCGAGCTTCCGCGGTCCAGCTGGCAGGACTACGACGCGAACCTCATCAGCGCCGGTGGGGGGGTCTACCCGCGGCAGGCGAAGTCCATTCCCATCTCGCCCGAGGTGCGCGAGGCGCTCGGCCTCGAGCCAGGAGTGGAGAGCCTGAGCCCGCCGGAACTGCTGCGGGCGATCCTGCGGGCGCCCGCGGACCTGCTCTACAACGGAGGCATCGGTACCTACGTGAAGGCCTCCGCCGAGACGAGTGCCGACGTCGGGGACCGCGCGAACGACGCCATCCGTGTCAACGGGAACGAGCTGCGGGCCCGTGTCGTGGGGGAGGGCGGCAACCTCGGCATGACCCAGCGAGGGCGCATCGAGGCAGCCCTCAACGGGGTCGTCCTCAACACCGATGCGATCGACAACAGCGCAGGCGTCGACTGCTCCGACCACGAGGTCAACATCAAGATCTTCGTGGACCGGATGGTCCGGGCCGGCCGGCTGCGGCCAGATGAGCGCACGGAGTTCTTGCACTCGATGACGGGCGACGTCGCCCGGCTCGTGCTCCAGGACAACGTGGACCAGAACGTCCTGCTGCTCAACGACCGTCAGCGGGTGGCCGAGTGGAGTCCCAGCTACGAGCGGATGATGGACGCGCTGGAGAAGAAGGGGGACCTCGACCGCAGCCTGGAGGCACTGCCGACCACGGCGGAGCTGCGCCGCAGGCTCGACGCCGGACAGGGGCTCACCTCACCGGAGCTGTCGGTCCTGTCGGCTTACGCGAAGATCGAGTTGACCAGGGTCCTGTCCGCCAGCAGCCTCGCGGACGATCCCTACTTCAGGGCGACGCTCCGCCGGTACTTCCCGCGGCAGCTCGTCGACCGGTTCGACGACCTGCTGGACACCCACCCCCTGCGGCGCGAGATCATCTCCACGGTCATCGCCAACGACATCATCAACATCGGCGGCATCACCTTCGCCTTCAGGGTGATGGAGGAGACCTCGGTGGCCGAGCCCGTCATCGCACGGGCCTTCGTGGCGCTGCGCGAGATCTATTCGCTCGACGAGACGATCGACGCCCTGGCAGAGCTTCCCGCCGACTTCCCGACCGACCGCTGGAGCACCGTGCACCTGGACCTGCGCCGGCTGCTCGACCGCGCGGTGCGCTGGTTCGTGAACCATGTCGAGCAGGGCACCTCCGTGCAGGAGGACATCGACGCGTTCAAGCCACTCGTGGCTCCGTTCCGCGCCCGACTGTCGGAGTACCTGCGCGGCTGCGACCTCCAGCGCGCCGGCGCGGGAGTGGAGACTGCGAGGGCCTGGCAGCTGCCGGAGGAACTGGGACGCCACTGGGCGGAGCAGTTCGAGTCCTTCGCGTTGCTGGACATCGCCCACAGCACGCGCAGGGTGGACGAACCGGTCGAGAACATCGCCGAGGTCTACTACGCGGTGTACGACCGCTTCGAGGTGGACAACCTGCTCGAGCGCATCACGAAGCTGCCGCGGACGGACCGCTGGCAGGCACTCGCGCGGGCGGCGCTGCGGGACGATCTCTACTCGACGGTCGCCGATATCGCGGTCGCCGTCATGCGGGCGTCGCCCACGCTGCAGGGCCAGGACGCGGGCGAGCGGCTGATGGCCTGGCAGGAGTTGAATGCCGACCAGCTGCAACGCGCCAGCAACATGTTCGCGGAGGTGAACCAGCTGGAGCAGGATGACATATCCTCCCTCTCTGTTGCGCTGAGGCTCCTGCGATCGATCGTGCGATGACGACACGGGCCCGGTCGAATGACCGGGCCCGTGAATGACAGACTGGACCTACCATTTGTCGGTCCACGTGGACCCGGCGCGGACGCCTGCTGGCGAACCGGCCCCCAAACCTGCCACAGAGAGACTTCATGGCCATCTTCACCGACCCCATCCGTGAGTACGCCGGATTCGAACCCGGCGACGCCGAGTGGCTTCACCTCCTCGTGGGGGACTGGCAGATGGTGGCAGACCTGGCCTTCGCCGATCTCGCGTTGTGGTTCCCCCTCGACGGCGGTGGCTACGTCGCCCTCGCGCACGCCCGGCCGTCCACGTCCCACACCGTCTTCCACAGCGACTTCGTGGGCGAGCGCATCCGTGCCGATCTCCAGCCGCTCGTCGATGTCGCCTGGGAATCGCAGCGCATCGAGCGCTCCGGCGAGACGAACTGGACCACCGAGATGGCCATGCGCGTCGAGGCCGTACCGATGGTGCGCAACGGCCGGACGCTCGCGGTCGTGACGACGCACATGGATCTCTCCAGTTCGCGCATGCCCTCGCGTCTGGAGCTGACCTACCGGCAGTGCGCCTACGATCTCCTGCGCATGGGCACGCTCGGGCTGTGGCCGGACTTCGCAACGCCCACCGGCTCGCGCCGGGGCGCACCCCGCGTCGGCGACGGTCTCATCCGCCTCGACGTCGACGGCATCGTCCAGTATGCGAGCCCGAACGGAGTCTCGGCGTTCCGTCGTCTGGGCGACGTCGAGACCCTCGAGGGACGGCCCCTGGCCGAGATCACGACGGCGCTCCTCAAGGACCGCCGGATGGTCGACGAGACGCTTCCGCTGGTCGTCACCGGTCGGATGCCCTGGCGGACCGAGATCGGTTCCCGCGGGGTCAGCCTGTCCCTGCGCGCAATACCCCTCCGCGACGAGAAGGAGCGCTTCGGTGCCCTGGTGCTGTGCCGTGACGTCTCCGAGCTCCGCCGCCGTGAGATGGAGCTGGTGTCGAAGGACGCGACGATCCGCGAGATCCACCACCGGGTCAAGAACAATCTGCAGACCGTCGCGGCGCTGCTGCGGATGCAGTCACGACGCATGGTCAGCGACGAGGGCAAGCTCGGACTCGAGCAGGCCATGCGAAGGGTGTCGACCATCGCGCTCGTCCACGAGACGCTGTCGCAGGGGCTGGCGCAGAGCGTCGATTTCGACGAGCTGATCTCCCGTCAGTTCCGCCTCTCCGCGGAAGTCGCCTCCCCTTCACAGGCCGTACGGACGGAGCGCAGCGGTGATTTCGGCGAGCTTCCGAGCGACCTCGCGACCCCGCTGGCCCTGGTGATCAACGAACTGGTGACGAACGCCGTCGAGCACGGGTTGTCGGGCAGAACCGGGACGGTGTGGCTGATGGCCAACAGGCGCACGGAGGCCGACGGCGAAGAGTTCCTGCGCGTGACGATCGCGGACGACGGCGTGGGCCTTCCGGCAGGCGGCCATGCCGAGGGCCTCGGCCTGCAGATCGTCCGGACACTCGTCACCAGCGAGCTCGGTGGCACGATCGAGTGGAGTACCCGGACCGGTGGCGGAACGTCGGTCACGCTCGACCTGGGATTGCACCTGCATCAGTCGGGGTGATCGGGGAATCGGTGGAGTCCGTTTCCCCTCAGCAGTGGAAACGACGAAGGGCCGCCCATCGGGCGGCCCTTCGTCACTCGTCGGTAATCCGACCCCTTCATTGCAGCGGGGTCCCGGGCAGTCGACACCCGGCGTGTATCAGGAGGCGCGACGAGCCCTGGCGGCTCGGCGCTTCAGCGCACGACGCTCGTCCTCGCTCAGGCCGCCCCATACTCCTGCGTCCTGTCCGGACTCTATGGCCCACTGCAGGCAGGTATCCTGCACCTGGCAGCGACGACAGACGCTCTTGGCCTCCTCGATCTGAAGAAGTGCCGGTCCGGTGTTGCCGACCGGGAAGAACAGCTCCGGGTCCTTGTCCAGACAGGCTGCGCGACTACGCCAATCCATGGTGATCACATTCTCCTCTAGCCACGTTGCCCCTGAAATTGTGAAAACTTTCACGAACGGGCTCATAGTAAAGGGGCCGACTTCGGCCCCCTGGGTTTCAACTGCATTTAAGGCTGTCACGTTACCAACGGGTAAACAAGGGTTTTACAACTCCAATTGGTTCCCCGGGTGAGTGGTTTATCACAGCAACCACCTCCGAACCTGTCGTAGGGGCCCGGCCGGGGGTCGGGTAGGGTTCGAGGGTGGTCAGAGACGAAGCCCAACCCCCCGCTGAACGGCCGCGCGGGGTTCTCGTCATCGGGGCGATACTCCTGCTCGAAGCGGCAGGATTGCTCGTGCTCGGTGTCGTGTCGGCTGCCGCGGTCTTCGGGCCGGATCCGGTCTCCGTCGGGGGATCGGTCTTCCTGGCGGTTCTGCTCCTTCTTGTCGCCTGCGCTCTGGTGGCGATGGCCCGGAAGCTGGCTGCGGGCTTCCGCTGGCCCCGTTCGCCGTCGCTGGTCGTCCAGCTGTTCATGGTGATCCTGGCATTCCCTTTCTTCTCGGCCGGTGATCCGTTGATCGGTCTGTTGCTCGTGGTCCCCGCCGCGGCGGTCATCGTGACACTGTTCTCCAGGCCCGTCGTCGGGTTCACGGTGCTCACGACGGGAGACGAGAGAACGCTGTAGCCCCTCCGGTCGTCCCTCTTCCCGGTCCTGTCGAGAGTCCGGCGACTGCGTGCGCGAGTTGTACCTCGATGACTCGTCCGGGTTCCATGGCGTATCCCCGTCCTGGGGGCGGAGCGCCGCCTGCATCGAGACGAACCCCGAAGAAGTCGCCGTCGAGGGCGGATCTCGGCGACAGGATGAAGCCCCGGCCGGAGGCGCGGGCCTGGAGGGACAGCGGCACCCGTGCGATCAGCGCCGGACCCGGAGTTGCCGCGAGCACTGCGGCGGCGCCGCCCGCGACCAGGCCGGACAGGATCTGCTGGACGTCCTGCGGGAGCCCGTCGGCATCGTCGACGAGGAGGATGCTCTGCTCCAGGGAGGAGAAGGAATCCCGTGTGGTGAGCTCTCGCCAGAAGCACGCCGCTTCCGGGCGCTGCGTGCCGGCGGGGTCCCCGTCGGTGCTGTCCGAGAGGCAGGGTGGTGCCAGGATGCGCCGGTGGCGCTGGAAGAGCCCGGCCGAGTCGTTGACGACCCGTAGGGCGTTGGTGCGGCCGGAGGACTGGTGCCCCAGGACGAGGAAGACCTCACCCGCGCGAAGCCGCACTTCGTAGGGCAGCAGGTTGTCACCATGCACGCCGAGGGGCAGTGACTGCCGTGGCAGCACGGCGGGCACGATCCCGAGGTCCGCCAGCCGGACGACCCGAGGCAGAGCATGGACCGGGAAGGGTGGTACGGATGGTGGCTTCGATGGAGGGCCGAGCGGACGCCCGAGGACGAGTTGGCAGACGCCGTCGCCCCAGGACCCCGTGATGGGTCCCTGTGCGAGACCGCGCCCGGCAACCGGGTCGAGCGGTGGGAGCCTCGGCCAGGTCATCGTCGTGTCCTGGTGGGCGTCGAGCGGCAGGTAGATCCGGTTAGGCACCAGGGGGAAGAAGCGGGAGGTCGTCACGTCGCGGTCACCCGCGATGAGGACGGTGACTCCGTTCCGGGCGCCGTCCCTCACGAGCATGTGCAGGTCCTCCTCACCGGCGGCCGTCCGGCTGTTCCGGAACTGGCCGGTCCATCGTCCCCAGCCCGTGATGACCAGAACGATGTGCGGTACGTGGTCCTCCTCGCGCCCGCGTCGCTCGACGAGCCGCTCCAGGACGCGTTCTGCCCTTCTCGCTTCATGTGATTGCACGTGCGCACCGATGTGGAAGCCGCGCGGGATGCCCTCGAGGCTCCCGTCGCCGTCGAGCAGGTAGAGATGCAGATCACTGTCCGCCTGGGGCAGGGCGGACACGATCGCCCGCAGGGCTGCATCCGCACCGCTGCCGGGAAGACCGATCAGCGCGAGGTGGGAGTGGGAGTCGGGAAGCCACTGCAGGACTCGCTGCTCCTGCCGATCAGGAAAATCCGCGATCCCCAGGGCCAGGGCCTGCCCGCCGTACGCCGCAGGACGCAGGTCGGAGCCCGGCGATGAGGAGCAGGCAGACGGGAAGGCACTGCATTCCGCAGGTGAGAGCTCGGCGGGAAGAGGCGGAAGAACCGGTCGACGGGGTTCCCTGCCCGCAGTACCCCGCCCAACCGCCCGCAACGCTTCGACGGCGTCCGCAAGCACGCTTCGTTCCGCACCGCCGGCACCAGCCCTGCTCGTGCCCAGCTCTTCCCCGCCAGGTCCGGCGGGTCCGGCCCTGCCGCGCTTGCGCAGGGACTGCTCGGCGGACAGGAAGTCCTGCCACCCCGGCACATCGTTGGCAGGCGGCACAGAGGAGCAGGCGGCGACCTGGAAGGCGGTCGGTTGCTCGGCACCCCTGCGCAGATAGGCCCGGCCGGGCCTGTCCACCGGTATCTCTGCTGCCCGCGCGGACCCTAGCAGGTCCTGCGATTCCATCGTCGTCTGCACCCGGAGCACCACCGCCGAGGTGATGTTGGCTCGCAGGTCAGGTGTCACTGCCCCCTGTGCCCGCTGCGTCGCCAGCACCAGGTGGACGCCGAGCGAGCGACCGAGGGAGGCGATCTTCAGGAGATCGGGCAGGGCGGACGGCACGTCCTCGCAGAGCATCCGGAACTCGTCGATCACGACGACGAGGCGCGGCGGACAGGACGAAGGAGCCAGGAGTCGCAGGTGCGCGAGGTCGTGGGCTCCGTGGTCCGCGCACAGCAGCTCACGATGCCGCAGTTCTGCGCGTAGCGAGACGAAGGCCCGTCCCGTCGATTCCAAGGACAGGTCGCTCAGGCTGCCCACGCAGTGCGGCAGGGCGGCCAGGTGCCCGAGCCCCGAGCCGCCCTTGTAGTCGATCAGGAGCAGCGTCAGGTGGTCCGGGGGCTGGTTCACGGCGAGCCCGAGCACCAGCGTCCGCAGGAACTCCGACTTGCCCGATCCGGTCGTCCCGGCGACCAGTAGGTGAGGCCCGTCGGCCACCAGATCGAAGAACAGAGGGCCTTCTCCCGTGGCTCCGAGCAACGCGATCGGCTGTTCGGCAACCGATGAGGCCCAGCGTTCCTTCGCAGCCGAGGTGAGTGACCCGAGAGCGTTTCCTCCGGACCACAGGGAAGCCGACTCCGGGGGGATGTCGCGAACTCCTCGCGCGATGCCGTGGCCCTGCGGCGCAGTGGGGGCCGGAGTGCGCGCTGCAGCCCTGGCGAGGGTTCGGGCTACGCGGTCGAAGGTCCCGGAGGCCACTCCGTCGGGGTGGAAGGAGCGCTCCGTCCCATCGATGGAGGCCCACGCACGACCGCCCTCGAGAATCACCCGTGCTGACGCTGCGGTGGTCCCTGTGGCGCCTGCCGACCGGTGCCGAGGTGCGGTGATGATCCGGACGAGGAAGACGCCGGTCGCTCCGCTCACATCGACCGGTTCCTCGCCGAAGTGGAAGACCAGTGTGACCCCCGAGGTCTCGGCACGGCATGTGAGGAGGCCGGCATCGGCCGAGACGTGCACGTTGGGAAGGAACCGGGCAGGCGGAGGAATGTCCCGAGGGGATCCCGAGCAGATCACGTGCGGTCTCCCGCCGTCGGGGTGAGCGGTCTGGAGGAGGAGAGCCCGGGCGAGGTCCATCACGCGCTCCGCATCGCCGGTGATGGTGAGGCTCCGTTGTCCGGCAGTCCCGGCTTCGGCGTCACAGCAGGCGACGAGTGGTACGCCGGGCAGGGGCGGCGGAACGAAGGAGCCGTCGTCGCCCCGTACGGTCAGGTTGGCGTCCTGGTCCGCCGTCCCGATCCGCAGGCGGACCATGTGCGGGGGAGGTGCGTCAGGCACCGGCTGTCCGAGAGGGCCGTATGCCGCCCGGAAGACGTCCACTGCGACCCGTCCGGGGTCCGGCGTCGCCGTCGTCCGGCGGATCCTGTCCTGCTGCGCGGCCTGCTCCACATCACGAGCGAAGACGCGGGTGTTGCGGCGGTAGGACAGGAGGGGTACGAGGCCGGTGACGGCGGACAGGCCGCTGAAGGCGAGGAAGAACCACATCCCGGTCGTGAGGGCCAGGACGACGCCGAGCCCGAGAGGTAGTAGTGCGGTGAGGAGGAGGATGCGCGACGGTTTCCGCGGTAGGTCGGACGTCACCGTGAGCGGGTCGAGAATGCCGCCCGGGTCGGATGCCGGCCCGCCCTGATCGTCCATGAGCTCGACGCGGCAGTCACTCGAACCCAGACGGACGGTCGAGGACGTGGTGATGGTCGTCGCGGTGATCGTTCTTCCGTCCACGAAGGTGCCGTTCGCAGAACCCAGGTCTTCGAGTCCGATCGCGTCCTCGGTCACCGTGAGGAGCGCATGGCGTCGCGACAGGGCAGGGTCGGCGACCGTGATGTCGCTGTCGGTGCGCCCGATCGCGTAGGTGCCCCGCGTGAGTGGGGACACCGTTCCGGCGTCGGGTCCTGAGTGCACGACGAACAGGAGGTGCGGCATCGATGAGCGGGCCTCGGTTCCCGCGATCCCGCCCGCGACGATGACGGCACCGTTGTGAAGCTCATCGACGTGGGGCATCAGGGTAGCAAGAGGGACACCGCAGACGGTCAGGGGCGTCGCGTAGCCGGCTGCCTCGAGGCTTTCCGCCAGTGCTGCGCCGGTGCTGAGGACATCGGTGTCGACGACGATCTCGCGCGGCGCCGGCGTGCGTGGTGGAGCGCATGCGAGCGTGACGTGCAGATCCACCGGTACCTCCTCGAGCGACGACGAGCTTCGAGGCTAGAGGTGGGTGAGGGAGGGGTGGCGGTAGCGACGCGGTGTGTGGACAACGCACGCACCCGTCTCGTCGAGGTGGCACTGCTCACAACCTGGCGCCGCTCCGGCTGATGCCGGACCGGGAGCTCCGAGTACCCCTCTGATCCGTCGAGCCACGGATGCGGGATGGTTCGCGGGGCCCGAGTAGGTGGGCGGCCTGCAACAGGGCGAGGGGCACGTGCGGTCGCCCGGGGCTACTGCAGGTGCACCAGGCGTTCATCACCGGGTGGACGAAGGGGACGGGGGAAGGGCGGTTTCGACCGGATCAGACTCCGTTGGAGCCCTCGTCGGCGGCCGGGGCGGATGAGCTACGGCATAATTGGGTCCAAACGTGACCACAGGAGTTGTTTTGAGCGTAGATCTAGTCGTCGTCGGGTCGGGATTCTTCGGCCTGACCATCGCCGAGCGAGCCGCGAGCCAGTTGGGCCTCAAAGTTGCCGTCCTCGATCGGCGCCACCATATCGGAGGCAATGCCTACAGCGAGAACGAGGCTCGAACGGGAATCGAGGTGCACCGCTATGGCGCCCACCTCTTCCATACGTCGAATGAGCGCGTCTGGGACTACGTCCACAACTTCACGGAGTTCACGAACTACGTGCACAAGGTCTACACGCGGCACAAGGGCGAGGTGTACCCGATGCCGATCAACCTCGGCACCATCAACCAGTTCTTCCGCTCCGCGCTCGGCCCTGCTGAGGCCAGGGCGTTGATCCAGGAGCAGGCAGGCGAGCTGGCCGGTACCGATCCCCAGAACCTGAACGACAAGGGTATCCAGCTGATCGGGCGCCCCCTGTACGAGGCGTTCATCAAGTACTACACGGGCAAGCAGTGGCAGACCGATCCGAAGGACCTGCCGGCTGAGATCATCTCGCGGCTGCCCGTCCGCTATACGTACGACAACCGGTACTTCAACGACAAGTACGAGGGCCTCCCCGTCAACGGCTACACGGCCTGGATCGAGCGGATGGCCGATCATCCGAACATCGAGGTCCATCTGAACACCGATTTCTTCGACGAGGGTCACGACCATTCCCGCTCGGCAACGCTGGGTCAGGTCCCCGTGATCTACACCGGCCCGGTGGACCGTTACTTCGACTACACCGAGGGCGATCTCTCCTGGCGCACCATCGACCTCCAGGAGGAAGTGCTGCCCATCGAGGACTTCCAGGGGTGCTCGGTCATGAACTATCCGGATGAGGACGCCGCGTATACGCGCATCCACGAGTTCCGCCACTTCCACCCGGAGCGCGACTACACGAAGGACGCGACCGTCATCATGCGGGAGTACTCGCGCTTCGCCGAAAAGGGAGACGAGCCGTACTACCCGATCAACACCGCGGAGGATCGGGCCAAGCTGCTGGCGTACCGCGACCTCGCGAAGGGCGAGAAGTCCGTCCTGTTCGGCGGTCGTCTCGGTACCTACAAGTATCTGGACATGCACATGGCGATCGGTTCGGCCCTGTCGGTCTTCGACAACAAGATCACCCCGCACTTCACGGGCGGACAGAAGCTCGAGAGCGGCGGAGTAGAAGCATGACCCATAACGCGACGGACACGACGCCGGATACCCTCATCGACGGAGACGGCGACCTCGAGTGGCACACCCTGCAGCGGATCGTCCTGCCGCAGCAGAGCCAGATGGACACCGCGGCGCTGTACGTCGATACCGGCAGCGCCTTCGGGGTGCAATTGAACACGAACGACGGGACCGCTGTCGGATCGGGTGTCGGATCGGGTGCCGGATCGACGACGGATTCGACGCGCGAACTGCACGTCGAGGACTTCCGGTCGCGCCGGTCGACATCAGTCCGCCCCGGTGAGCGTGTGTCGTTCGGCACCTACTTCAACGCCTTCCCAGCCAGCTACTGGCGTCGATGGACCAGTCTTCGCGAGGTCCGGCTGCAGGTTCGGACCGAGGGCGCCGGAATCATCTCGGTCTACAAGTCGAACGCCCGCGGAGCACTCCAGCACGTGGAGACGGCGAGGGTGGAGGGCGCGGCCACGAGTACGTTCGATCTGTCCCTGCAGCCGTTCGGCGACGGAGGCTGGTACTGGTTCGACCTCGTTGCGGCGAGTAGCAGCCTGGTATTGCACGAGGCGGACTGGCTCGCGAGTGGCGAGGAACCGCGAAGGGGCAGTATCACCCTGGAGATCACCACCCTCAACAAGCCCGATTTCTGCCTCAACAACCTACAGATCCTCGCCGGGAACCCCAGCGCGATCGAGGACGTGCAGGAAATCCTCATTGTCGACCAGGGGACGCAGAAGGTAGCTGACCAACCGGGCTTCGACGCTGTCCGTGCTCAACTGGGCGAGAAGCTGCGGATCATCGATCAGGACAACCTCGGCGGGTCCGGCGGATTCGCCCGCGGCATGTACGAAGCGGTGGAGAACGGTAGTGATTTCGCGCTCCTTCTCGACGACGACGTCGTGGTGGAGCCGGAGAGCATCCCCCGTCTCCTGTCCTTCGCAACGCACTGCAAGTCGCCGACGATCGTCGGTGGCCACATGTTCGACCTCTACAACCGGACCGTGCTGCACACGTTCGGTGAGATCGTGAACCCGTACCGGTTCCAGCCGGACCAGCCACTCACCGAGCAGGTCCTCGGACACGATTTTGCCCGTGCCAACCTGAGACACACCCCGTGGCTGCACCGCCGGGTGGACGTCGACTACAACGGCTGGTGGATGTGCCTCATCCCCACGACCGTGATCCGGGAGATCGGGCTGTCGCTGCCGATCTTCATCAAATGGGACGACGCCGAGTACGGGCTCCGTGCGAAGAAGGCGGGCTATCCCACCGTCTCGATGCCCGGTGCCGCTGTATGGCATGTCTCCTGGATCGACAAGGACGACATGGTGGGCTGGCAAGCCTACTTCCACACCCGCAACCGGATCGTCGCGGCGCTGCTGCACAGCCCGTACGAGCACGGAGGCCGAGTCGTCCGCGAGTCCGGATACTCGGATATCAAGCACCTCGTCTCCATGCAGTACCATACGGCGCGCGGTCGAGTGATGGCCATGCGCGACGTCCTGAAGGGCCCGGACCAATTGCACGGGATCCTCAACACGAAGTTGCCGGAGATCCGCGCGATGGCCAAGGGCTATTCGGACGCGCAGGTCGAGTCCGATCCCGACACGTTCCCGACACCGAAGATGGACAAGCCCCCGCGCAACGGACAGGGCTTCCGGGCGCCGTCCTACGCCACCCTTGTGCCCTGGGCCCTCAAAACGATCATCCGACAGCTCAGTTCGCCGGTCTCTCCCTCGAGCCAGAAACGCCCGCAGGCGTTCATCGCCCACCAGGACAACAAGTGGTGGCGTATGTCGCAGTACGACAGCGCCATCGTCTCGAACGCCGAGGGGACAGGGGCGTCATGGTACCGACGCAACCCGAGGGAGATGCGGGCGCTCCTCGCCGAGGCCGCTCGATTGAACGCGGAGATCCTCCGGCGTTGGCCGACCCTGCGTGAGCAGTATCGCGAGGCACTGGAAGAGATCACGTCCTTCGAGTCATGGAAGAAGACCTTTGAGTCCCACTCGTCAAAGGGCAAATAGCGTGGCAGGAGCAGAACTGACGACGCCGGGATTCGGTGGCGGTCTTCGCGACGTGGTGCGTTCGCGCTATCTGCTGCGTCTGCTCGTCGCAAAGGAGCTGAAGGTCCGCTACCGGGGCTCCGTCCTGGGACTCCTCTGGTCCTACGTCAAGCCAGGAGTGCAGTTCGTGGTCTTCTGGTTCGCGCTCGGGATCTTCCTCGGCATGAACCGCAATACCGAGAATTATCCGATCTATCTCTTCTCCGGCATCGTGCTGATCAATTACTTCAACGAGGCCCTCGGAAATGCGGCACGGTCGATCGTGGGCAAAGGCGGACTGATCAAGAAGATCTACCTCCCGCGCGAGCTGTTCCCCGTCGCGTCCGTGTGGGTCTCGGCTGTCCACTTCGTGCCCCAGATGCTCGTGCTGCTGATCGCCTGTTTCATCGGCGGATGGTCACCGGGTCCGGTGCAGATCGCCGCAGCGTTCGCCGGGTTCGCGATCGTGACGATGCTCGCAGTGGGTCTCGGACTGTTCTTCGGTGCCGCGAACGTCTACTTCCGTGATTCGGAGAACTTCGTGGATATGCTCCTGATGATCGCTACGTGGGCCTCGCCGGTCCTCTACTCCTGGACGATGGTCCGCGACGGACTGTTCGACGCCTTCGGGGCAGATGCCGGTCAGTTGCTGCACACGATCTACCAGATCAATCCGCTGACCATCGCCGTCGAGCTGTTCCACTTCGCCTTCTGGATGCCGACCACCAGTTTCCCCCGCACGGATCCGCTGCTGGCGGTTCCTCCGAATCTGCTCGACGTCTGGACGCCGATCGGGCTCGGCATCGCCCTCATCGTGATCCTGGCGGGTCAGTTCACTTTCCGGCGCCTCGAGGGCCGATTCGCTCAGGAGTTGTAACAGTGGCCATTGCAGTCGACGTGCAGTCGATCTCGAAGCAGTTCGTTCTCCGGCACACACGCTCCATCAAGGAGGCTTTCGTCTGGATCGTGAAGGGGCGGAAGGGCGATCTCTCGCAGAAGTTCCATGCGCTCGACGGCGTCTCGCTCCAGGTCGAGCAGGGTGAGTCCGTCGCGCTTCTCGGTCTCAACGGCTCAGGGAAATCGACACTGCTCAAGCACATCTCGGGCGTCATGCTGCCGGACAGCGGCACCGTGCGGACCCGGGGACGAGTCGCCGGCCTGATCGAGGTCGGCGCCGGCTTCCACCCCGATCTGAGTGGGCGCGACAACGTGTACCTGAACGGCGCCATCCTCGGCATGACGGAGGAGCAGATCAACGAACGCTTCGAGAGCATCCTCGATTTCTCGGAGATCGGACAGTTCATCGATACCGAGGTCAAGTTCTACTCCTCGGGCATGTATCTCCGCCTGGCCTTCTCCGTCGCCATCCACACCGACCCCGAGATCTTCCTCATCGACGAGATCCTGGCCGTGGGCGACGAGCCCTTCCAGAAGAAGTGCCTGGAGAAGATCAAGGAGTTGGGGCAAGCGGGTAAGACACTCGTCGTTGTAAGCCATGACCTGGACCTCGTGTCGAAGGTCTGTCGTCGGGGTGTGCTCCTGGATCACGGACGTGTCGTGCTCGACGCGTCGGTGGAAGAAGCGGTAGCCGCTCTGAGGGGTCGTCATTAGGACGATGATCGGCATGACCGGGCGTCGACCCCGATGAGCTGGGTAGAGACCATCCCTGTGATGGTCGCGATGCTGGCGACCTTCTTCGTACCCGGCCTCGTCCTGGCGCTGGTCGCGCGGATGCGTGGGCTTGCTGCGTTCGCTCTGGCGCCCGCTCTGTCCCTCGGACTGGGCGGCGTCGGTGCAGTCCTGTTCGGTTTCGCCGGGATCCCTTGGAATCCGTGGACGTATCTCGGCTTCTCCGCGGTGGTCGTCCTGGCAGTTGCGCTGCTGGCGCGCGTTTCAGACAGGCAGGTCCGTCGATCGGCCGGCGAATCAGCGGCGGCAGCGATCCCCCCTGAGCGCAGAGAATCACCACCCTCACGACGGATGCGCCGGTTCGCTCCGTTGGCAGGAGTCCTCATCGCCGGCATCGTCAGTTTCGCCCCTCTGCGAGACGGAATGGGACAACCGAACTTCCCTGCGCTGACCTGGGATTCCGTCTACCATCACAGTGCCCTCCGGTACATCATCGACACCGGGAACGGGTCGAGCCTGAACCTCGGAGCAGTATCGACGACCAACGGCGCCCCGGCCTTCTACCCGGGGGCATGGCATGATCTCGTCAGCCTCACCGTCGGGCACCTGCCCGTGACCGTCAGCCTGAACGTCGCGGCTCTCGTGCTGGGATGTGTCATCTGGCCTCTGTCCATTGCGTACCTCGCGCGGGTGGCCTTCCCGAAGCTCACCTGGCTACCTCTGCTTGCTCCTGTCGTCGCGTCCGGATTCGTCGCCTTCCCGGCCCGCATGATCTCCTACGGCACGGTCTGGCCGGCGGCGATGGGGACGGCGCTCGTGCCTGCGCTTGTCGCGCTGATCTACGTGGTCACGTCCCGCAGCACTCATCCGGCGGCCAGGATCCGCTTGTCCGTGGTGCTGACGATCGCTCTCGCCGGCGCTGCGCTGTGCCATCCCACCGCGCCCATCGCGGCGGTCTTCCTCTCCGCGCCTTTCCTCCTGCAGCGTTACGGTGCAAGGGTGGCCAGAACGGCCGAGCGTGGGAACACGATCGGTGCAACGGTGCTGGTGGCGGTGCCCGTGGTGGGGCTCGCACTCGCGTGGATAGCCGTCATGACTCTTCCCCGCTTGCGATCCGTGTTCTTCTTCGAGACGACGCCGGTCGGTCCGGCAACCGATGCCATCGGTGCGGCGATCTTCGACACCATGCTCGATCCCCTGTATCACGGGAACGCGGAGCCGTTCTGGCTGGCCGGTCTCCTGGCTCTCACCGGTGTGATCATGACGCTGGTGCTGCGGGAGCATCGCTGGGTCTCCGTCAGCTGGATGATCAGTGTCGTGCTGTACGTCGTCGCGGCAGGAGAACAGACCGCGCTTCGGCCGCTGGTCGGGTTCTGGTATTCCGACCCGGTGAGATTGGGAGGTCTGGTGCCGATTCTCACGAGCCTGCTGGCTTCCTACGCAGTCCTGCGCACCATCGACGCCCTGGTGTCGTTGGGGGCGCGGCGAAACGTCACGTTGCGTCGGCCCGCAACTGCGACCGTGGCATCACTCGTCGTGCTCGTCGGAACTGCGGCACTGTTGTATCCGCAGACGGACGAGCTCAGGAGCGAGGAGCGGACCGCCCGCCTCTCGGCCGATTACTGGGAACACCTCGAGTGGAATGACGGCCTTGCAAGCCTTCCGGAACTGGAATTCATCGAGCGGATGGGCGCCAGGCTGCCCGACGATGCAGTGGTACTGGGAGATCCGACCTCCGGTGCGGCGCTCCTGTACTCGCTGGCGGAGATCGATACGCTCTTCAGGACGATGTCAGGGTCCTGGGAACCGGACGCCAGATACCTCGGGAGGAACTTCAACCGAATCGACACGGACCCGCGGATCTGTGAGCTCCTCGCGGAGTACGGCGTGACCCATTTCTATGACGACGACGGCCGGTACCTGCCCGACATCGTCCACCGCCAGGATATGGAGGGTCTGACGATCATCGGAGTCGATCCCGAAGATCTCCGCCTGATCGACGACAGTGGCGACGGGGCAAGGATCTACGAGATAGAGGCTTGTGGCCCCTGAGCCACCAACCGTCGGCCACCTGAACGAAGGGGGCACCTGACCATCGGACGGAAGCAGGGCTCGCTCGATTCCGTGCGGGCGGCTGACGCCGGAACAACTACCTATAAGCTTGACCGGGACCAACGGGGAAGCGCTGGACGCAACATGAAAGGCCTCACGTGAAGATTGCTGTCATTGCCCTGGGTAAGATCGGCCTCCCGCTGGCGGTGCAATTCGCCTCCAAGGGCCACGACGTGGTCGGAGTCGACGTAAACCGGGCGACTGTGGCCGCGGTGAATGAGGGCCTCGAGCCCTTCCCCGGCGAGGCGCACCTCCAGGAGATGCTGTCCGAACTCGTCCCGGCTGGGAAGCTCCGAGCGACCACGGACTACGCGGAAGCGGTTCCCGATGCGGACGCCGTCGTCCTGGTCGTCCCCCTGTTCGTGGACGCCGAGGCGAAGCCCGATTTCGGGTGGATGGACGCGGCGACGGCGGAACTCGCCCGACACCTCACACCCGGCACCCTCGTGTCCTACGAGACGACGCTTCCGGTCGGAACGACCCGCGATCGATGGAAGCCCGCGCTGGAGTCCGGGAGCGGGTTGGTCGAGGGACAGGACTTCCACCTGGTCTTCTCGCCCGAACGGGTCCTCACCGGTCGGGTCTTCGAGGACCTGCGCAAGTACCCGAAGCTGGTGGGAGGCCTCTCCCCGGCCGGGGCGGAAGCTGCGGTCGAGTTCTACGAGGCCGTCCTCGATTTCGATGATCGTCCTGACCTGGAGCGCGGAAACGGGGTGTGGGATCTGGGCTCCGCCGAAGCCTCCGAACTCGCCAAGCTCGCCGAGACCACCTATCGCGACGTCAACATCGGATTGGCCAACCAGTTCGCTCGTTACGCCTCGACCGTCGGGATCGACATCTACCAGGTGATCGACGCGTCCAACTCCCAGCCGTTCAGCCATATACACCAGCCCGGCATCGCCGTCGGTGGGCACTGTATCCCGGTCTA
>JASLAA010000019.1 GCA_030147325.1 Arthrobacter sp. | reverse complement strand
CCTGCGGCTGCGGGCCGTCGTCGTGCGGCGGGGATCCGACAACGACCTCGCGAAGCGGGCCAGCCTGCTGCGCCGCGACTCCGTCCACGGCCCCTTCGAGGGCACCATTCAGGTGGATGAGGAGACGAACACCATCACGGCGAACGGCGTGAGGATCCAGGTCATCTACTCGGACGACCCGGCGTCCATCGACTACACCGCGTACGGCATCTCCGACGCCCTCGTGGTCGACAACACCGGGCGCTGGCGCGACGAGCAGGGCCTGTCCCAGCATCTGCGGAGCACGGGGGTGGCCAGGGTCCTGCTCACCGCCCCGGGAAAGGGTGCTCTGAAGAACATCGTGCACGGCATCAATCACGGCACCATCGAGGACGACGACAAGATCATCACCGCCGCGTCCTGCACCACCAACGCCATCACGCCCGTCCTCAAGGCGATCAACGACCGGTTCGGCGTGGTCCACGGGCACGTGGAGACCGTGCACTCCTTCACGAATGACCAGAACCTGATCGACAACTTCCACGGCGGCGACCGGCGGGGCCGGTCCGCGGCCCTCAACATGGTACTGACCGAGACCGGAGCCGCAACGGCCGTGGCGAAGGCGATCCCCGAGCTCGCCGGGAAGCTGACCGGCAGTTCCATCCGGGTTCCCACTCCCGACGTCTCCATCGCCATCCTCAACCTCACCCTCGAACGCGGGACGACGAAGGAGGAGGTCAACACGCACCTGCGCGAGCTGTCGCTGCACTCGGACATGCGCCGGCAGATCGACTACATCGAGAGTCCCGAGGTCGTGTCGACGGACTTCGTCGGGTCGCGTCGGGCAGGTATCGTGGACGCGCTCGCCACCATCGCCGATGACGTCCACCTGGTCCTCTACGTCTGGTACGACAACGAGTTCGGTTACAGCTGCCAGGTGGTTCGCGTCATGGAGGAGATGGCGCGCGTCCACCCGCCCTCCTTCCCCACCGCGGACGGCGAGGGGTCGGCATCCCGCACCTCGGTCACGGCGGCCTCCACCTGAGACCGGACAGGCGAGGGCCCAGCCGATCGGCTGGGCCCTCGCTCGTCACCCGGTCGGGTTCAGGCAGACTTGTTGCGCCGCTTCGAGACCACCTCGTGCGAGATCAGCGTGGGCTCCGACCGCTTGCCGACGACGTCGTCCGTGATCACCACAGTGGCGACATCCTCCCGACTCGGGAGGTCGAACATCACCGGCAGGAGTACTTCCTCGAGGATCGCCCTGAGACCGCGCGCCCCGGTACCCCGGTCCAGTGCCAGATCAGCGATCGCCTCGAGCGCCTTGGGCTCGAACTCGAGCTCCACGCCGTCCAGCAGGAACATCTTCTGGTACTGCTTGACCAGGGCGTTCTTGGGTTCCGTCAGGATCTGCATGAGCGCGGGCCGGTCCAGGTGCGTGACCGTTGTGATCACGGGCAGTCGTCCGATGAACTCCGGGATCAGGCCGAACTTCAGCAGGTCCTCCGGCATGACGTCCTCGTAGCTCACTTCCTCACTGGTCAGCGAGCTGAGCGGAGCACCGAAGCCTATTCCCTTGCGACCGGCGCGCGACCCGATGATCTCCTCCAGCCCGGCGAATGCGCCTGCCACGATGAACAGCACGTTGGTGGTGTCGATCTGGATGAACTCCTGGTGGGGGTGCTTCCGCCCACCCTGGGGCGGCACGGAGGCCACCGTGCCCTCGAGGATCTTCAACAGTGCCTGCTGCACGCCCTCACCGGAGACGTCGCGGGTGATCGACGGATTCTCGCTCTTGCGGGAGATCTTGTCGATCTCGTCGATGTAGATGATGCCCTGCTCGGCCTTCTTGACGTCGTAGTCGGCGGCCTGGATGAGCTTCAGGAGGATGTTCTCCACGTCCTCGCCGACATACCCGGCCTCGGTCAGCGCCGTGGCGTCCGCCACGGCGAAGGGCACGTTGAGCCTGCGGGCGAGTGTCTGGGCGAGGTAGGTCTTGCCGCAGCCGGTGGGCCCGATCAGGAGGATGTTCGACTTCGCGATCTCCACGTCCTCCGTGTCCGCGGCGTCCGCCAGTGTACCTGCAGCGCGCGGACCGTTGCCCGACTGGATACGCTTGTAGTGGTTGTAGACGGCGACGGCGAGCGAGCGTTTGGCGGGCTCCTGGCCCACCACGTACTCCTGGAGGAAGTCGAAGATCTGGCGTGGCTTGGGCAGCTCGAAGGTGCCGAGATCAGCCACCTCGGAGAGCTCCTCCTCGATGATCTCGTTGCACAGGTCGATGCACTCGTCGCAGATGTACACGCCGGGGCCGGCGATCAGCTTGCGGACCTGCTTCTGGCTCTTGCCGCAGAAGGAGCACTTGAGCAGATCGGTGCTCTCACCAATGCGAGCCATGGATCAATCCCCTTAGATATAAGCGCTTGCAAGAACTACTCTAGGCCACGGCACCCCCGTAACCGGTATCAAAATGCCCGTGGTGCCTTGTGGCACCACGGGCATCGACGCTCCTGAACGGGGTACCGTTCCGGCTGCTCTTCAGCTTCCGGTCGGCGCCCGATCCCGCTACGGCGTGTTGATCTTCGGCGGCGTGATCTTGCGCGAGGCGAGCACCTCGTCCACCAGCCCGTAGTCCCGGGCGTCGGCAGCCGTGAGGATCTTGTCGCGCTCGATGTCGATGCTGACCTGCTCCGAGGCACGCCCCGAGTGGAGGGCCAGCGTGTCCTCGAGCCACGTGCGCATGCGCATGACCTCTGCGGCCTGGATCTCGAGGTCCGAGGCCTGACCACCCTGTCCGCCGGAGAGGGCGGGCTGGTGGATCAGTACCCGTGCGTTCGGCAGTGCCAGGCGCTTTCCCGGCGCGCCGGCTGCCAGCAGGACGGCGGCTGCACTGGCGGCCTGGCCGAGGCAGACGGTCTGGACCTCGGGGCGGATGAACTGCATCGTGTCGTAGATGGCGGTCATCGCGGTGAACGAGCCACCCGGTGAGTTGATGTACAGCGTGATGTCGCGCTCGGGGTCCGTGGACTCCAGGACCAGGAGCTGGGCCATGACGTCATCGGCGGAGGCGTCGTCCACCTGCGTACCGAGGAAGATGATGCGGTCCTCGAACAGTTTGGTGTACGGGTCCTGACGCTTGAAGCCGTACGGCGTGCGCTCTTCGAACTGGGGAAGGATGTACCGGCTGGTCGGCAGGTTCTGTGCCGAGGATCCGGCTGCTGCCTGGAAATCGTGGTTCATGGTGTCTCCTGTAGGACGACTGGTATGAGGAGGGGGCTTCGGCGGATCACGACGTCTGCTCGGTTCCGCCGCCCCCGGGCACCGTGGCGGACTTCTCGGCGATCTGGTCGAAGAAGCCGTACTCCAGCCCCTCCTTCGCGGTGAACCACTTGTCGCGGTCGTTGTCCTTGAGGATGGTCTCGATGGTCTGACCCGTCTGCTCGGCGGTCAGCTCCGCCATGACGCGCTTCATGTGCAGGATCAGCTCGGCCTGGATACGGATGTCCGTCGCCGTACCGCCGATTCCACCGGAGGGCTGGTGCATGAGGATGCGCGCGTGAGGCGTCGCGTAACGCTTGCCCTTCGTTCCCGAGGAGAGCAGGAACTGACCCATGGAGGCGGCGAGTCCCGTGGCGACGGTGACGACGTCGTTCGGGATGAACTTCATGGTGTCGTAGATCGCCATACCGGCGGTCACCGAGCCGCCGGGCGAGTTGATGTAGAGGAAGATGTCGCGCTCGGGGTCCTCGGCCGACAGCAGCAGGAGCTGCGAGCAGATGGCGTTCGCGTTGTCGTCGCGGACCTCGGAACCGAGCCAGATGATGCGCTCCTTCAGGAGCCTGTTGTAGATGTACTCGTCACGACCGCCCGCTTCGGGGCCGGCCATGCTCGGGGTGCTTGGTTCGGTTGCCATGGACGTTAACCTCTCACTCTGGCGGGCCGCTTCCAGTTCGGCCGACCCGTCCGTTTGTCTCTCCTTGGACACTAACCCGCTGGGCAGGCGATTTGGTCCCGCTCGCGCAACTGTTCGCTGACGGCGCACGGTCGTCCGAGGGTCGACCGGACAGCCTCCGCACAGCCTCCGCCCCACCCCCGGACGGCCCCCGCCACCGCCCAGTCCGTCACCCTGTTCCGGGCTTAACGCGGCAGCGGTGCCGCTGCCCGGAGGCTGCGGCACCGCTGTCTGCGCTGCTGGTGAAGGCTACTCGGCGCTTGCCTTCTTCTTGGACTTCTTCGGTGCGGCTTCGGTCGCCTCGGGAGCTTCTGCCGGCTCCGCGGCCTCGGGAACCTCGGAGACGGTTTCCTCCGTCGCCTCCGAAGCCGTCGCCTCGGTGGCCTCGATGTCCTCGGCGACGTCCTGCTCGGTGTCGTCGACGTTGATGGTCTCGTCCTCGTCGCCCGCGGCGCGGACGAAGTCGCTGAGGTCGATCGCGGCACCGCTGGTGTCCGTGACCGTCGCGTACTCGAGGACCTTGGCCAGTGCCTTGCGGCGGCGGACCTCTCCGACGATCATCGGGACCTGGCCGCTCGAGTCGAGCATCTGGGCGAACTGGTTGGGCTCCATGCCGTACTGGCCGGCGGTGGAGACGATGTAGTCGATCAGCTCACTCTGGCTGACGCCGACCTCTTCCTTCTCGGCGACGGCGTCGAGGATGACCTCGTTCTGGAAGGCACGCTCCGTGTTGGTGCGGATCTCCGCGCGGTGCTCCTCGGTGTCGTGGTCCTCACCCGCGCTGTGCGCGTTCTCACCGTTGAAGTGCTGCTCCAGCTGCTCGTCGATGACGCTCACGGGAACCGGTACGGCGACGAGTTCGACGAGCTTGTCGAGCACCTTGTCGCGTG
>JASLAA010000302.1 GCA_030147325.1 Arthrobacter sp. | reverse complement strand
AGGTGTGAAAACCTTTGATTCCCTGTTCGAGGAACTCAGTGCGAAAGCCGTCGAACGCCCCGCCGGATCGCGGACCGTCGCCGAACTCGACTCGGGCGTGCACGGCATCGGCAAGAAAGTCGTCGAGGAGGCAGCCGAGGTCTGGATGGCGGCCGAGTACGAATCCACCGAGGACGCGGCCGAGGAGATCTCCCAGCTGCTCTACCACCTGCAGGTCCTCATGCTCGCCAAGGGACTCAGCCTGGAGGACGTCTACAAGCATCTCTAGCCACGCCACTCCGCTCATATGTTGCGGAGCCGCTTGCGTGGCCGACGTGCCTGAAAACCTCCATTCCAAAAGAAAGTCTCCCAATGCTCCGTGTAGCCGTCCCGAACAAGGGTGCCCTCTCCGAGGCCGCCTCCTCCATGCTCGCCGAAGCCGGCTACCGCCAGCGACGCGACACCCGCGAGCTCGTCCTCGTCGACCCCGAGAACGAGATCGAGTTCTTCTTCCTCCGTCCCCGCGACATCGCCGTCTACGTCGGTTCCGGGACCCTCGACGTCGGCATCACCGGCCGCGACCTCTTCCTCGACGCGCAGGTGAAGGCCGAGGAGCTCCTCCAGCTCGGCTTCGGGGCGTCCACGTTCCGCTTCGCCGGACCCGTCGGTGACTTCTCCTCCGTCGGCCAGCTCGAGGGCAAGCGGCTCGCCACGAGCTACGAGGGCCTCCTGACGGACTATCTCGACGAGCGGGGCATCACCGCGTCCGTCGTCAGGCTCGACGGTGCTGTGGAGTCCTCGGTCCGCCTCGGGGTCGCGGACGCGATCGCCGACGTCGTCGAGACCGGCAACACGCTGCGCGCCGCGGGCATGGAGATCTTCGGCGAGCCGATCCTCCAGAGCGAGGCCGTGCTGATCGGCCGCACCGGTGCCCGGACCCCGGTGGGGCTCGATGTCCTGCTGCGGAGGCTGCAGGGAGTCCTCGTGGCCCGCCAGTACGTGATGATGGACTACGACATCCGCAAGGACCTCGTGGATGCGGCCGCGGCCCTCACACCGGGACTCGAGTCGCCGACGGTCTCGCCGCTGCGGGATTCCGACTGGGTGGCCGTCCGCTCCATGGTCAAGCGCAACAGGACCAACCGCATCATGGACGAACTGTACGAACTCGGTGCGCGGGCCATCCTCGTGAGCACCATCCACGCCTGCCGGATCTAGGGAGGGACACCGTGGCCGTCGCGATCCGCGTCATCCCCTGCCTCGACGTCGACGCCGGTCGCGTCGTCAAGGGCGTCAACTTCGAGGACCTGCGCGATGCCGGCGATCCGGTGGAGCTCGCCCACCGCTACGACCGGGCCGGCGCCGACGAGCTGACCTTCCTCGACGTCACGGCCTCCTCCGGTAACCGGGAGACGACGTTCGACGTCGTCGCCCGGACCGCGGAGGAGGTCTTCATCCCGCTGACCGTGGGCGGGGGCGTCCGTGAGATCTCCGACGTGGACCGCCTGCTGCGCCACGGCGCGGACAAGGCCTCCATCAATACGGCCGCGGTGGCGCGACCGTCCGTCATCGACGAGATCACGGCCCACTTCGGCGCCCAGGTGCTCGTGCTCTCCCTCGACGCGCGCCGCACCAGGGACACCAGCACGCCGTCGGGGTTCGAGGTGACTACGTACGGAGGTCGCAGGGGCACCGGGATCGACGCCGTGCAGTGGGCGAAGGAGGCAGCCGACCGCGGCGTCGGGGAGATCCTGCTCAACTCCATCGACGCGGACGGGACGAAGGAGGGCTTCGATCTCGAGCTCATCCGTGCCGTGCGGGCAGCCGTGGGCGTTCCCCTGATCGCATCGGGCGGCGCGGGCAGCCCCGACCACTTCCCGCCGGCAGTGGAGGCAGGAGCCGACGCGGTCCTGGCCGCCTCGGTCTTCCACTTCGGTCCGGTCGATGCCATCGCGCAGGTCAAGGCAGCCATCCGCAGCGCAGGATTCCCCGTCCGCTAGCAGCCCTTCGACCGGTGATCGTCGGACCCCGCCGCCGGGGCACGCAGGGGAGGGGGCGGGAGGACGGCCCGGACGCCGGACCGTCCTGGTGGCTCAGAGGCCGACGTCCGCGCTCTCGAGGAGCGCGACGGCGTCGGGCTGGCCCTCGAACGTGACCAGGGCCTGCCGGCGTCGGCCGTGGGCGTGCATCAGCAGCTCACCGGGGTCGCCGACGATCGCGACCGAGACCGGTGCGCGCTTCGCCACATGCCTCGGCCCGTCGGGCCGCACCAGGACGATGCCGAGGTCCACGCCGCGATAGAGGATCGCCGCGCGCTTGACGAGTTCGTTCCACAGCGCATCGGCGTAGTCCGCGTCGAGGGCCCGGGGAGCCCAGCGCGTGGTCGCCCGGCGGACGTCCTCGGTGTGCACGAAGTACTCGATGAGGTTGGCGCTCGTGTCGATCGAGGTGATCCGCATCGGCGAAAGTGCCGGCGGGCCCGCGAGGAAACGGTTCACGAGGGCCTCGTAGCCCGCCGGGGACGCGGCCCGCTCGGCCATCTCCCGCGTCGCCCGCTCCGTCACGGGTGAGAACCGCTTCACCACCATCCCGAGGCCCAGGGCGGGTTTGTGCTCCCGCAGGTAGAGGTGTGCCGCGAGGTCACGGCTCTGCCACCCCTCACACAGGGTGGGGGCGTCGGGGCCGGCTGCGAGCAGGGTCTCGGCCAGGACCTCACGGGAGGGGTCTACGAAGTGCATCACTGCTGAAACTAGCACGCCGCACCGGCCCGGGGGCCGCGGCGCCGCGCCTCATCCGGTACCGCACTAGAATCACTGTGATGCCTTCCACCATGCCACCCCAGCAGAACACCGTGATCGCCGACCAGGGCCGGCAGGACGGCACGCCGCTCCTCGACCCGGCCATCGCGCGTGCGCTCAAGAAGGACGACGCCGGTCTGGTCGCCGCCGTCGTGCAGCAGTACGACACCCTCGAGGTGCTCATGCTCGGCTGGATGGACGAGGAGGCGCTGCGTCGGTCCATCACCAGCGGTCGCGTGACCTTCTATTCCCGGTCCCGCGCCGAGTACTGGCGGAAGGGTGACACCTCGGGTCACCGGCAGTGGGTGCGGGGCGTTGCGCTGGACTGCGACGGCGATGCCCTGCTCGTCACCGTGGACCAGGAGGGAGCCGCGTGCCACACCGGCACCCGCACCTGCTTCGACGGCCGGGCGTTGCCGGCCGTGACCGACGGCCGTCCCGACGCGGAAGGATCCTGACCGCATGCAGCACCTCGGCACCATCAGCCCCACCCTCGAGGAATTCCGCGACCTGGCCTCGGCCCGGCGCGTGGTCCCCGTGCACCTCAAGGTCCTCGCCGACTCCCATACACCCATCGGTGTCTACCGCAAGCTCGCCGCGGGCCGTCCCGGGACCTTCCTGATGGAATCGGCGGCCGTGGGAGGCGTGTGGTCCCGGTACTCCTTCATCGGCTCCCACTCCCGGGCGACACTGACCACCCGGGAGGGGCAGGCCCACTGGCTGGGGGAGCCGCCCGCAGGCGTCCCCGTGGACGGCAGTCCCGTCGACGCCCTGCGCCGGACGGTGGAGGCCCTCCGCACCGAGCGTTTCGCGGGTCTGCCCCCGTTCACCTCCGGGATGGTCGGCTTCGTCGGGTGGGAAGCGGTTCGGCACTGGGAGAGGCTCACGAGTCCGCCCGAGGACGATCTCCTGCTGCCCGAACTGGCGATGTGCCTCGTCTCGGACCTCGCGATCCACGACAACTCCGAGGGCTCGCTCACCCTCGTGGCGAACGCGATCAATTTCGACGGCACCGACGAGCGCGTGGACGAGGCATGGCACGACGCCGTCGCCCGCGTCCGGGGGATGCTCGCCACGCTCGTGGCACCTGTCGAGCTGGCCGTCTCGGTCCTGGCCGAGGGCGCGCCGACCGCCGAAGCCTCCATGGACCGGGTGCGCGAGTCCTGGTTCGAGCCCGACTACCTGCGCGCCATCGAGCGGGGCAAACGGGCGATCGTCGACGGCGACGTCTTCCAGGTGGTCATCAGCCGCCGCTTCGAGATCGAGTGCGACGCTTCGGCCCTGGACGTCTACCGGATCCTCCGCACCACCAACCCCAGCCCCTACATGTACCTGTTCAGCCTCGAGGACGCCGACGGGCGGGCGTACTCGATCGTCGGCAGTTCGCCGGAAGCGTTGGTCACGGTCACCGGTGACGAGGTCATCACCCACCCGATCGCCGGTTCGCGGCCGCGCGGGAGCACCACGGAGGAGGACCGCGACCTCGCCGTCGAACTCCGCGCCGACACCAAGGAGAAGGCGGAGCACCTCATGCTCGTCGACCTCGCGCGCAATGACCTCTCGAAGGTCTGCAGACCCGGAAGCGTGGACGTCACCCAATTCATGGAGGTGGAGAAGTTCAGCCACATCATGCACCTCGTGTCCACCGTCGTGGGCACGCTCTCGCCCTCGAAGAGCGCCTACGACGTCCTCGCCGCGACGTTCCCGGCGGGCACCCTCTCGGGTGCCCCGAAACCGCGAGCACTCCGCCTCATCGACGAAGTGGAACCGCACCGCCGCGGCATCTACGGGGGCGTGGTCGGCTATCTCGACTTCGCGGGGGACATGGACATGGCGATCGCGATCCGCTCGGCACTGCTCCGGGACGGCACGGCGTACGTGCAGGCCGGCGGAGGTATCGTCGCCGACTCCGTCCTCGAGACGGAGGCCCTCGAGACTGTCAACAAGGCGGCCGCTCCGCTGCGGGCAGCCCTGACGGCCGCCAACCTGCGTCCGGCGACGGCGGACGCACCATGACCACGCGGCAGGCAGCCCATCCCGGCCGGTTCACCCGGCGCGGGATCGTCGTCCTGGGCATCGTGGTCCTCGCGCTGCTCGCGTTCGGTGCCACGACGCAGACATGGCTCGCCGTCAGCCTCCCGCAGGAGGCCGTGCAGACCCCCGATCTCGCCGTCGCGGGCAGTGACGCGGCCACGCCCGTGACCGCGTTCGCCCTCGTCGCCCTGGCCGCCGCCCTCGCCGTCTCGATCGCGGGTCGGATCGCCCGGTGGGTCATCGCCGTGCTCCTCGTGCTCTCCGGGCTGGGTATCGCGCTGTCGAGCGCATCGGTGGCGGTGGATCCCGAGAGCGCAGCGGAACCCGCCATCGGTGCCGCGATCGGTGTCAGCGGCCTCGACGGAGCAGTCGTCTCGGCCACGCCCATGCCGTGGCTCGCCGTCCTCGCGGGTGCCCTGCTGGTTCTCGCAGCAGCCTGGGTGGTCCTCGCGGGCCGCTCCTGGGGTGTGAACCGACGCTACGACGCGGGAGCATCGCGGGCGGTCCGCCCGGCCGCGGGAGGCGTGCAGCCCGGGGCGCCGTCGCCGTCGACCGGGGACGTGGCACCCGGCGTCGTGCCTCGGGCCGGGACGGGATCCGCAGCACCGCCGGATCCGGGAACGCCCGCGC
>JASLAA010000295.1 GCA_030147325.1 Arthrobacter sp. | reverse complement strand
GCTGCTGAGCCAGTCGGACGCCGCGGGCGCACTCCCGACCCTGTACGCCGCGACGCAGCCGGACGTCCACGGAGGGGACTACTACGGTCCGTCGGGCCCGGGAGAGACCCGGGGCGCGCCGCGCCTGGTGGCACCCGTGCCTCGGGTGCTCGACCGGGACATCGCCACGCGGCTGTGGAACCGGAGCGTCGAGCTGACCGGGGTCGACTTCGCATTCCTGCAGCACGCGACCTGAAGGGCGCGTCAGCCGGCGGGCGTGGCGGCGATGCGGAGTGACAGGATCATCGAGCGGACGGTCCCGAACTCGGCGGTGTCGTAATACGCTTCGGCCTCCCCGATGGTGCCGAAGGACACGGTCCCCGGCCCGGTGTTCGCGGGGGCCTTCGGTGCCAGCACCTCGCCGTCCCCGAAACTGAACCGGCCGAGCCCGTCGCCGCCCTGCACGGTGTTGGACAGTGAACACGCGAGGCCGTCTGCTCCGCCGGCCTGGTCGGCGACCCCGTAACCGCCGAAGAAGCGGAAGCCCGTGATGAGGCGGACCACGAACCGCGGCTCGATCCCGGCGGCAGCCGGGACCGGCGTGAGTTCCAGCGGTTCGCTGCCGATCACGTAGTACGGGGTGCTCTCCCCGTCCGGGCACGGCGGCTCCTGCGCGAGGATCCCTGAATGGAACTCGGCGGCCGTCGAGCCCTCCGGCGTGCGGACCGCGTAGTGGAGCGAATCGGGTGCGTAGGCACCGGGCTCGGGCTGCAGGGGTTGCACCACCCAATCCTCGGGCAGTTCGAAGCTCACGAGCCGCGCCGGGTCGGTGAACACCTTCCATCCGCCGCGCGCTTCGCGCAGCGGTTCGACGGTCGCCTCGGGCGAAGCTGAGGACGTGGACGACGGCGTCGCGTCGTTCGGGCTCGTACCCGGAGGTCCGCCCGTGCAGGCGGCCAAGAGCACTCCGGCGATCAGCATCGATCCGGCGGCCTTAAGGCCCCTTCCTGCATCCGCTGGTCGGGTTGTCGCCCCGGTCATGGCATCCCTCCCTGGGCATTGCTCGGTGCCGTCAGTCTAGGCCTCGGTCTGGGCTGCACTGCCACGACCCGCGCCCAACGAGCGGACGGCTCGGACCGCGGCTGCCACGGCTCGAGCCGCCTCGGCCAGTTCGGAAGCCGCCGTGGCCTGCGTCCACGAGAGCCTCACCGCAGTGGAAGCCGTCTCCGCGTCCAAACCGAGGGCCAGCAGCACGGAGGAGGGCTCCGAGGAGCCGGAGGCGCAGGCGGAGCCGCTGGAGCAGATGACACCGCGGCGTTCGAGTTCCAGGAGCACCGACTCGCCGCTGACCCCGGGGAAGCAGAAGGAGGCGAGGTTCGGGAGCCTGCAGGTGGTGTCGCCGGTCAGCCGGGCTCCCGGTACCGAGGCGAGCACGCCTGCGATGAAGGCGTCGCGTGCACTCCCGGCTTGATCCGCCGCGGCCGGCAGGGCTCCCTGCGCGAGATCGAGTGCCGTGGCGAGGCCTACGGCGCCGGCGACGTTCTCGGTACCGGATCGGCGACCACGCTCCTGACCGCCACCGTGCTGGACGGGCTCGCAGGGGGTGCCCGCCCTGAGGTACAGCAACCCGGTGCCCTTCGGGGTGCCGAGCTTGTGTCCGGAGATGCTGAGGGCCGTGACGCCGAGCGAGCCGACGTCGAGGGAGAGCCAGCCCGCAGCCTGGACGGCGTCGGAGTGGAAGGGGACCCGGGCACGCCGGCAGATCGCAGCCAGAACGGGGATGTCCTGGGTGGTGCCGACTTCGTTGTTCGCGTACATGACGGTGCAGAGGGTCGTCCCGTCCTCGAGCGCCGCTTCCAGTTCGGCTGGGTCGAGTCTCCCGGTGCTCGACACGGGCAGGATCGTGAGCCGGAAACCGTGGAACACGCGAAGGAAATCCAGCGCCTCGAGCACGGAAGGGTGCTCGATCGCGGTCGTGACGAGATGGCGCCCCCGCGGATCGGCCAGGGCGATGCCCTTGATCGCCAGGTTGTTGGCCTCCGTGCCGCCGGAGGTGAAGACGAGTTCCGCGGGGCGGCAGTTGAGCCTGGCCGCGATCGAGGTGCGGGCCCGCACGAGCTCGACGGCTGCAGCCTCACCGAACGCATGGTGGCTCGAGGGGTTGCCGAAGACCGAGGTCAGCAGGGGCCACATCGCCTCCAGGACCTCCCTGCTGGCCGGAGCGGTGGCTGCGGCGTCGAGGTAGATCACGCCTTTCTCCCGACTGTGGCGGCGTCCGGAGTGAAATCCAGGCCGAGGTCCAGGGACCGCACGCTGTGCGTCAGTGCACCCACCGAGATGATGTCGACGCCGGTGGCGGCGATCGCTCCGACGGTGTCGAGCCGGACGTTCCCACTCGCTTCGACCAGGGCCTGTCCACGGATCCGCCGCACGCCCTCGGCGAGGTCCTCCAGCCTGAAGTTGTCGAGCATGATGGTGTCGACACCCGCGGCCAGGACCGGGCCGAGCTGGTCCAGGCGGTCCACCTCCACCTCGACATGCGCGGTGTGCGGGACCCTGGACCGCACCTCCAGCAGTGCCTGCGTGAGCGCCGCCGGACCGTCGATCGACAGCAGGGCGAGGTGGTTGTCCTTGACCATGACGGCGTCGGAGAGGCTGGAGCGATGGTTCGACCCTCCTCCGCACCGCACCGCCCAGCGCTCGAGCACGCGGAGTCCGGGCGTGGTCTTCCGGGTGTCGACGATCCGCGCGGACGTGCCGTCCACCGCGTCGACGAAGCTGCGCGTCAGGGTCGCGATCCCGCTCAGCCGCTGCGCGATGTTCAGTGCGGTGCGTTCGGCCGTGAGGATGCCTGCCGCCGGCCCGCGGATCTCGGCAACGGTCTGGCCTGCGTCGAAGGCCGAACCATCCGGGACGGGGAACGCGACGCTGATCCGCGGATCGGTCAGGCGCAGTGCTGCCTCGATGGCCGTCGTCCCGCAGAGGATCCCGGGCTCGCGGGCGGTGATCGTCGCCGTCGCCCACAGCTGAGGACCGATGAGCGCCTGGCAGGTGAGGTCTCCCCACGGCGCATCCTCGGCGAGCGCGGCAGCGACGACGCCGTCCACCAGGTGCTGCGGCGGCGCCGGCGGCGCCGTCCTCGGGCGGGCGTGCGCGGGATGTCCTTCGGTGCGGGTCATGGTGTTCCTCCGGGGGTCCGGGCATAGGACCGTGTCGGGGCGGGATGCGCCGGGGGTTGATCGGGCTGATCCGAGCGGTGATGGGCACCGCACGACTCGCCCCGGTCGATGGCCGCGCGTACCAGCAACCGGGCACAGAGCAGCAGGTTCGCCGTCTCCTGATCCTTCGGAGGGCGATAGGCGGCCAGGTGCTTCCAGGCGATGTCCAGGCCGTCACCCGTCCTCAGGACTCCTGCATGATCGGACATGAGCGCCTGCAGATCCCTGCGGGTGAAGGAATGAGAGCCCTCCACCGGAGCTTCGAGGGAGAGGTGCTCGACGTCGAACACGGGCGCCGCTCCCCCGCCTGCCGAGATCGCCGCCGCACACCGCGACGCGAACACCACGGCCTCCAACAGACTGTTGGAGGCCAGCCGGTTGGCCCCGTGCACACCGGTCCGGGCGGCCTCCCCCACCGCGAACAGGGCCGGGACGGTGGTCCGTCCCGCCAGATCGGTCCGGACGCCGCCCATCCAGTAATGCGCGGCCGGAACCACGGGCACGACGACGGCGGACCAGTCCCAGCCGTGCGCGGCGGTGAGCGCGGTCAAGGTCGGGAAGCGCCGCTCGAGGACGTCGGCTCCGAGATGGGTGGCGTCCAGGTGGATCCGGTCCCGGCGTCGCCGATCCGGGTCGCGCGTCGCCCGGAGCGCCAGGTGCCGGGCGATGCTGCGGGAGACGACGTCCCGCGGAGCGAGGTCCCCCTCGGGGTGGTAGTCGGCCATGAACCGGTGCCCGTCCTCGTCGAGGAGCCGTGCGCCCTCGCCACGGACCGCTTCCGAGATCAGCGGGTTGCCGGGGACGTCCAGCGAGGTGGGGTGGAACTGGAAGAACTCGAGGTCCGCGACCGCCGCGCCGGCGCGCCAGGCGAGC
>JASLAA010000254.1 GCA_030147325.1 Arthrobacter sp. | reverse complement strand
GTCCCAGGCCGAGAGCAGGTTGCCGGCGGCGATGTCCTCGGGGCGGAACGCCGTCCCGTGCTCGAGGACGTACCAGACGAAGAACTGCGTGAGCGTCCAGTCGGCGCCGTAGCCGCGCATGGCCGTCTGCCACATGTGCCGGTGCGTGTCGATCATTCCGGGCATCACGATGCCGCCGGACGCGTCGATCTCCTGCGTGCCCTCCGGGACGGCCAGGGACGGGCCGATGGCGGTGATCTCCTCCCCCACCACCAGGACGTCGGAGTCGGTCAGGACGCGCTTGGAGCCGTCCATGGTGAGGACGGTCCCGTTGCGGAAGACGATCGGGCGGCCCGGCTCGGGTGTGCGGCTTTCAGTGGTCATCATTGACTCCTCGTGGTGGGTGGGGCGGACGTTCGCTGAAGGGGTGGGAGAGCCTAGAGGGTGACCGGCGGGTAGGGTTTGCCGGTCCACTCCTGCAGGCCCGCCGCCCATGCCAGCTGGTAGGACAGCGGTCCCTTCTCCTTGCTCCAGTCCTCGTCGAACAGGCCGATGAACAGGGTGAGGTACAGGAAGAAGTGGGCTCCGTACTCGAACAGCCAGGCGTAGTCGTACGTCTCGAGGGCGCGGCGCTCGTCATCGGTGAAGGACAACCAGGTGGTCCTCTCGGAGGAGTTGAGCCACTGGCCCAGTTCCTCCTCCCAGGCGGAGATGGCCGACGCCGGGTCCGCCTTGTACCGGGCGACCCACGCCGGGTCGCGGTCCACGGTGTAGAGGAACTTGTTGACGTAGTACTTGCTCATGCCGGTGCGTCCTCCCTCGTGGCATAGACGGGACCGAGGCTGGCCTGTGAGGACGCCGCCGCCCTGCTCGCAGCGGCCAGGAGTTCCTGGTTCTTGTGCGGGTACCAGGTCATGTACATCTCACGGGTGTGATAGAGGTCGAGCTGGTCCACGTAGTCGGCCTCCTCGGTCCCGGCGATGCCCATCATCAGGATCAGGTCCATGAACCCGTGCGTCGCGTTGCCGGAGGCTGCCATCGACTCGTGGGTGACGTTCTCGAGGATCGCCTCGATGTTGCCGGTGGAGAGCCACTCGATCGCCTGCGCGTCGAATGCCGGGTCCGGCCCGTGCTCCCCGAACATGCGCGGTCCGCCCAGCTCCAGGGACAGGTGTCCGGTGCCGATGGCGGCGACCTTCCTGTCCGAGGGCCACGCGTCGATGAGCTTGCGGATGGCCCGGCCGAGCTCCCAGAACCGCTTCGGGGACGGCAGGGGCGGGGCGAAGATGTTCGTGTAGATCGGGACGATCGGCAGGTCCGCCTGCGGACGCACCGTGATGATCGGGCAGATGATCGAGTGATCGATCTTCAGTTCGTGACTGAACGAGAAGTCGAAGCCGGAGTCGAGCAGTCCCTGGTGGAGGTAGCCGGAGAGCTCGACATCGCCGTCGAGCAGGTACTTCGGGATCCCGAACTCGCGTTCCTCGTTGTAGAAGGTCGCGTCGTACTTCTCCTGCTTGCCGATCAGGAAGGTGGGGTAGTTGTCGAGGAAGAACTGGTGGAAGTGGTCTGCCCCGACCATCACCAGGACGTCCGGTTCCGCGGCCGTGAGGGTCTCCCGGTAGGCCTCGACCTTGCGCTGCCACTCGTCGGCCTGCGGGATGCGGCTCTCGGAATGGTCGGTGCTGGCCTTGAGGTAGAACGGGTGGTGGGTACTGGCCAGTACTGCCGTCAGTTCAGCCATGATGTGCTTCTCCCCTCATGAGGCGCTCTGGTCGGGATCGACGTAGACGGAGTTCCGGTCCACGGTCATGTAGATGTCGTTCGCGATCGGGTTGCGCTTCTCCTCGGTGATCTGGCCGAGCAGTCCGGCCGCCCGGGCAAGGAGGGCGAATCCGCGCAGCATGTCGGTGGGCAGGCCGGCGTCGGCCAGTGCGGCCCCGCAGACGCCCGCGCCGTTCAGGGGCAGCGCACGGCCGAGGGCCGTCTCGCTCATGCGGCCGATGGCTTCGAACAGGCGCAGGTGCGGCCCGCGCAGGCCCTCCTCCTCCGCGATCGCGATCAGGACCGGTGTGCGCGGGTCACCGTCCTTGTGGTTCGGGTGGCCGAGACCGGGGACGAATCTGCCCGCCGAGCGCTGGGCGCGGATCGCGTCGAGGGCCATCGCGTCCCACTCCGCATCGGTGGCTGGCAGGTCGCCGTCGTGGGCGGCGAGGGTCGCTGCGAGGAACTGCCCGCAGTCCTCGGTGACGCCGAGGAAGCGCGAGCCGCCACCCAGCAGGCCGGCAGCCATCGCTCCCTGGATCGAGTCCGGAGCGCTGAGGTAGGTGAGGCGGGCGGCGATGGCGGTCGGCGTGAAGCCGTGGTCGGCCAGGGCGACGAGGACGGATTCGAAGACGCGCAGCTGCCCCGGCGTCGGGCGTCGCATGGCGACCAGCCAGTAGGCCAGCTCCCCGAAGCCCACCTTGCCCATGAGGTCCTGCGCCACGTCGTGGCCCAGCAGGCGGATCTCGGTGGCGGAGGAGGTTCCCAGCGAGGTGGGGAACTGTGGTGGTCCCTGCGGGGTCGTCATCGTGTCTCCTCCTGCCGCGTGGCGGCATCGGCGGTGGACTGGGCGCTGAGCCAGTCCCGGATCTGCTCGGTGTGCTCACCGAGCGTCGGCGGTGCGAGGTCGTAACGGGCGGGCGTCGCGGAGAAGGTGATGGGATGGCGCACCACGGGAACGGCGCGTTCCCCCTCACCGGCGATGACCACGGGGTCGAGCCCGAGCTCCTTCGCGTACTCCACCCCCTGACCGATCGTGTTGATGGGCCCGTTCGGCACGCCGACCTCGTTGAGCTTCGTGAACCAGTGCTTGGCCGGCTGGGTCCTCAGCCGATCGACGAGGAGCGGGCGTAGCTGCTCCCGGTTCTCGGTCCTGTCCCCGTTCTCGGCGAAGCGGGGATCGTCGGCGACCTCGGGGATGCCCAGGGCCCCGCACAGTTTGCGGAACTGTGCGTTGTTCCCGGCGGTGACGATCAGGTCGTCGTCCGCCGTGGGCAGCGGTTCGTAGGGGAACAGGCTGGGGTGGGCGTTGCCCATCCGGTGCGGGACGACGCCGCCTGCCACGTAAGCGGTGGTCTGGTTGACCAGTCCGCTCATCGCGGAGGCCATCAGGCTCGTCTCGACGTGTTGTCCCGTGCCGGTGGCATCGCGGTGACGCAGGGCCGCGAGGATGCCGATGGTGGCGTGCAGCCCGGCCATGACGTCGAAGACGCTGATGCCGGCGCGGTAGGGCGAGCCGTCGGGATCGCCGGTCAGGCTCATCAGCCCCGACATGGCCTGGACGATCAGGTCGTACCCGGGCAGCGATGCACCGCCGGCGGAGCCGAAGCCGCTGATGGAGCAGTAGACGACGCCGGGGTTGGATTCCGACACCGTGGCGTAGTCCAGGCCGAAACGTCGCAGTCCTCCGGGTCTGAAGTTCTCGATCACGACATCGGCCCTTAGGGCGAGGGCCTGCGCCGTGGCGCGGTCGGCGTCGTCCTTGAAGTCCAGCACCACGGACTTCTTGTTCCGGTTCACGGCGGTGTAGTAGGTGGAGACCCCGTCGGGACGGACCGGGGGGATCCAGCCGCGGGTGTCGTCCCCGCCGGGGCCCTCCACCTTGATGACCTGCGCCCCGAGGTCCGCGAGCAGCATGGTGGCGTAAGGGCCGGCCAGGACCCGGGAGAAGTCGGCGATCACCACCCCCTCGAGCGGGCGGGCCGTTGGAGCGTCGGGATCAGGAGAACTGGACACGGAATTCCTTTGATCGGCGATCAGGTGTCGGCTAGACTGTCCGCTAGGCGGACACCCGTCCGGATTTGCGTCCTCTCATCATGGGCTCGGCTCCGGGACGTGTCAAGGGTCACACCAGCAGAGGGAGAATCATGGCCGAGCGCGGGCAAGGACCGGATTTCATCGAGGCGCTGGCCCGCGGGCTGGAGGTCCTGCGGAACTTCTCCGCCCAGCATCCCGTGATGAGTCTCAGCGAGGTGGCCAGGGCGGCGGGCCTGGCCCGCCCCACGGCGCGGCGCATCCTGCTCACGCTCGAGGAGCTGGGCTACGTGGAGGTGCGGGAGGGTGCTTTCATGCTGACCCCGAAGGTGCTGGAGCTGGGCATGGCCTATGTGGGAGCACTCGGGCTGTGGGACATGGCCCGGCCGCACCTGGAGCGGCTGGTGGGCCGGACGGGGGAGTCGTCGTCGATGGCGCAGCTGGACGGATCGGACATCGTCTACGTAGCGCGCGTGGCCGTCCCCAAGCTGATCGCGTTGCGGGTCGAGATCGGCACGCGCTTCCCGGCGATGCTCACGTCGCAGGGGAAGGTCCTGCTGGCGGCCCTCGATCCG
>JASLAA010000231.1 GCA_030147325.1 Arthrobacter sp. | reverse complement strand
CTCGCCTTCGACCGGCGGATCGCCCAGGTCATGGGGCTCAAGCCGCGTCTGGCCCAGGTGCTCCTCGTCGGGCTGGTGACACTGGCCGTGGTCGCCTCCTACCAGGCCGTCGGAGCGCTGCTCGTCATCGGGCTGCTGCTCGCGCCGGCTGTCGCCGCTGCCCCCTGGACCACGCGCGTCCCGAACACCATGGTGCTCGCGGTACTGATCGGCGTCGCGTCCGTCGTCCTGGGTCTTCTCGCCTCCTGGTACTACGGCTCCGCAGCCGGCGCGTCGATTGCCCTCGCGGCCATCGGATGCGCTGCTCTGTCCAGCATCACGCGCACCCTCACCCGTCGACGCACCACCCATCGGCCCACCAGTAGCCCCACCCATCGCTCCACCGACAGCCTGACCGACAGTTCCGTCGGTGCTGAACCGGCGGCAGCTCTTACACAGAAAGCCCTTCGTGCGAACGCCTAATACCCTGCTTCTTACTCTTCCTCTGCTTGCCCTCGGTCTTGCTTCCTGCTCCTCGATGGAATCAGCCGGTGGCACCGGGCCTGATGCCGTCACTGATCCCTCGATTGCCTCCAGTTCCGCCGCGGCTTCAACCGGTGACGGCCACGGAACCCTCGAAGGCTCCACGGAAGTCGCCGAGCCTCAGCTCCACCTGATGACCGTGGACACGGAAGGGCGGGTCGACATGCTCGACCTGGCTGCGGAGACCACCACGGGCATCGGAGAGGTCCAGGACGTCAGTGATACCTCCACTGACGGGCGGTACCTCTTCACGTCATCCGCGACCACGGGAGCGATGACCGTGATCGACAGCGGCATGTGGACGTGGGACCACGAGGACCATTTCCACTACTACCGCGGTGAATCGAAGATCATCGGCGCGATCGATGGCACAGGCGAAGCAATCGTCACATCCGGCTCTTCGGCCACCGGCGTCTACTTCCCTGAAAGCGGCAAGGGCACGGTCCTCGACAACGACGCACTGGCCAGGGGAGAGCTCAGTGTCCGTGCTGAACTCACTGCCGAACCCCACCCCGGGATGCTCGTCCCGATCGCCGACTTCACACTCCTGACCCGACCCGGCCCCGATGGGACAGCAGCCTCCGTTCAGGTGCACGACGCGGACGGCGAACCGGTGAACGGCGCATCCGCTGACTGCATGGATGCCCAGGGCACTATCACAACGGCGGTCGGCACCGTCATCGGATGCGACGACGGAGCCATCCTCGCGACCCGTGACGGCGACGACGTCGCGTTCGAGCGGATCCCCTACCCGGCCGGTGAGGACGCGGAGAAAGCGACCGACTTCCGGGCCCGCGAAGGACGGCCGACAGTCGCCGCAGTCGCCGGCGACCAGGGCGCCTGGCTGCTCGACACCCGGAAGCGTTCCTGGCAGTTCATCCCCACCGACGTGCCGCTGCTGCAGGTATCCGCCGTCGACGACAAGGAAGGCCATGTCGTCGCCCTCGGCGACGACGGCCGTGTCCTCGTGCTCTCCTCGGAGACGTCCGGGACCATCGCGGTGACCGAGCCGCTGCTGACCGAGACCCTGAGGGATCCGGTGCTCCTGGCCGGGGTCGAGCTGACCACCGACCAGCAGCGGGCCTACCTCAACGCTCCCGCCGAGCAGCAGCTCCATGAGATCGACTTCGCAGACAACGCCCGCCTCGCGCGCACCTTCGACATGAATACCGTCCCTGTGCACTTCGCGGAGACCGGCCGATGAGCATCCTGCGCAAGCACGTGGCCCTGCTCCTTGCCTCGGTGACGGTCATGGGGGTCTCGGGGTGCGGCGCTGATGCCGGCTCCGACATCCCCCTCATCGTGGTCACCACCAACATCCTCGGCGACGTCGTCCAGAACGTCGTCGGCGCCGAGGCTGACGTGCGGGTACTCATGCAGCCCGACGCCGATCCGCACTCCTTCGAGATCTCCGCCCAGGACGGCGCCCTGATGCGGCAGGCCGACCTGATCGTCACCAACGGACTGGGACTCGAGGAAGGGTTGCAGCAGCACATCGACAGCGCACAGTCCGAGAAGGTTCCCATCCTCGTCGCCGGCGATGTCATCACTCCCCTCGCCTACACGGGAGGCGAGGGCGAGGGAGCACCCGACCCTCACTTCTGGACCGACCCGGCACTCATGGTCGACGTCGTCGACGAACTCGGAGAACGGGTTTCGGAGATCGACGGCATCGACGCTGAAGCCATCGGAACCTCCGCCACCGCCTACCAGTCACAGCTCACGGAGCTCGACGCAGCCATGGCGGAAAGCTTCGCGGCAATTCCCACCGACCGGCGGAACCTCGTCACCAATCACCACGTCTTCGGTTATCTCGCCGAACGGTACGACTTCCGCATCATCGGTGCCGTGATCCCCGGCGGCACCACCCTCGCCTCCCCCAGCGCCTCGGACCTCCGTGACCTCGTCGCGGCGATCGAGGAAGCGCAGGTGAACACCATCTTCGCCGAGTCCTCCCAACCGGACCGGCTCGTGCAGGTCCTCGCCGACGGCGCGAACATCGACGTCGACGTCGTCGAACTCTTCACCGAATCCCTCACCAACCCCGGTGAGGGCGCAGACACCTACCTCACCATGATGCGCACCAACACCGAGCGCATCTCCACCGGCCTCTCACCCTGAGATCCCGTAAGAACAGAAGGAGAACCATGACAGCGAATCCCCTCACCGAACGCCGAAGGCACCTGGCCCTCGCGGCGACGGTCGCCTCGTCCGCACTACTCATCTCCGGGTGCGGCACCGCAGAATCAGGCTCAACCCCGGCCACGGAAGCAAGCCCCACCACATCAGCCGCTTCCGCGGGCGAGCAGACACCCCGCGTAGCCCTGACCTATGACGGCGGCATCGCCGTCCTCGACGGCACCACCCTGGAACTCGAAGGCGATCTCCCCATCGACGGGTTCACGCGCCTGAACCCAGCAGGCGACGGACGGCACGCCCTCGTCACCGTCCCCGCAGGCTTCCAGGTCCTGGATCTTGGCACCTGGACTGATTCCTCCGGATCCCAGCAGGCAGAACCGAAACTCACCGACCTGATGTTCGAGGCCGACGCCGCCGGCCACGTGGTCCAGCACGGCGACAAGACCGTCCTCTACGCCGACGGCACCAGCGACACCACCATCTTCACCACCGACGACCTGCTCGACGCCCGGGACAGCCTCCCCGAGACCGAGACCATCAAGGGCGACCAGGCTCACCACGGCGTGTCCGTCGTCCTGGCGGACGGCACCTTCCTCACCACGGTCGGCAACTCCGAGAGCCGATCCGGTATCAAGGTCCTCGACGCCGACGGGAACGAGATCGCCAGCAGCGACCAGTGCCCCTCCATCCACGGGGAGGGAACCACGAAGGACGAGGTCGTCGTCTTCGGCTGCAGCGACGGCGTCCTCGCCTACGACAACGGAGAGATCACCAAGATCACCGCCCCCGACGAGTACGGCCGCATGGGCAACGCCTACCTCAGCGACGCCAGCCCCATCGTGGTCGGCGACTACAACTCCGATCCCGACTCGGAAGGCTACCTGTTGAGCGAGCTCACCCTCATCGACACCGAAACCAAGACGATGAAGGTCATCGACCTGCCCGACGGCGTCGAGTACACCTTCCGTGACGTGGCCCGCGGCCCCGCCGGTGAGGTTCTCATCATCGCCTCCGACGGCGCCCTGCACACGCTGGACCCCGCGACCGGAGAGATCACCAACTCCACTGCCGTCGTCGACCCCTGGGAAGGCCCCGTCGAGTGGCAGGATCCCCACCCCGCTGTGAAGGTCGT
>JASLAA010000216.1 GCA_030147325.1 Arthrobacter sp. | reverse complement strand
TCGAGTTCGACGCCGTCCTGCGCATCGATACGCCGGGTGAAGCGGACTACTACCGCAACGGCGGCATCCTGCAGTACGTGCTGCGCCAGCTCGCCAGCTAGCGTCCACGCGGTCCGGGCCGGGGTCTCCACCCCGGCCCGGACCGACAGCAGGACATGCGTCCTGACCCACCGAACCGCGAGACCATCAAGGGGGCGCCATGGCAGAGTCGACCGAACTGTCGGCGCGCGTGGACGGCGATGCCATCTTCCGCGTCCTCCGCAGCGAGATCCTCGCCGGGGTGCACCCGCCCGGCACGGCACTGCGCGAAGTGGTCGTCTCGGAGCGGTTCGGCGTATCCCGGACTCCCGTTCGCGAAGCCCTGAGCAGGCTGCAGCACGAGCGACTGCTCGAACGGGCGGCGCGGGGGCTCCAGGTCCCGCAGATCGATCCCCAGGAGGTCATCCAGATCTACGACCTGCGGGTCATGCTCGAGGAGGAGGCCGCAGGCCAGGCAGCTCTCAACCGCGGGACGGCAGACCTCATGCGGCTCGAGGCACTGCTGGAACGTGACCGAGCCGTCGTCGACCCGGACGACACCACGAAGGTCACCAACAACCTCGAGTTCCACACCTCGCTCTGGGCCTCGGCCCGCAATCCCATCCTGATGGACCTGCTGCAGCGGCTCTCGACCCACCTCATCCACACGCCGCGCTCCACCCTGTCCGTCGGGGAGCGCTGGCAGGAGGTCCTCCTCGAGCACGAGGCCCTCATCAGCGCCATCGCGGAGCGGCGCAGCGAGGACGCGCGCGCCATCGCCCGCAACCACATGGAGACGGCCCGGACGCTCCGCCTTCAGCTGCTCCGCACCACCGCGGCGGACTGACCGTGGCCGAGCCCCGCCAGCGCCTTCTGCTCGACGTCGACACGGGTATCGACGACGCCGTCGCGCTGCTGTATCTCCTCGCGACGCCGGGTGTCACGATCGAGGGGATCACCTGCACGGCCGGGAACGTCGGGGCCCGCCAGGTCGCCACCAACAACCTGGCGCTGCTCGAGCTGTGCGGACATTCCGGTGTGGAGGTGGCCATCGGCAGCGAGGTCCCGCTGGAGATCCCGCTCGTCACCACCGAGGAGACCCACGGGGACCAGGGCATCGGCTACGCGGTCCTTCCTGTTCCGCGGGGCCGCATCTCCGGCCGCCACGCCGTCGACGTCTGGCTCGAGGCCGTGCGGTGCCATCCCGGCCAGGTGACGGGTGTGGTCACCGGACCGCTCACGAACTTCGCCCTCGCGCTCCGTGCCGAGCCGGAGCTGCCGATGCTGCTGAAGGGCCTCGTCATCATGGGCGGGGCCTTCCACCATCCCGGCAACACGACGCCGGTCGCGGAGTGGAACACGCATGTGGACCCGCATGCAGCCAAAGAGGTCTTCGCCGCCTACGAGGGGCTGCCGTTCGAGAAGCTGCCCGTGGTGTGTGCGCTGGAGACGACGGAACGCATCGAATGCACTCCGGCGCACGTCGATGCCGTGTCGCGCGCTGCCGGTGCCGGTCCGGAACTGCTGGACCCGGATGAGCCGGCCGGAACGCGCAGCCGGAACGAGAACGCCGTCGTCGCAGGCCTGTCCGACGCGCTGCGCTTCTACATGGAGTTCCACCGGCTCTACGACCAGGGCTACATCGCGCACCTGCACGACCTCTTCGCGGCGATGGTCGCAACCGGGGAGGTCACCGTCCAGGAGCGGCTCGCGACGGTCGACGTCGAGACGGACTCGCCCCTGACGTTCGGGCAGACGGTGGCCGACGTCAGCGGCATGTGGAAGCGGGCGCAGAACGCGCGGATCGTGACCGACAACGACCCGGAGGCAGTGTTCGAGCTGATGGTCCGCAGGCTGTCCAGCCTGGCACGGATGCACGGCTGAACCAGCCCCACCCCCGGTGCGGACCCTGCCGACGGCCACCGGGCGCGACGGCGCGGACCAGTACACTGGGAGCTGCCCGCACTGCTGCGCGGCCTGCGCCGAGGTGACATGAGGTGCGCACACCTCGCCCCGACACGCCCAAGGACCACTCGTGAGCACACCCCTGACCCTCGCCGCCGAGCCCGCCACGCAGCGGCCGCGACGACTGCTGATAGTCCTCGGTGCCGCCCTGATCGCAGGCACCTACCTCTTCCTCGTCACCGTCCAGCCCACGGAGATCGCAGGCGGGATGGGCAGCGTGGCTTCGCTCGTCTCGCTCTTCGGATTCCTGGGCGGGGGTGCCCTGCTGGTGGCCGGGATCCTGCCGATGCTCAGCACGAGCTCCCTCGTCGTGATGCCGCTCGGGATCGCGCTGAACATCGCCATCGGGCAGATCGCGGGCTCGCTGGGCATGCAGATCTACCTCGACGCGATCGGCACGGTCCTCGTAGCAGTCCTGGCAGGTCCCGCCGCAGGTGCTGCAACGGGCGCGATCAGCAACGCCATCTGGGGACTCTTCAATCCGTTCGCCCTGCCCTTCGCCGCCGGCGCGGCGCTCATCGGGCTGCTCGCGGGACTGGCCGCCAAGTACGGAGCCTTCCGCCGCGTCTACCTCGCGCCCGTCGCGGGTCTCGTCGTCGGAGCGATCGGCGGGCTCGTCGCCGCCCCGGTCGCCGTGTTCATGTTCGGCGCGGCCGGCACCGTCGGGACGAACGCGATCATCGCCGTCTTCCGGTCCATGGGGGACAAGCTGCTCGTCGCAGCCACGAAGCAGGGGCTGCTGTCCGATTCCCTCGACAAGATCGTGGTGTTCGTCGTCGTCGCGCTGATCGTGTATGCGCTCCCGCAGCGGGCCGTGCGCCAGTTCCCGTTCGCCAGGACGCACCGGGTCCTGGGCTCCCGGACCGGCGACCGCCCCGCCCGGACGTCACCGGGGAACGACGACGCCATCGCCTGAACCATGCCGCGCCGGAGGATCTACAACCCACTGACCGAACTGCTCGCAGCGGTTCTGCTCGTGGTGCTCGTCCTCGTCGTGAACCGGTGGCAGTTCTCCCTCGCCGTCCTGCTGCTCGTCGTCCTTCCCGCGGTGCTGCTCTCGGGCCGGCCACGGCAGATCGGACTCGCGGTCGCCCTCGTGGCGGGGCCGCTCCTGGTCTCCTCGCTGCTGCTGCACGGACTGTTCTTCCCGGAGGGCCGTCACGTACTCCTCGACCTCGGCGTCGCGCGGGTGACGGCGGAAGGACTGTCCTTCGCCGCCCTCATGGGGCTGCGCATGAGCGTCTTCGCGGGCGTGTTCCTGACCGCTGCCATGACGCTCGACGTCCCTGAGCTCCTGGCGACCATGACGCACCGGGGCTGGAACCGGAAGCTGGTGTTCATCGTCGGGTCCGCCGTCGGGCTCATCCCGCACGTCGCACTGCGTGCACGCCGGATCACCCGCGCCCAGCAGGCGCGCGGGCTCGTCGTCGGACGGGGGCCGCTCTCGCGGTTCCGCGCACTGCTGAGCGTCACCACGCCGCTGGTCATCGGTCTGCTCGTCGACGCGTCGGAACGCAACCACATGCTCGGAGCAAGGGGCTTCTCCTCCCCAGGCGTCCGCACGAGCTACCTCGCGGACACCGATACGCCGCGACAGCGCCTCGCCCGCCGGGTGATGGTTGCTGTCACGGCCGTGGTCTCGGCCGCCTGGCTGATCGGTCCGGTGCTCGCATGATCAGCATCCGGAGCGAGTCGTTCCAGTACGACGACGGCGCACGGCTCCTCGCGGGCCTCACCGTGACGGTACGGCCGGGGGAGTACCTGGTGATCGCCGGAGCGTCGGCATCGGGCAAGACGACCCTCGCCAGGCTGCTCGCGGGACAGACGGGCGCCGATGCCGGTTCGGTGTTCCGCGGGTCGATCACGCTCGACGGCGAGACCGTGACGTTCGCCGGCACGCCGGGCGATCCGCGCATCGACCCCGCTGCCTGGAGTGCGGCAGTGGGCTTCGTCGCCCAGGGCGCCTGGGGGCAACTGTCCATGATGTCGGCGAGTGTGGGGGAGGAGATCGCCTTCGGTCCCTCGAACCGCGGCGTGCCCACCGACGATCTGAGGAGGATCGTCGCCGATGTCGCTGGGTCGCTCAGGCTGACCCCCCTGCTCGGGCGTGACCCCCGTCGGTTGTCCGGCGGGGAGCTCCAGCGGACCGTCATCGCCGCGGCCGTGGCGCAACGCCCCCGCATCCTGGTGCTCGACGAACCGTTCCAGGGGCTGGACGAGGACGCGGCCCGCGACGTCGCCGAAGCCCTCGATGCCCTGCGCCGGGGCGGCACCGGCGTCGTGGTGTGCGAGCCGATGCTCCCGCGCACGGCCCCGGACGGTGCCCGCGTCGTCGCGCTCGCCGAGGGCCACCCGGTCTTCGAGGGACTGCTGACGGAGGCTCGTTGGGCGGGGCTGCGGCGGTACGGCATCGGAACCGCCGGGGACGCACCGCGGGTCGAGGCTGGTGCGGCCGGGGTCTCCTCGTCCGGGCCCCACCCCGTCGTTGTGCACGATGTCAGTTTCGCCCACCGGGCGGCGCCGGGCCTCGAGGAGAAGGGTCCCGGTCTGGATCGGGTGAACCTGACCGTTGCAGCGGGCGAGATCGTCGCTGTCCGGGGTGCCAACGGGTCGGGGAAGTCGACGCTGCTGCAGCACCTGAACGGGCTGTACCGGGCCGACGCCGGTTCCGTCACGGTGGGCGGCTCTCCGATCCGTCGGCAACCGACCGGCGCGCTGGCCGGCATCGTGGGCTACCTGTTCCAGGACACCGACCAGCAACTCTTCGAACGCACGGTGCTGCGAGAGGTCTCCTACGGTCCGCTGGCCGCGGGATGCCGCCGGCCGGAGGCGTCGCGGCGGGCCTCCGCCGCCCTCGACAGTCTGGGTCTCGGTGCACTCGGGGAGGTCCATCCCTACGAGCTCGGATTCGTCCAGCGGCGGCTCGTCGCGCTGGCGTCGATCATCGCCACGGGGCCCACCGTCTGGGCGCTCGACGAACCGACCGCAGGTCTGGACGAGCCCACGCGGACAGTGCTCGCCCGCCTGGTGACCGACCACGCGCGGGCAGGTGGTGCGGTGGTGATGGCGACGCATGATGCGGCCTTCGCGGATGCCGTGTCCCACCGGATCGTCTGGCTGGACGCGGGCAGGATCCGGGGTTCCGGCCGGCAGGGCTGATTGCTCCACCGCACGCCCGAGGAAGACCCTAGGGTGGGGGCATGGACGCATTGCGTGAGAGGGCCCGGACGATCCGCACGGCGGGCGCCGAGCTCGCCGTGTTCGAGTACGGCGCGGATCCCCGACCCGATGCACCGACCCTGGTCCTCGTCCACGGCTACCCCGACGACCACCGCGTGTTCCTTCCTGTGATCCGGGAGCTCGCAGCGACCCACCACCTCGTCGCGTTCGACACCCGGAACGCCGGGCGGTCGCGTCCGCAGGAGGGGGCGGGGTTCGCCCTGTCGGAACTCGTCGACGATATCTTCGCCGTCCTGGCCGCCATCGACACCCCGGGAGGGGTGCGCCTGGTCGGTCACGACTGGGGCTCGATCCAGGGCTGGGCTGCGGTGCAGGATGAACGCGCGCACGGGCTGGTCCTGGATTACACGAGTATCTCGGGTCCCGACCTGCGCCACTTCTCGCACTGGCTCAGGGGCCGGCTGGGGAAGCCCCGGCTGGTGCCGCAGGGCGTCGGACAGCTGCTGCGCAGCTGGTACGTGGGCGCTTTCCAGCTCCCGCTCCTGCCGGAACTCGCCTGGAAGCTCGTCCTGACCCGGCGCTACGAGTTCGCTGCCCGCCGCAATGTCGGCCGGGATCCTCTCCGCGGCCTCGCACTCTATCGGACCACGATGTCCCCCTCCGCTGCTCTCCCACGGCGTCGGACGCTGAGCCTCCCCGTGCACGTCGTCGTGCCCCTGAAGGATCCCTTCCTCTCACCGAAGCTCGTCGACGGACTGGAGGCGTGGGTGGAGGACCTCACCGTCACGACCGTCCCCGGCGGTCACTGGTGGATCGCTTCCCGCCCCCGCGCGTTCGCGGAACTGCTCGACCCCTCCCTGCGGCAGGGCGACGACGGCCGGTAGTGGCGTGGGCCCCGCCGGCGAGGACCGGCGACGGCCCTCGCACCGATCGACGGCGAAGCCGCCCGGGGCTACGCCTCCAGGAGGCCGCGGATGTCGTCGGCGGTCAGCGCGGAGCTGAAGACGGCGTCGTCGTCCATCACCGAGGTGAAGAGCTTGGCCTTCTGCTCCTTGAGCTTCATGACCTTCTCCTCGATGGTCCCCTTGGACACCATGCGGTAGACCATGACGTTCTTCGTCTGTCCGATGCGGTGCGTGCGATCCACGGCCTGCGCCTCCGAGGCGGGGTTCCACCAGGGGTCCAGCAGGAAGCAGTAGTCGGCCTCCGTCAGGTTCAGGCCGAAACCGCCGGCCTTCAGGCTGATCAGGAACACGGGGGACGTACCGTTCTTGAAGGAGTCGATGACGTCGCCACGGCTGCGCGTGGAACCGTCGAGGTAGGCGTACTCGATGCCGCGTGCGTCCAGCTGTTCCGCGGCCTTCTTCAGGTAGGAGGTGAACTGGCTGAACACCAGCGCGCGGTGGCCCTCGGCGATGATGCCGTCGAGGTTCTCGAACAGGACCTCGAGCTTGGCGGACGGCACGCCCTCGTGCTCCGGGTCCACGAGGGAGGCATCGAGGCTCAGCATGCGCAGCAGGGTCAGTGACCTGAACACGATCATCCGGTTCCGGTTCATGTCCTCGATGAGTCCGAGGAGCTTCTGCCGCTCGCGCTGCAGGTAGGTCTCGTAGATGTGGCGGTGGTCCGGGTGGAGCTCCACCTCGAGGACCTGTTCCTGCTTCGGGGGGAGATCGGACGCGACCGCTTCCTTGGTGCGCCGCATCATCAGCGGACGGATCCGCTTGCGCAGGCGAACGAGGGGCCGGGTGTCCCCGATCTTCTCGATCGGGGTCCTGTAGTCCTCGGTGAACTTGCGCGCGGAGGGGAACAGCCCGGGAGCCACGATGTTGAACAGGGACCACAGCTCCATGAGGTTGTTCTCCATGGGTGTGCCGGTGATGGCGAGCTTGAAGGGAGCCTCGAAGTCCTTGGCCGCCTGGTGCACCTTGGACGCGCGGTTCTTCACGAACTGGGCCTCGTCGAGGACGAGCCCCGACCAGGAGAGTTCCTGGTAGACGGAGAAATCGAGGCGGAACAGCGTGTAGGAGGTGATGACGACGTCGGCGTCCCCGATCTGCTCGCGCAGGGGGATGCCGGACGCTCCCTGGGTGTCGGCGATGGCGATGACCTTGAGCCCGGGTGCGAAGCGGTGCGTCTCGTTCGACCAGTTCGGCACCACCGAGGTGGGGGCGACCACGAGGAACGGTGCGGAGAGCCCCGTGTTCTCCTTGGCGTGGACCATGAGCGCCAGGGCCTGCAGGGTCTTGCCGAGTCCCATGTCGTCGGCCAGCACCCCGCCCAGCTGGTGCCGCCACAGGAAGGCCAGCCAGCTGAATCCCTCGGCCTGATAGGGGCGCATCTCGGCGACGAGGCCTGTCGGCACGGGGGTGGCTGCGACGTCCTGGAGCTCGAGCAGGCCGCTGACGGCGTCCCGCCACGACTGCGCCTGCTCGGTCTCCTCCGCGAGGTCCTCGAAGTCAGCCCACAGCCCCGCCTGGTAACGGCTGATCTGCAACCCGGATTCGGGGTCCCACTCGCTCAGCGCCCTGGCTTCCTCGATCAGCTCCCGCAGCTGGTCGAAGACGGGCTGCTCGAGCTCATCGAGGAGGCCCGGTCGCTGAGCGAGTGGGACCCCGAGTCCGGCCTGCAGATCAGCCGCTACCAGGCGGGTCTGTGGGCGGACCTCGAGGACCTCGCCGAGGAGACCGAGCAGGCCCAATCCTGGCGTGACGCCGTGAGCGGCCTGCTCGAACTCAAGGATGTCGAAGCCACCCCGGCACCCGCCGGCCTCGTCGCGGAGATGCGGCCGTACCAGACCGAGGGCTTCAGCTGGCTCGCCTTTTTGTGGCGGCACCAGCTCGGCGGCGTGCTGGCCGACGACATGGGACTCGGCAAGACCCTGCAGGCCCTGGCCCTGATGACCTATGCGAAGGAGAGCACCGGGCCCGGCGCGCCGTTCCTCGTCGTCGCGCCGACCTCCGTGGTGCCCAACTGGTCCAAGGAGGCGCAGCGCTTCGCCCCCGGGCTCACGGTCGCCGCGATCACCGACACCCAGGGTGCCTCCGGCGTCCCCATCCGTGAGCAGGTGGGCGACGCCGATATCGTCATCACCTCCTACACCCTGTTCCGGCTGGAC
>JASLAA010000246.1 GCA_030147325.1 Arthrobacter sp. | reverse complement strand
CGACGGGAGTGCCGGCGCGAACGTCGACGGAACGTCCATGGACGGAGACCGTGGCGCTCTCGCCCGACTCCACCGTCAGCGTGAGGGCGTCCTGCCGCAGGTCGATCCGCACCCGCGTGCCGCGCAGCGAGATGCGGAAAGTCACCCGGGTCCACGCCTCGGGCAGCCTCGGCTCGAACGTGATGGTGCCGCCGTGGTCGCGCATACCGCCGAACCCGTAGACCAGGGCGCTCCAGATCCCACCGGTCGATGCGACGTGGATGCCGTCCGCGGTGTTGCGATGGAGATCGGCTAGGTCCACGTAGAGGGAGGACAGGTAGTACCGCAGCGCGAGGTCGTGGTAACCGACCTGGGCGGCGATGATCGACTGGACGACGGCTGACAGCGTCGAGTCACCGGTGGTCAGTGCCTCGTAGTACTCGAAGTCCGAGCGCTTCTGCTGGTCGGTGAAGTCATTGCCCTGCAGGTGGAGGGCGAGGACGACGTCGGCCTGCTTGAGCACCTGGAACCTGTAGATCACCAGCGGGTGGTAGTGCAGCAGGAGGGGCCGTTTGTCGGCCGGGGTGTTCTCGAGGTCCCACAGCTCCTTCTCGAGGAACGCGGCGTCCTGGGGGTGGATGCCGGCGCGTTCGTCGAAGGGTATGTGCATCTTCTCGGCGGCCAGCGCCCAGTCGGTGAGTTCCTCCTCCCGCAGCTGCAAGCGGGAGACCATGCGGGCGTGCGCTCCGGGCTCGACGGTCCGGAGCCGCTCGACGGCGCGGACGGCGGACCGCAGGTTGGCCCGTGCCATGACGTTCGTGTACAGGTTGTCGTTCACGACGGTCGTGTACTCGTCGGGACCGGTGACACCGTGGATGTGGAAATTGTCGTCACCGTTGCTGCGCCAGAAACCGAGGTCGGCCCACATGCGGGCTGTTTCGACGAGGATGTCGATCGCCCCGCGGGTCAGGAAATCCTCGTCCCCCGTCGCGGCGACGTACTGCATCAGCGCATAGGAGATGTCCGCGTCGATATGGTACTGCGCGGTACTCGCGGCGTAGTACGCCGACGACTCCTGCCCGTTGATGGTGCGCCAGGGGAACAGTGCTCCGCGCTGGTTGAGTTCGGCCGCGCGGGCGCGGGCGGGCTCGAGCATGGTCTGGCGGAAGCGCAGGGCGTTCCGCGCGACCACGGGGGCCGTGTAGCTCAGGAAGGGGAGGACGTAGACCTCTGCGTCCCAGAAGTAGTGCCCGCCGTACCCGGATCCGGAGACTCCCTTCGCGGCGATGCCGCCGCCGTCGGTGCGTGCGGTGGACTGGGCGAGCTGGAAGAGATTCCATCGGATGGCCTGCTGGATGGCGGGCTGGTCCTCCACCTCCACATCGGAGCGGGACCAGAAGTCGGCCAGCCATTCCCTCTGCTTCCCGTACTGCTCCTCCAGGGACGTCTCCCCGGCACGATCGAGCGTCCGTCCGCACCGATCGGCGAGTTCGTGGACGGGAACGCCCTGGGAGGTGTGATACGCGATGTTCTTCAGAAGACGGATGGGGCGTCCGGGCTTCGCTTCGATGCGGTAGACGTGTTTCGCCAGGTCGTCCTGGACGTGGGAGCTCTCGTTCCACTCGTTGTCCGTGAGCAATTGGTGCTCGACCGCGCAGGCGATCGTCATCGACGAGTTGGTCGTGCTGTAGCCCAGGACGTAGCGCGAGCCGTCGAATCGCTTGAGGCGTGGCTGGAGGACGCGGTCCCGGAAGGACTCCGCCTTCCGGGGATCGAACGTGCCGTCGTCGGACTCGGTGTTCACCTGGTACTCGTCGACCCCGTCCTGCCGGTTCAGGATCTGACTGGAGATGAGGATGGATGCCTCGGCATCGAGCATCTCGACCTCGTAGTCGATGACCGCGAGGTGGCGATCGGTGAAGGACACCATGCGGCGGGACCGGATACGGACGCGCTTTCCGGAGGGTGTCCGCCATTCGAGCTCGCGCAGGAGGATGCCCTCGGTGAAGTCGAGGCGGCGGGAGTGGTGCAGGATGTCCGCTTCGGTCAGGACGAAGGCTTCGTCGTCGACGTACAGCCGGATGATCTTCGCGTCGGGCACATTGACGATCGTCTGCCCCACGCGGGCGAAGCCGAAGGCCTCCTCCGCGTGCTGGATGGGCCACGTCTCGTGGAAGCCGTTGATGAAGGTCCCGTAGGCGTGGGCGTCACGGCCCTCGTCCAGGTTGCCCCGCAAGCCGAGATACCCGTTGCCGACGGCGAACAGGGTCTCGTTCCGGCCCTGGAGGGCGGCGTCGAACTCCGTCTCGACCAGCGCCCATTCGTCGATGGGCATGTTGCTGCGGTCGATCGGATCGGAGGTGATGAGGTTCATGGAGCGAGGTCCTGGCTGGGGGCGGGTGGCGTCGAACCGGGTGCGACCGGCGGAACGGGAAGGTGGGGGATGAGCTCTGCGAGATCGTCGACGACGACGTCGGCACCGCGTCCGAGCAGGACATCGGCACCGACCCCCCGGTCCACGCCGATGACGAGTCCGAACCCGCCGGCCCGGCCCGCGGCGACTCCGGAGGGGGCATCCTCGACGACGGCACACGCGGCCGCAGGGAGCCCGAGCAGTTCGGCTGCATAGAGGTAGGTGTCAGGTGCGGGTTTACCGGCGATGCCGCGCTCGGCGGAGAGCAGGCCGTCGACCACCGTTCCGAAGCGGGCACTGAGGCCCGCCGCCGCGAGGACGGCGACGCCGTTGCGCGAGCTCGTGACGACCGCCGTCCGGACCCCGGCACGTTCGACCGCGTCCAGGAGCGCGAGGGAGCCCGGATAGGGGCTGACACCCTGTTCGCGCAGCGTGTCGTTGAAGGTCTCGTTCTTCCGGTTCCCGAGTCCGCAGACGGTTTCCTGATCCGCCGGGTCCTCGGGTGTCCCCTCAGGCAGCGAGATGCCCCGCGAGGCGAGGAAGGCGCGTACGCCGTCGTACCGGGGGCGACCGTCGATGTAGGTGAAGTAGTCCTCGTCCGTGTAGGCCGCAGAGATCCCCCTGGCGTCGAGATAGGGGGTGAACAACCGTGACCAGGCACGCATGTGCACCTCGGCGGTCGGCGTCAGCACGCCGTCGAGGTCGAACAGCAGGGCCTGGAGTGAGGACAGGTGAGCAGGAGTCGGGTCGGGCATGGGCCAGCAGCTTTCCGGGAAGGAGTATCAGGACGTCATCCCGCCCGCGCGAGCTGGTGGGTCGAGCGGAGTCGTCATCGACCGAGGGCGGTTTCGAGGGCTCGTCGTGGGTGGTGGTCCTGAGGGCAGCAGCCTTGGGAGTGCGACCCTGAGGTCTCCATTCTAGCGGTTGGTGACGGGGCGGGCCGACGTTCGGGACCGGTGTCCGCGCCGGGCACCGTCGTCCACCGCACGGACTGCCGCCGTCAGTAGCCGGCCGGCGGCGCCTCCCCCGACGCGGGCAGGAATTCCGCGGCGAGGGCCTCCGATCCGCGCGCGAGAAGGGCTACGTCGGCTCCGACGAGGATGAAGGCCGCTCCTGCGTTCAGGTAGTGCCGCGCAGTGGAGGGATCGAACGCGTTGACCCCCGCGGGCTTGCCGGCTCGGCCGGCCGCGGCGAGGCAATGCTCGACGGCGGCACGCACGTCCGGGTGCTCCTGCCGGCCGAGCAGCCCCATGGACGCTGCGAGATCGGACGGACCGACGAAGATGGCGTCCACCCCGTCGACGGCGAGGATCTGCTCCACCGCTGCGACGGAGGCCACCGACTCGATCTGCACGCTCACGCTGATCGTCGAGGAAGCGCCCGCCAGGTAGCCGGGTATCCGGTTCCAGCGGGCGGCCCGGGCAAGGGCGGACCCGACGCCGCGGACACCCGCCGGGGGGTACCGGGTGGCAGCGACGGCAGCCTCTGCGTCCGCGACGGAATGGACCATGGGGATCAGCAGGTTCTGCACTCCGAGATCGAGGTACTGCTTGATGAGCACTGTGTCGTTGACCGGAGGCCGCACCAGCGCGTGCACCGGATAGCCGTGGACGGCCTGGAGCTGCGCGAGGATGGATTCGAGCCCGTTGGGGCTGTGTTCGGCGTCGATCAGCAACCAGTCCAGCCCTGAACCTGCGCAGATCTCCGCGACCAGGGGGCTCCCCGAGCAGACCCACATGCCTGCGAGCGGACGCTCGGCAGCAGCGAGCGCCGCGGCGAAGGCGGGTGCTAGACGAAGCGGCATGTCACGGCCCCCAACGGTCCGTAGTCGGCATGGACGGTATCGCCCCTGCCCACCCACATCGGTCGCGTGAAGGAGCCGGCGAGGATGATGTCCCCGGCTCTCAACCCGTCACCGTGAGCCGCGATCTTGTTGGCCAGCCAGTGCACACCCGCGGCAGGGTGGTCCAGCACTCCCGCCGCTACCCCCGTCTCCTCGACGACCTGGTTCTTGTACAGGATGGCGGCCACCCACCGGAGGTCGACGGCGTCGGGTCTCACCGGGCGCCCGCCCACCACCATCGCGCCCATCGCCGCGTTGTCCGAGATCGTGTCCACGATGGTCCTGCCCTCCATCTCGATGCGTGAATCGAGGATCTCGAGGGCGGGCACCACGTAGTCCGTCGCGTTCAGGACGTCGAACAGGGTGCACCCGGGCCCGGTGAGATCGGCCTTGAGGACGAACGCCAGCTCGACCTCCACCCGCGGCTTCGTGTAGCGCTCCCACTCCACCGAGCACCCCGTCTGGAGGACCATGTCGTCGAAGATGGCGCCGTAGTCCGGTTCGGTGATGCCCGTCGCCGCCTGCATGGCCCGGGAGGTGAGGCCGATCTTCCGCCCCACCAGGGTGCGGCCGGCGTCCTCGTTGCGCTGCCGCCACAAGCGCTGGACCGCGTAGGAGTCCTCCACGGTCATGTCCGGAAAGCGTCCCGTGAGCAGTGGCACGGGTGTACGGGTCCTGGCGGCTTCGAGCAGTTCGTCGGCAATACGGCTGATGGTTCGCGGATCGAGCATGGCACTCCTTCGGGAAGGGGACAGGGTTGCTCAGAGCTGGGTGCCGAGCTTGAAACCCTCGGCAGGGGCGCCACCGTCGTCCCTGCGCGTGTACGAGAAACCGTCCGCGCCGACGGTGACCGCCTGCTCGCTCCGCTCATCGCGTTCCAGGACGGGCTGCGGGTTCCCGTCGAGGTCGAGGACCAGCGAGGCCTCCGAGTACCACGACGGGACGACGGCGTTGCCCCACCAGTCGCGGCGCTGGTTGTCGTGGACGTCCCAGGTGATGGTCGGGTTGTCCGGATCACCCGTGTAGTAGTCCTGGCAGTAGATCTCGATGCGGTGGTCGTCGGGGTCCAGGATGTAGAGGTAGAAGGCGTTCGAGACGCCGTGGCGTCCGGGACCGCGCTCGATCCGGTCGCTGATCCGCAGGGCGCCCATCTTGTCGCAGATCTGGATGATGTTGTGCTTCTCGTGGGTGGCGAAGGCCACGTGGTGCATACGCGGCCCGTTCCCGCCGGTGAGCGCCGTATCGTGCACGGTCTGCTTGCGATGCATCCACACGGCGTACGTGACGCCGTCGGAGTCCTGGATGTCCTCGGAGACACGGAAGCCCAGGTCCTCGAGGTATGCCCGTCCCCGGGGCACATCAGGGGTGACCTGGTTGAAGTGGTCCAGGCGGACCAGCTCGCCGGCGGAGTAGAGGTCGTAGCGCTGGGTGAGGCGCTCCACGTGGTCGACGTCGTAGAAGAACTCGTACGGGAAACCCAGCGGGTCCTCGACACGGACGGAGTCGCCGACTCCCTTGGTGAAGCCACCTGCACGGCGCTCGGTCCGGCAGCCCAGCTCCTGGTAGTAGGCCTCGGCGGAGTCGACCTCGGCGGGGGATCTCACCCGGTAGGCGAAGGCCGCGACGGCGGCGACGGGTCCCTTCCGGAGCACCAGGTTGTGGTGGATGAACTCCTCCAGGGAACGGAGGTAGATCGCGTCGTCGTCCTCCTCGGTCACGTGCAGGCCGAGGACATCGACGTAGAACTCGCGGGAGCGCGCGAGATCGGTGACCACGATCTCCATGTAGGCGCAGCGGACGATGTCCGGAGCAGGGGCTGAAGGGGTGGGGATGAAGTCGGTCATGGTGATCTCTCTCCGTCGAGGGACGTGGTTCAGCCTTCGTCCGCAGCCGCGTCGGAGCGGCCGAACGTCGGGGTGTGGACCGTGCCGAGGGTGATGTGGACGGCCTGCTGGTCGGTGTAGAAGTCGATGGACCGGTAGCCGCCCTCGTGGCCCAGGCCGGACGCCTTGACGCCGCCGAACGGCGTGCGGAGGTCCCGGACATTGTGGCTGTTGAGCCAGACCATCCCTGCTTCCACGTCGGAGGAGAAGGTGTGTGCCCGGGTCAGGTTCTGCGTCCAGATGTACGCAGCCAGCCCGTAGCGGGTGTTGTTGGCGAGCTCGAGTGCTTCCTCATCGGTGTCGAAGGGGGTGATGGCGACGACGGGACCGAAGATCTCCTCCTGGAAGATCCGCGCGTCGGGGGCTACATCGGCGAAGACCGTGGGAGCGATGTAGTTGCCCTCGGGCAGGTGCTCGGGTCGGCCGCCACCGGCGAGCAGCCGTCCTTCGGTCTTGCCGATCTCCACGTAGGAGGCGACCTTGTCGTAGTGGACGGGGTGCACCAGGGCCCCGACCTCTGTCTTCGGGTCGTGGGGGTCGCCGACCACGATGGACTTCGCCCGAGCGGCGAACGTTGCGCAGAACTCGTCGTAGACGGGACGCTCGACGAGGATGCGGGATCCAGCGGTGCAGCGCTCCCCATTGAGGGAGAACACCCCGAACAGGGCGGAGTCGATCGCGGCGCCGAGGTCCGCGTCGGCGAAGACGATGCACGGCGACTTGCCCCCCAGTTCCATGGACAGGCCCTTGAGGTTGGCTGCCGCG
>JASLAA010000174.1 GCA_030147325.1 Arthrobacter sp. | reverse complement strand
CGGCTGAAGGAACTCGTAGGAGAGCCGCTCGCCAAGGAGATCCTCCTGGCCGGGCGCATCCTCACCGCGGAGGAGGCCCTCGAAGCACGGCTCATCACGGCCATCCATGAGCCCGGGGAGCTCCTGCAGGCTGCGCACGAGCTCGCCGACCGCATCGCCCGGCAGGACCCCCTGGCCGTGCGGATCACCAAGAGCGTGTTCCACGTGCCCCGGGAGTCCCATCCCGTGATCGACCAGCTCGCCCAGGCGATCCTGTTCGAATCGGATGCCAAGTTCGATCGCATGCAGCAGTTCCTGGACAGGAAGAAGGGCTCATGACCGACCCCAGTGGTGTTCCTGCGCAGGTGGGCGTCCTCGGTGGAGGCCGGATGGGTGCGGGCATCGCACACGCGTTCTGCCTCGCCGGGTCCGGCGTCGTCGTCGTCGAGCGGGACGACGCGGCTGCCGATGCAGGGCTCGCCCGGATCACGCAGGCCCTCGGTCGGAGCGTCGAGCGTGGAACGACCACCGAGACCCTGGTGGATCTCTCCGGGCAGGTGTCGGTATCGACGGACTACTCCTCCTTCGCGTCCTGCGGGCTCGTCGTCGAGGCGGTGCCCGAGGATCCGTCCCTCAAGCGGCAGGCCCTGCGGGCGGTCGAGGACGTGCTCGACGGCGCCGCCTGGCTCGCGACGAACACCTCGTCGCTGTCCGTTGACGCACTGGCCGGGGTGCTGCAGCGCCCGGAGCGGTTCTGCGGACTGCACTTCTTCAACCCGGTCCCGGCATCGGCCCTGATCGAGGTCGTCCTCGGTGCGCGGACGTCGTCAGAGCTCGAGGCGGCCGCGCGGTCCTGGGTGGCGGCGCTCGGCAAGACGCCCGTCGTCGTCCGCGACACCCCCGGGTTCGCGAGTTCCCGGCTCGGTGTGGCCATCGCCCTCGAAGCCATGCGCATGCTCGAGGAGGGGGTGGCGACGGCCGAGGACATCGATGCGGCGATGGTCCTCGGTTACCGGCATCCGGTGGGCCCGCTGCGCACCACGGACATCGTGGGACTCGACGTCCGCCTCGGGATCGCCGAGTACCTCGAATCGACCCTCGGGGCGCGGTTCACCCCGCCGGCCATCCTGCGCGAGAAGGTGGCGGAAGGAGCGCTCGGCCGCAAGAGCGGACGCGGGTTCTTCAGCTGGGACGACGCCCCGCCGCATGCCGCCCCCTGACACAGCCACCACCGCACTCATCCCAGCAGCACCAGTGAAAGGCGAGCGGACCATGACAACCGCCCCGGAACGAGTACAGATCGACGTCGTCCCCAGCTTCCTCGAGGACACCTGGTGGACACCCGAACGGCAGGCCGCGGACGACGACGGCACCGTGGTGCGCGACGCCAGCACCGGCGAGGAGCTCGCGATCGTCAGCACGGCCGGCATCGACACCGCCGCCGCCATCCGCTTCGCCAGGAGCACGGGGCAGGCCGCGCTCGGCCGGCTCACCTTCCACGAACGCGCCCTGAAGCTCAAGGAGCTCGCGCAGTACCTCAACGCGCACCGCGAGCCGCTGTACGAGCTGTCGGCGAAGACCGGCGCCACCAAGGTGGACTCGATGGTCGACATCGACGGCGGCATCGGCGTGCTCTTCACCTTCGGGTCCAAGGGTCGGCGCGAACTGCCGAACTCGCACGTGATCGTCGACGGACCGCCCGAGGTGCTCTCGAAGGACGGCTCCTTCCTCGGCACGCACATCCACACCCGCATCCCCGGCGTCGCGGTGCAGATCAACGCGTTCAACTTCCCGGTGTGGGGCATGCTCGAGAAGCTCGCGCCCTCGTTCCTCGCCGGCGTGCCGACGATCGTCAAGCCGGCCACGCCCACCGGGTTCCTCACGGCGGCCGTCGTGAAGCTGATCGTCGGGTCGGCGATCCTGCCCGAGGGGGCGCTGCAGCTGATCTCCGGTCCGGCGCGCGACGTCCTCGACCACCTCGACTACCGCGACCTCGTGTCCTTCACCGGGTCGGCGTCGACCGCGAACCACCTGAAGTCCCACGAGGCCATCGCCCGGGGCGGGGTCCGCTTCACCTGTGAGACCGACTCGCTGAACGCGGCGATCCTCGGCCCCGATGCCGTACCCGGAACGCCCGAGTTCGACGCCTTCGTGAAGTCCCTGGTCACCGAGATGACCGTCAAGGCCGGCCAGAAGTGCACGAGCATCCGCCGGTCCATCGTGCCCGACGCCCTGGTCGACGACGTCGTCCGGGCCACCGGCGAGCGGATCCGCTCGAGGGTGACGCTCGGGGACCCGCGGGCCGAGGGGGTCACCATGGGCGCGCTCGCCTCCCTCGCCCAACTCGAAGGCGTCCAGGACGCCGTGCGCGAGCTGATCGCCGGCGGGGCGTCGGTGGCCTTCGGATCGCTGGACGCGCCCGACGTCGTGCTCGCGGACAACACGTCCGGCAAGGCTCCCGACGGCGCGTTCATGGAGCCCGTCCTGCTGACCTGGAAGGACGTCGAGGCCGGAGCCCTGCACTCCGTGGAGGCCTTCGGGCCCGTCGCGTCCGTGATCGGGTACGACGACCTCGCCCATGCCATCCGCCTTGCAGCCCTCGGCTCGGGCTCCCTCGTGGCGACCGTCTGCACCGATGATCCCGCCGTGGCGCAGGAACTCGTCCTCGGCATCGCCGCCCATCATGGCCGCGTCCTCATCCTCAACCGGGAGGACGCGCGATCATCGACCGGTCATGGTTCGCCTGTCCCGCACCTCGTGCACGGCGGCCCCGGCCGTGCCGGCGGCGGGGAGGAACTGGGCGGCATGCGCTCGGTGCTGCACCACATGCAGCGCACGGCCGTGCAGGGATCGCCGAACATGCTGACCAGCATCACGGGGGAGTGGCACACCGGGGCGGACCGCCGGTTCGACGGCGCCCACCCGTTCCGCAAGGACCTCGCGACGCTCCGCATCGGTGACAGTGTGCGGTCGGAGTTGCGGCAGGTCACCCTGGAGGACATCAGCGCCTTCGCGGAGACCACGGGTGACACGTTCTACGCGCACACCAACGAGGAGGCTGCGGCCGCCAATCCCTTCTTCCCCGGGATCGTGGCGCACGGCTACCTGCTGCTGTCCTGGGGTGCGGGCCTGTTCGTGGATCCGGAGCCGGGACCCGTCCTGGCGAACTACGGCCTGGAGAACCTCCGCTTCATCACGCCGGTCGCAGCGGGCGACTCCATCCGCGTGACGTTGACAGCGAAGCGCATCACGCCGCGGGAGACCGACGAGTACGGCGAGGTGGCCTGGGACGCGGTGCTGCACAACCAGGACGACGAGATCGTGGCCACCTACGACGTGCTCACCCTCGTGCAGAAGTAGTCCGCTGCCGCTGCTCCCGGTGGGCGGCTCCCCCGGCGGGGCGCATGCCCGGACGACGACGTCCCGAGGGGCTGCTAGCGCAGGTGGAGACCGTCGAACACCATGAGGATGACGTCGTCGGCCAGTTTGTCGGCGGTCAGGGGCCCGCCGGGCCGGTACCACTCGACGATCGAGTTGATGGTGCCGAAGATGAGCCGCGTCGTGGTGCGGGGGTCGATGTCGCTGCGGATCGAACCCTCGCGGCGGGCGGCATCGACCAGCGCGGCCACCTCCCGGTCGAAGGCGCGACGGCGCTCGAGGGCTTCCCTCTCGATGTCCGTGTTGCCGCGCAGCCGCAGCAGGAGGGTGACGAAGGGCAGACGCTCGGTCAGCATGGCGATCGTCCCGCGCAGGACGAATTCCAGGCGCGCATCCGAAGCCCCTTCCGTCGCTGCCGGTCGGGTCAGGACCGATTCCAGGCCGCTCAGGGCGTGGTCCAGGGCCAGTCGCAGGAGTTCACCCTTGGAGGGCACGTGGTGGTAGATGGCCGACTTGCTGATCCCGAGCTCCTCGGCCAGCATCCCCATGGACGTCGCCTCGTAGCCGTAGCGGTTGAACACCGCGACGGCGACGGTGAGCACGGCCTGCTGGTCGTATCCCGGCCGTCCGCGACGGGCGGACGGCGGTGCGGCGGATCCGGCGGCGGTCATGGGGTCATTTTTGCACGAACGTCCGGTCGGCCCGGCGTTGACTGCCCCTGTACCGCTTCCCTATACTGAACGAACGGTCGGTAAATAGGCCGTCGACGTCCGCACGAGCGAGGTAGGCACAATGACGACTACAGCTGTTGACGCGCAGATCCGCGTGGACCACGACGCCGCCGGCGAGCGATTGTTCGACGAACTGATCGCTCAGGACTCCCGCATCGAGCCGCGGGACTGGATGCCGGTGGACTACCGCAAAGCCCTGACGCGCCAGATCTCGCAGCACGCGCACTCGGAGATCATCGGTATGCAGCCCGAGGCGAACTGGATCACGCGCGCACCCTCGCTCAAGCGCAAGGCCGTCCTCATGGCCAAGGTGCAGGACGAGGCCGGCCACGGGCTCTACCTCTACTCGGCAGCCGAGACTCTCGGCACGTCCCGCGACACCATGACCGAGGACCTCATCGCCGGCAAGGCGCGCTACTCGAGCATCTTCAACTACCCCGTCCTGACCTGGGCCGACATCGGTGCGATCGGCTGGCTCGTCGACGGAGCGGCCATCTGCAACCAGGTACCGCTCTGCCGCGCCTCCTACGGTCCGTACGGCCGTGCGATGGTGCGCATCTGCAAGGAGGAGTCCTTCCACCAGCGCCAGGGTTTCGAGATCCTGCTCGAACTGGCGAACGGCACCCCCGAGCAGCGCGCCATGGCGCAGGACGCCGTCGACCGCTGGTACGCGCCGTCGCTGATGATGTTCGGCCCACCCGACGATGACTCGCCGAACTCGCAGCAATCGATGCTGTGGAACATCAAGCGCTTCTCGAACGACGAACTGCGCTCGCGCTTCGTCGGCATGATGGTCGAACAGGTCAGGGTCCTCGGCCTCGACCTGCCGGACAAGGATGTCCGCTTCGACGAGGAGACCGGCCGGTGGCAGCACGGACCCCTCGACTGGAACGAGTTCAAGGAAGTCCTCGCGGGCCGCGGCCCCTGCAACGCGCAGCGGATGGAACGACGTCGTGAAGCCCATGAGGAGGGCGCCTGGGTCCGTGAGGCGGCTGCCGCCTACGCCGAGAAGCAGGCCCTCAAGCTCGCGCAGGCGGCCTAGGTGACCGGCGGATCGACCACGGGCGACGACGGCGCCACGGCACCGTCGTCGGGCCCCCGGGAACCGCGCGCACCGTGGCCCCTCTGGGAGGTGTTCGTGCGATCGTCCCGAGGACTCTCGCACGTCCACGCCGGGTCGTTGCACGCGCCCGACGCCCAGATGGCCCTGCGTAATGCGCGGGATCTCTACACCCGGCGCAACGAGGGCGTGAGCCTCTGGGTGGTTCCTGCGGCGTCGATCATCACGAGCGATCCCGACGCGAAGGGACAGTTCTTCGAGTCACCGCAGGGCAAGGACTACCGCCATGCGACGTACTACACCAAGAGTGAGGGAGTGAAGCACCTGTGAGCGAGGCGAACGCGAGCGCCACCCGCATCACTCCCGGGAACGCGCTGCGCCCCGAGGACATCGCCCTGCTGGAGGCGAGGCCGTCCGACGCCGTCGCCCGGTACGCGCTCTGGCTGGGCGACGACGCCCTGATCCTCGCCCAGCGGCTCGGCTGGTGGATCTCCCGCGCCCCCGAGCTCGAAGAGGATGTGGCCCTCGCCAACATCGCACTCGACCAGATCGGTCATGCCAGGTCCTTCCTGACCTACGCCGGGCGGGCCTGGGACAGGACCGAGGACGATCTCGCCTACTTCCGCCGGGAACCCGAGTTCCGCTCGGCACATCTCGTCGAGCAGCCCAACGGGGACTTCGCCCGCACCATCGCACGGCAGTTCGTCGTCGCGCTGTACCAGTGGGAGCTCTACTCGCGGCTGACGCGTTCCACCGACGAGACCATGGCCGCGATCGCGGCGAAGGCCGTCAAGGAGGTGGACTACCACCGTGACCACAGCATCCAGTGGATCCTCCGACTCGGCCAGGGCACCGAGGAGTCGCGCCGCAGGATGATCGCCGGCCTCAGGCTCACCTGGCCGTACGTCGAGGAGCTCTTCACGGACTACCCGCTCATCGACGAGCTGGGCGACGCCGGTGTCCGACCGAGCAGCCTCCGCGAGCCCTTCGACGCAGCCGTGCGGGCCGTCCTCGACGAGGCCGACCTCGAGGTGCCGCAGGTCCCCGGATCCGTCGGTGGCGGCAGGCTGGGTCGCCACAGCGAGCACCTCGGGTACATCATCGCCGAGCTGCAGGTGCTCGCGAGGGAGTACCCCGGAGCCTCCTGGTGACCGTCACCGAGCTGCGCCCTGCCGCTGCAGTGGACGCCGCCGCGTGGGACATCGCGGCCACGGTGTGTGATCCGGAGATCCCCGTCCTCACCATCGAGGATCTCGGGATCCTCCGTGCTGCGGAGGTCTCCGGGACGGGTCAGGTCCTCGTGACCATCACGCCGACCTATTCGGGCTGCCCCGCGATGGACGCCATCCGCGACGACGTCACCGCAGCGCTCATGAGCGCCGGGTACAGCGACGTCGCCGTGCGGCTGGTCCTCGCCCCGGCGTGGACCACGGACTGGATGAGCGACGCCGGCAAGGAGAAGCTCGCCCGGTACGGCATCGCTCCGCCCACGGGCCAGGCCGCTGCCGGTATCGTGCGCATCGGTCTGAGCGTGAAGTGTCCGCAGTGCGCCTCGCTGAACACCCGGGAGATGACTCGCTTCGGCTCCACCTCCTGCAAGGCCCTGTACGTCTGCAACGACTGCCGGGAACCCTTCGACTACTTCAAGGTGCACTGATGGCCGTCGTCCTCGCCCCCTCCACCCAGCGGCGGAGCGCCTTCAACAGCCTCACCGTCCGCGAGGTCCGCCGCCTCACGGAGGACGCCGTCGAGGTCACCCTCGATGTCCCCACGGAACTCCAGGACCGGTACGACTACCTGCCCGGCCAATACGTGGCGCTCCGCACCACGCTCGACGTCGACGGCGAACCGAAGGAGGTCAGGCGCAGCTATTCGATCTGCGCGGACCCCCGGCCGGGCGAGCTCCGCGTGGCGGTGAAGCGCGATCTCGGGGGCATGTTCTCGACCTGGGCCAACGAATCGCTGAAGGCCGGGGACACCCTCGACGTCATGAGCCCGCTCGGGCAGTTCACCCCGCGGACGACGCCGGGGGAGCAGGCGGTGTCGTTCGTCGCCGTCGCCGCGGGGTCGGGGATCACCCCGGTGATCTCCATCGCGCGGTCGATGCTCGCAGGCGGGCGCAACGTCCGCTTCGACCTCATCTACGCGAACCGCGCGGCGATGGACGTGATGTTCCTCGAGGAACTCGCCGACCTGAAGGACCGCTACCCCTCGCGGTTCGCGCTGCACCACGTCCTCTCGCGGGAGCAGCGCATCTCCCCGCTGCTCTCCGGGCGGATCGACGGCGAGAAACTGGAGAAGCTGCTGGGCACCGTGCTCTCCGCCGAGCTGGTCGACGAGTGGTTCCTCTGCGGGCCCTTCGAGCTGGTGCAGCTCTGCCGGGACTCCCTCGCCGAACGGGGCGTGCCCGCCGAGAAGATCCGGTTCGAGCTGTTCACGACCGGCGAGCCCACTCGACCCGAGGGCAGCATCGGACGACCGGTCAACCCCGTCGACAGCGGTGAGAACCACACCATCTCGTTCACCCTGGACGGCCTGCAGGGATCCGTGCAGAGCCCCACGCACGCCCGCGAGTCCATCCTCAACGCGGCATTGAGGGTGCGGCCCGACGTCCCCTTCGCGTGTGCGGGCGGTGTCTGCGGCACGTGCCGTGCCAAGGTGGTCGAGGGCACGGTGGAGATGGTCGAGAACTACGCCCTCGAACCCGACGAGGTGGCGAAGGGTTATGTCCTGACGTGCCAGGCCCACCCCACGAGCGACGCCGTCACCGTCGACTACGACGTCTAGGAGCATCCATGAGCGCATCACAGGACCCGACCTCGACGGGCATGGTCCGGCTGACGGTCACGGAGGGTGTCGCCGAGGTGGTGCTGGATGCGCCCTATCGCCTCAACGCCGTCGACGTCCAGGCCCTCGAGGATCTTGCCGCCGCGTACGAGCAGGCAGCAGCCGGGGTGCGCGAGGGGACCGTCCGGGCGCTGGTGCTGCGCGGCGAGGGCCGCGCCTTCTGCGCCGGCCGGAACCTCGGCACCGTCGCCTTCGAGGACGACGACTCCTACGCGTTCCTGGACGCCACGCTGACCCCCCTGCTGCGGCTGATGGCCGACTTCCCTGCCCCGACCTTCGCTGCCGCCCAGGGAGCCTGCCTCGGCGTCGGGCTCGGTCTGCTCGTCGGGACCGATGTCGTGTACGTGGCGGAGGATGCCAAGATCGGTTCGCCCTTCGCCAACCTCGGCCTGATGCTCGACTCGGGCGGGCACTGGCTGTTCATGGAGCGGCTGGGAGCGCACCGCGCCCTGGACCTCATGTACACGGGCGATCTCATGACCGGTGCGGAGGCCGTGGCGGGTGGACTCTTCAGTCGCGCCGTCCCGCCGGCCGACCTGCTCGGGTTCACCCGGGAGAAGGCTTCCCGGGCCGCACAGGGTCCGTTGCAGTCGTTCGTCGCGTCGAAGGGCCTGATCGGGCGGATCCGCGACGAGCGCCTCGGATTGTGGGAGGCAATTCGCGGGGAGAACGACGCGCAGGCCGTCCTCGGCCGCTCGGACGACTACCGCGAGGGGCTCGAGGCATTCCGGGAGAAGCGGGCCCCGCGTTTCGGAG
>JASLAA010000093.1 GCA_030147325.1 Arthrobacter sp. | reverse complement strand
ACGCCGTCGGACACGTACTCGATGGTCCCGGCGGCCTGCAGCACGCCGACGAAGGTGAGCATGCCGCAGATGAGCAGCACGGTGGACCAGGCGATCTTGTTGACCGCACCGCTCTGAGCCTTCGGGGAGATGAGCGCGAGGATCACGGCGATCGTGATGGCCACGAACCCGACGTCGACCTTGAAGCCGAGGGCGATCACGGCGAGGGCGATCAGGCCGAGGATCGTGGCGGGCTGCGAGATGCGGTCCTCGCGCGTCTTGGTGGCCACGACGCCGTCGCCCGCGGGGTCACGCGGACCGTACGTACCGCTGCCGGTGCCCTTGTAGGCGACGTCGGCCCGGCGCATGCCGGGGCTCGCGTTGAAGCGGGCCTCTGCGGCCTCCTCGACGAACTGGCCCATGCGGGAGTTCATCAGGGTACGGCCTCCGAGGACCATGAACAGGACCACGGCGATGAGGAGGTTGAAGATGAAGCTGGAGAGGAAGACGGCGAGCGGGCTCGACTCGAATCCGGACTCTCCGACGATGTCGTTGACGATCACGCCGTAGACCGCGATGGGCGAGAACCCGCCGGCCTGTGCGCCGTGGACGACCATCATGCCCATGAGCAGCGGGGAGATCTTGTGGCGGGCAGCGAAGCCGAGTGCCACGGGGGCCATGATCGCGACGGCGGCGGGGCCGAGCGCGCCGACCGCGGTGATGACGGCGGTGATGAGGAACATGACCCAGGGGATGAGCGCCACTCGGTTGCGGACGAGTTTCACGGCCCCCTGGACCAGCAGGTCGATGGTGCCGTTGTTCTGCGCTATCGCGAAGAGGTAGGTCACCCCGACCAGCGTGAGGAACAGGCCCCCGGGGAACTCCGCGATGATGTCGTCCGTCTCCATACCGAGGACGACGGCTCCGAGCAGGAAGGCGCCGACGAAGGCGAGAGCTCCCATATTGATGGGCAGCAGGGTGGCTATCAGGAACATCGCCGCGAGGATGATGATCGATAGGAGCGGAGCGGACATCGTTATCCTCCAGCGGGCGACGGACAGGGTGGTGTGACCTGAACCACAGGACCACTGGCCTAGCCTGTAGGAGAGTGGGTGTCCCTGTCAACCATTCACCGGTAACATTGCCCCACGACTACACGGGGGGAGCACGGATGACCGACGCCGCGAATCCGCAGCCCTTGGGCCGTCTCGCGCGTCCGCGGCTGTACGAACAGCTCGTCGAGCAGCTCCTGGGCTACATCGAATCGGCGAAACTGCGTCCGGGAGATCTCCTCCCCGCCGAGCGGGACCTGGCCGAACGCCTCGGCGTCTCGCGCGCGACCCTGGCCCAGGCCCTCGTCGCCCTCGAGGTCCTGGGCGTGATCGACGTGCAGCACGGAACGGGCGCGGTCCTGCGCCACCGCGCGAGCGTGGCCAGCGTGATCAAGGGGTTGCGCGAACACCGCTCTCGCCTGCCGGACATCGTGGAGGCCCGCAGTACGCTCGAGGTCAGGCTCGCGGCCCTCGCGGCGGAGCGCCGCACGGAGGAGGACCTCGCCGCCATCGACCGGGCGCTCGAGGCCATGCAGGCCGAGATCGACGACGGCGACCGCGGTGCCCACGGCGACGAGCTGTTCCACCAGGCCGTCACCGTTGCAGCCCACTCCCCCGTCCTGGCGCAACTGATGGCGTTCATCGGCGAGATGGTGCTGGAGACACGCCTCGAATCCCTCGCCCAGCCGGACCGGCCCGCGCAGTCCCTCGCCTCCCACCGGGGTATCGCGCAGGCCATCCGAGCCCAGGACGCCCCGGCGGCGGCGGAGGCCATGCAGCGGCACATCGAGCTCGTCTCCGACGTCGCCCTGCTCAGGTAGCCCGGACACGGCGACGGCCGGCCCCCGCGGGAGCCGGCCGTCGTCCTGGCGTCGAATGGGGAGGGTCAGGCCTCGGAGACCTGCGCTGCGAGGTTTCCCAGCGTCGAGTCGAGCGCCTCCTGCGGCACGGCGGGGAAGGTGATGGTCTTGAGGAGTTCCTTGTCCGTGACGGCCGACCAGTCGTAGGTCACGGAGACCTCGGTGGCGTCGGGGCCGGCGGGCTGGAGTTCCCAGACCCACTGCCACCCCGGGGGCACCTGCCCGGCGGGTGCCGTCTTCCACGCGAGCAGCTTGTTCGGGTCATAGCCCACCACATGGTTGTCCGTCTGGTAGTCGCCGCCCATCTTGTCCCAGTTCTGGTTCATCGTGAAGACCTGGCCCACCGCCGTGATGCGGTCGGACTTGCTGTCCGACTGGACCATCCCGGAGCCGTCGAGGGCTGCGTGCCGCTCGGGATTGGAGAGGATCGAGAAGATCGCGTCAGCGGACGCGTCGATGGTTCTGCTTGCTGAGATGCTCGTGCCGGTCATGCGGTTCTCCCTCGTGTATGCGACGCCGGTTACGTGGCGTCGTCAGGTGATGATTCGTCCAGGGTCCACCCGGTGATTGCTTCGGGGTCCTTCCCGGCGTCGCGCGTGTACTGCCATGCGCGCTGCCGCTGGTCCTGGAGGTCCTGCCGGAAGCGGGCCTGGGTCGACCCGAGAGCCGGCACCCGGTCGATCACGTCCATGGCCAGCTGGAACCGGTCCATCTGGTTGAGCATGACCATGTCGAACGGGGTCGTCGTCGTGCCTTCCTCCTTGTACCCCCGGACGTGGAGGTTCTCGTGGTTGGTCCGCCGGTAGGTCAGCCGATGGATGAGCCACGGATAGCCATGGTAGGCGAACACCACGGGTTGCGACGTCGTGAACAGCGTATCGAAGTCCCGCGCCGAGAGACCGTGCGGGTGCTCCGAGCTGTCCTGCAGGCGCATGAGGTCGACGACGTTGACCACGCGGATCTTCAGCCCCGGGATCCCCAGCTTGAGCAGACCCGCCGCCGCCACGGTCTCGAGGGTCGGGACGTCACCCGCACAGGCGAGGACGACGTCGGGCTCGAGCCCCGGTTCCTCGGAGCCGGCGAAATCGAGGATGCCGATACCGCGCTTGACGTGCAGGTATGCCTCCTCGGGCCCCAGCCAGGTGGGCGTCGGCTGCTTGCCCGTGACGATGACGTTGACGGTGTCCCTGGTCTGCAGGCAGTGCTCGGTCACCGCCAGCATGGTGTTCGCGTCCGGTGGAAGGTAGACCCGGACGACGTCCGCGGTCTTGTTGACCACATGATCGATGAACCCCGGATCCTGGTGGGAGAAGCCGTTGTGGTCCTGCTGCCAGACGTGACTCGACAGCATGTAGTTGAAGGAGGCGATGGGCTGGCGCCAGGACAGCGTCCGGTGGACCTTCAACCACTTCGCGAACTGGTTGAACATGGAATCGACGATGTGGGCGAACGCCTCGTAGCAGTTGAACACGCCGTGCCGGCCCGTCAGCAGGTAACCCTCGAGCCAGCCCTGGCACAGGTGCTCGCTGAGCACCTCCATGACGCGACCCGACCGCGCCAGGTGCTCGTCGACGTCCTCGATGCGTGGTTCCCACACCTTGTCCGTCACCTCGAACACCGCCGACAACCGATTGGACGCGGTCTCGTCCGGTCCGAAGAGCCTGAAGTTGTGGGGATTGTGCTCGATGACATCACGGAGGTAGCCGCCGACGGTCATCATGGGGCTCACCTTCCGCACGCCCGGCTGCGAGACCTCGACGGCATGGTCCTCGTACGAGGGCAGCACGAGGTCGCGGAGGAGCCAGCCGCCGTTGGCATACGGCGTGGCACTCATGCGCAGACTCCCGCGCGGGGCGAGCGCCGCGATCTCCGGCCTCAGTTCCCCGCGCTCGGTGAAGAGCGACGCAGGATCGTAGGACCGCATCCACTCCTCCAACTGGTGCAGGTGCTCCTCGTTGGTGTGGATCTCGGCGAGCGGCACCTGATGGGAACGCCAGGTGCCCTCCACGGGCTTGCCGTCCACGTGCGCGGGGCCGGTCCAGCCCTTCGGCGAGCGCAGGACGATCATCGGCCACCGCGCTGCGGCGGCGTCGGCCGCGGACGGCGAGGTGCGGGCGCTCTCCTGGATGGCATGGATGGCGTCCACGCAGGAGTCCAGCACGGACGCGAACTCGCGATGGGCGGCCTCGGTCGCGGCCGGATCCGTCACCGTGACGAAGTGCGGGTCGTACCCGTACCCGTACATCAGTTGCCGCAACTGCTCCTCCGGCATCCGGGCCAGTACCGTCGGGTTCGCGATCTTGTAGCCGTTGAGGTGCAGGATCGGCAGGACAGCACCGTCCACCGCCGGATCCACGAAGTTGTTCGAGTGCCAGCTGGCTGCCAGCGGTCCGGTCTCGGCCTCGCCGTCGCCGACCACGGCCGCCGCGATCAGCCCGGGGTTGTCGAAGACCGCTCCGTAGGCATGGGCCAGGGTGTACCCCAGCTCCCCGCCCTCGTGGATGGACCCCGGAGTCTCCGGAGCCGCATGGGAGGGAACCCCGCCTGGGTAGCTGAACTGCTTGAACAGTGCGTTCAGGCCCTCCCCGTCCGTGCCGATGCTGCTGTAGACCTCCGAGTAGGTTCCCTCCAGCCAGGCGTTCGCCACGTTGGCCGGTCCGCCGTGGCCCGGCCCGGTCACGAACAGCATCTCCTGTCCACGCGCCGAGATGACCCGGTTGAGGTGCGCGTAGACGAAGTTGAGCCCGGGCGTCGTCCCCCAGTGACCCAGCAGTCGCGCCTTCACGTCCTCTCCCACGAGGGGACGCGTCAGCAGCGCGTTGTCCCTGAGATAGATCTGGCCCACCGAGATGTAGTTCGCGGCCCGCCACCATGCGTCCAACCCCTGTACATCGAGACCGGTCATGTATGCCTCCTTGGTAATCCTTCGGATCGAGCGGACGTTCAGAGTTCGACGACGACGTCCGATGGCGTCTTGTCAGGACGCCAGCCGCGCCACACCGGATGACGGAGCCGCCCCGACCCCGTGTGTTCGCTGTACTGGACCTCTCCTACGAGAGTGGGCCGCACCCAGTGGGCGTCCGAAGCGTCCGGGGCGGGCACATCGTCGAGCGGCGGGGTCTTGCGGGCGAGCTTCTTGAGGCGGGCACCGACCTCGGCGAGATCACGCTCGGTCAGACCAGACCCTACGCGCCCCACATAGCGGAGGTCGATGCCCTCGGGAACCGCCACGAGCAATGAACCCACTTTCGCAGCCCGGCTGCCCTTGCCCGGACGCCAGCCCACGACGACGACCTCCTGCGTGTGGACGTGCTTGATCTTCACCCACGACGACGACCTGGCTCCGGGCTGGTAGTCGCTCGCCAGCCGCTTGGCCATGATGCCCTCGAGGCCGAGCTGCCGGCTCGCCTCGACGGCTTCCCCGAGCGTCGCGTCGAGTGCCGGGGGGACCTGCAGATGCCCGTCCCCGGCCTCCTCGACCGCGCGCTGCAGCAGGTCACGGCGCTGGCGGTATTCCAGCCCGGTGAGATCGTTGCCGTCGAGCTCCAGCAGGTCGAAGAGCATCAGGCGGACGGGCGTACCCTCCCGGGCGGACGCTATCTCGGCCCGGTGCGTGAGCTTCATGCGGGTCTGCAGGAGTCCGAAGTCGGGGCGGCCCCTGGCGTTCAGGGCGACGATCTCGCCGTCGAGGACCGCGCTCCGCGCATTCAGCAGGTCG
>JASLAA010000046.1 GCA_030147325.1 Arthrobacter sp. | reverse complement strand
CCCGGCGGTACGCCGCGACTGAGGCGCTGCTCCAACGCCAACTCCTCCCGCTCGAGCAGCTCCGCGGTCAGGCGCGGGTCGCGGAGTGATGCGGCCAGCTCATGTGCGACCCGGGCGAGCGGCGGGTCCTCCCCGTCGCTGCGCTTGGCTCTGCGTTCGGCTGTCGCTCGCTGCTCCGCGAACACCTCCGCCGAGACCGTTGTCGCTCCAGTGGCGCGCAGGTGATTGCCGAGCAGCAGATGGAGCGCTTCGGGAGCTCCCACCGCCCGCGTCACGACCGTGTCGAAGACGTCGAAGGTGAGCTGAGACGCATCGTCGACCATGCGTCGGATCGTATCCGGGCCTAGTCAGACGACGCTTCGGCCTTGATTCCCGTAGCCGAAGGAGGCTGGCTGCCTCCCGCTACGCTGACCGTCTGCTGACCCGGACGAGTACTCCCAGGACCGTCGCATCGGCAGCACCGGCCTCCGACACCGCCGCGACCGAAGATCGCATCGGCACCACACGGTTCCCACGAGCCACTCTCGCGATCGGCAGCCTGATCGCCTGCCTGGTGGTTGGAGCGGCGACTTCCCTCGGACTGCTGGCCGGCACGGTCGCCCTTGCCCTGGTGCTGGCCGGCCTCGTGCTGCTCCGAAGCCCCGCGGCGATGGGCTACACGCTCGTCGGCCTGATTCCGGTGATCTCAGGTGTCCAGCGCGGACTCCCGGTGCCAGGGCTGCGCCTGTCCGAGCTGCTCATCGTGGCGCTCGCGACGATGATCTTCCTGACGCGACACGACGGGGTGACGCTCAAGTGGCGCGTGATCGACTGGCTCGCGCTCGCCTATGTCGTCACCACGGCCCTGCTGGGCTTCGTGGGGACCACGCTGAGGGGAGCGTCGCTATCCGGTGATGACATCGGAGCGCTGGCCGGCCCGCTCCAGTTCCTGCTCCTCTATCGGTCCGTTGCCGTGGCGCTGCCGACGGCGCCCCAACGTCATCGCGCCCTTCGAGTGGTCATGGGCGCCAGTGTCCCCGTCTCGGCCCTGGCGATCATGGAGGCGTTCGACTTCCCCGGCGTCCGAACGATGCTGGTCGCGCTCACGGGTGTCGACTTCTCCGACCGGCTCTCGTGGACCATCCTCCGCGCAAGCGGCCCGTTCGAGCACTGGACGATGCTGAGTGGGTACTTGCTGGCGGTCGTGCTGCTGTGCTCGGCGCTTCTCCTACAGCCCGATGCTTCCGGCGGCAGACGCCTGGCCAAGGTGGCGCTCGGGGCATCTGCTGCCGCGCTCGTCCTCACGGTGACGCTCGCGCCCATGATCGGCGCGCTCTTGGGCGTGATGATGCTCGCGGCGTGGTCAAGGCGTCTGGCGCGAACGGCAGGCTTCGTCGTGGTGGGGGTCGTGATCCTCGGCATCGCGTTCTCCCCCGTCCTCGCCTCGCGAGCCCAGGAGCAGTTCGGGGAGCGTTCCCCGTCATCGAACAGCGGCCAGATCCTGCCCACGACGGTCAGCAACCGCATCGATATCTGGACCGAGCAGTACATGCCCGTGATCCAGCGACATCTCCTGACCGGCTACGGCCCACAGGTTCCGGACGAGATCACCTGGCCGTACTCAGAGTCGATCTATCTCACGATGCTTCTCCGAGGCGGCATCCCGCTATTCGTGGTGTATGCCGCCCTGATGGTCGCGGCGGCCGTCATGTCGCGGCGGGCGCAGATGACCCTCGTGCCCGACGACCGCGCGTTGGCCCGCATGATGTACGCGCTGATCCTTCTCATCGCGGTCATCCAGACGATCGTCCCCTACTTCATCACCACTGGCCTGCCCCATCTCTGGTGGGCGCTCTTGGCGCTGGTGCGGGGCATGCCGGGGGCTACGGGGCCGAACGGCCGAGCCCGTTCCCCGGTTGCTTCGAATTCAGGCGTAACCCGGACTGCGGTAATCGACACCGGGTACGCGCAGCGGCACGAACGGCCCTCCGGGCGGAGTCCCCTCGAGGACCTTTCCGGCGACCGGTAGTTCAGGCCAGCCAACTCCCCCCTCGGCCTCTTCGGCTCCGCAGGGCACCTCGTCCCGCGACTCGGGCCAAACGGTGGTAGCCAGCCCCCGATCCGGACGCGGCTCCACGTACACGCGTTGTAGTCGAACCGGATAAGCCTCGCACTCGTCGTGGGTGAGCCAGAGCATGTGCCCACCGCCGTCGGTTCCGGGGAGGGCATGGAGATCGACCGATCGAAGGTCTGCCCGTCCGATCGTCCCGCTGTCCTCGGGGATCTGCAGTCCCTGGAAGTGACTCGACCCGGTGAGGCGGTCGATCCGGAGCTCCCTGATGCCACCCCACGGCTGCACGACATCAGCATGGGTGCCGGCTTCCGTGCCCATCAACCCGTCGACGCGCATGTTCTGCAGTTGAAGGATGGCCTCCGGCGCCCGAATCGAGACGCCGTCACCTTCGCCGCCACCGGATGCGTCGATCCGGACCCCCTCGACGTGGATGGTGCCGGTCTGCTCAGCGAACGACAGCGCCTTCCGCTCTGGGTCCGTCTCGGCATCGTCGGACACGGTGATGTGACCACCGATCAACACGATGTTCCGGCCGCCGTAGACCTGCAGGCCTGACGCGCGCTTGGTGTCGGGCAGGCGCAGGACGTAGTCCCGTCCCGCGTCCAGGTTGAGTGCCGCCACGTCGTCATCGACGACGATCTCCTCTGCCTCCTCCATCTCCGGCGGTGCCCACTGCAGGGGCGCACACCGGATCGGATCGCGCGTGAATTCCAGCGGGACCTCGCGAGTGTCCCCTTCGGAAACGACTCTCAGCACCGGCTCGCGACCGATTGCGCAGGTCTCGAAGGCCTCCCGGCCCGATTCCGTCAGCGGCAGCAACACCACACGACGCACGTCGGTCGTCACTTCTTCGGACTCCGTGAGCGCCTCTCCTTCACCGTCGATCACGTCGACGATCAGCGACCCACCGAGCCCGTCGACAGC
>JASLAA010000017.1 GCA_030147325.1 Arthrobacter sp. | reverse complement strand
GGGGCGTAGCGCCGACGGACGCCGTGCTGACGCCCACGGAGGCACGTGCGCCGCTCGAGGAGGGGTCGACGTCGGACGAGAGGTCGGTGACGGATCGACGGATGGCGGCGGACAAGTCCGCGACCGAGGCGACGCTGCCCGGCCTATAGTCGGAATCATGGAACAGAGAACTCTTGGAAGAACCGGCCGTCCCGTCTCCGTCATCGGGCTCGGCACCTGGCAGCTCGGCGCGGACTGGGGCGAGGTGGAGGACAAGGACGCCGTCGCCGTCCTCGACGCCGCCGTCGAAGCGGGCGTCACCTTCTTCGACACCGCGGATGTCTACGGCGACGGACGGAGTGAGGCGACGATCGGATCGTTCCTCGCCGACAACCCCGATCTCGACATCCTCGTCGGAACGAAGATGGGCCGCCGGGTCGACCAGACCCCCGAGAACTACACGCTCTCCAACTTCCGCCAGTGGATCGACCGCTCACGCACCAACCTCGGCGTCGACGCCCTCGATCTCGTGCAGCTGCACTGTCCTCCGTCCTCCGTCTACAGCTCCGACGAGGTCTACGACGCCCTCGACACCCTCGTGAGCGACGGCGTGATCAAGAACTACGGCGTCAGCGTGGAACGCACGGACGAGGCGCTCGCCGCGATCGCGCGCGGCACCACCGCCAGTGTGCAGATCATCCTCAATGCCTTCCGGCTCAAGCCGCTCGACGAGGTCCTGCCGGCCGCCGAGGCCGCGGGGGTCGGCATCATCGCGCGCGTCCCCCTGGCGTCGGGACTGCTGTCCGGCAAGTACACCAAGGACACCGCGTTCGCCGAGGACGACCACCGGAACTACAACCGGAACGGCGCCGCCTTCGATGTCGGTGAGACCTTCTCGGGCGTCGACTACGCGACGGGCCTGCAGGCCGCTGCCGAGTTCGCGGCGCTCGTTCCCGAGGGCGTCTCCACGGCGCAGGCCGCCCTCGCCTGGATCGCCGCGCAGGACGGCGTCTCGACGGTCATCCCCGGGGCGCGCAACCCGGAGCAGGCCCGCTCCAACGCTGCAGCGGCCGAGCACGTGGCTCTGGGCGCGGAGATCGATGCCGCCGTCGTCGACATCTACGATCGGCACTTCAGGGCCACGATCCACGCGAAGTGGTGAATCCGTGACCCGGTGACGTCCTGACCGGGACCCGCCTCGTCCGCGGGCGGGTTCCGGAAGTACCAGGGCTGGACTAGGCTGGGCGGTACCGAGTCAGACGGAGTTAGAGGACGTCTGTCATTGTTTGATCACCGACGAAGGAATCGACATGACTGAGAACACCTCACTTTCCGGCGAGTCCCACACCATCCGCGACTGGACCGACCTCGCCGAGGAGATGTGGTCCTACCTGACCGGTCGCGGCGCCGCGATCAACTACACGCTCGAGGACATGACCGTCGAGGTCCCGCGCGACATCGGCCCGGATGCTCCCCGCGCCACCTGGAAGTTCAACGGGACGCTGCGCATCACCACGAGTGACAATGCCGTCGGCGGCTCCGGCACCTCCGCCAGCTGATCCCGGAACCAGGGACATGGCCTCGTCACTCAGGCTCGACATCGACCTGGAGTTCACGCTCGGGGAACCCGCCGTCGGAGGAAAACCGGAGGCAGGGCTGTCCGGCACCGTCAAGGCCGCCGGCACGGGGGTGGACATCTTCGTCGACGATCCAGCCGCTTTCAGGGGAAACACCCTGCCCGGGGTCGGGCAGGTGCGAACCATCGCGAAGGAACTGGCGCGGCGCGGACTGTCGGTCTCGATCACCGGGCCGAAGGGCCTGCTGGTCAGTATCGGCGCCATCAACACCACCATGGCGCAGCGGCTGCTCACCAGATCGCCACACATCCGGCTCGGGTCACCGGGCGCGCTCGCACCCCTGCTCGGGTTGGGCCGCCGCGCCCTCGAGAAGGGGGAGGCGCAGTCGCTCCTGCCTCCGTCCACGCCCTTCCCGCTGGTGCCGACCGTGAACCGTCGGATCAAGCGCACCATCACGACGACCCACTACGTGCACGGTGGTGGTCGCCCGCGGTTGATCCTCGTGCAGAATTCGGAGACGTGGAACGGGCAGGTGCCGCGCGAGTTCGAACTGACGGAGGACCGCACCACGATCGGTGGCGGCGAGCAGGCGATGCTGAAGCTGGCCGGACTGGACGACCTGCACGCCGAGGTGATGCACACTGCCGACGACGAGTACGTCCTCGTGCCGCACGGCGTCATCACGGGCAGCGTCAACGGCCGGGAACGGTCCACGCTCCGTACCGGTGCTCGTATCCAGCTGGGACAGTGGGCTCTGGCCTTCTTCCGGGAGGAGTACGCGGACCACGGGAGGCCGTTCGGGGGCCGCAACGGCGGCGAGCTGTCCTATCAGCGCCCCCAGCAGAACCCGCGGACGGGTGCCACGGAAGTGGACGGTTCCGCGGGTGTCGGGGACTTCCGGCGGCCTCCGCGCGGATGACCGGGGCGGGGCCGATCGGGGTGCAGGGGCGGCATGGCGGATAGCGTGGAACTCCTGCTCGACCCGCCGTCGGATCTGTTCCTGCTGGAGGACTGGGCGGCGTTGGAGGCCGAGGGCCTGCCCAACCAGTCACGTCATCAGTCCTCGAGCAACGCCCCGCACATCACGCTTGCAGCAGCGGCACGCATCGACGACCGGTATGACGAGGGGCTGGCGGCCGCGTCCGACGGGCAAGTACCGCTGGTCACCGCGGGATTCCTCGTCTTCCCGACCCGGCGGAGCTTCGTCCTGGCCCGCCAGGTCGTGGCGGGAGACGCGTTGACCGAGTTGCACCGACGCATCTGGGGAGTCCTCGACGGCGTCGGGGGAGCAGTTCCCACGACCGTCAGTGGTGCATGGACACCGCATGTCACCCTCGCCCACGGCCTGTCCGCCGAGCAACTGGCGGCAGCTCTCGGCATCCTGAGGAACCGGCCGTCCGAGCAGCTCGGCGCTGGAATCGTGCGGCGCTGGGACGCGCAGGAGAAACGGCTCGTGCTCCTCGGCGGAGGCGGCGTGCCGTCGTCCGCCGGCTCAGGTGGCCCCGGGACCCAGTGAGGCCGGGTGGACGAGGAATCCCAGCGGTTCCCTGATCCACCAGAGCCCGGTCCTCCGTTTCTCCTCCCGCGTCGAGAAGCGGTACAGGAAGATCCGTGCCCGGACGTAGCGGGGGCGGACGCCGTCGAACGGATCCCGCCGCAGCAGTCTCAGGATCAACGGATCGGCCTGCAGGAGCCTGACCAGGAACGGAGTGAACCAGCCCCCGTCCGATCCGAGCGCCAGGAACCACATCATCCAGTCCAGCCTCAGGTGGTACGGCGCGAACTGGCGGGGCATCCGCGCCGGGTCGCCCGGTTTGCCCTTGAACTCGTACTCCCGCCACTGCGCATCCGGGCCGACGTCGTCGAGCGTCCCCTCGACGATCACCTCGTAGCGCGTCTTCGTGACGCTGCCGAACGCGCCGTAGGCATTGCCGAGGTGCCAGCGATTGAAGCTCGCATTCATCAGTTGGTGCCGGGCGAACAGGTTCACGAGCGACGGCCAGCTCAGGTACGCGAGGACGAGCATCGCCAGGACGACGGCGATCATGGCGTACGGCGGAGTCGACTGGTAGGTGCCCGAGAGGTCGACAGCGGGAAACACCGCCTCGTAGAAGGAATCGGGGACCGCGCCGAAGGCGAGGATGATCGTCAGCGTGTTGAGCCAGGCGAAGTTGCCCGAGACGACGAGCCACGCCTGCGTCACGATCATGATGACCGCCGCGAGACCGGCGACGGGCTGCGGAGCGAAGAGGAGGAAGGGCACCGCGACCTGCGTCACGTGATTGCCCGCCACCTCGATCCGGTGCAGCGGCTTCGGCAGCAGGTGGAAGAACCGGCTGGCCGGGTTGGGCATCGGCTGGGTCTCGTGGTGGTAGTACAGGGCCGTGAGGTCGCGCCAGGAGCGGTCGCCGCGCAACTTGATCATGCCGGCGCCGAACTCGAGGCGGAAGACGAGCCAGCGGACCATCAGCAGGACCAGGAGAGGCGGCGCCATCTCGTTCGAGCCCAGGAACGCGACGATGAACCCGGCTTCGAGGAGCAGGCTCTCCCACCCGAAGCCGTAGAACACCTGGCCCACGTTGACGATCGAGGTGTACAGCCACCAGATCAGGAGGAAGGACAGCATCGGCAGCCAGGGCGGACCGGCCTGCGGGAGGCCGAGGACGAGCAGGGCTGCCATCACCGCACCCGACCCTGCGACGGCGAGGAGCAGGCGGTCCGAGTAATGCCGGCGGAACAGGGAGGGGCCGGCCCGCTTGCCCGCCCGTTCGAGGAAGACCGGCACGGGCAGCAGCCCTTTCTCCCCGAGCAGCGCAGGGAACTGTGCCACCGCCGAGAGGAAAGCCACCAGGTAGACGGCCGCGACCCCGCGCTGCAGGATCTGGCGTCCCACCTCGTAGTCCTCCGCCGCCAGCACTCCGGACAACCACTCCATCCGACCAGCGTCCTGCCGGGTCCGGGACGCGGTCAAGGACCCCGTGCGGTGCCGGGGCCCCGATTCAGCGTGTTGACAGCGTCAGGTCGGAGCGGGGCGGTTGCGGGGGAGGTCCACGAGAATCTGGACCGGCGCGTGATCACTCGCGTGGCGCCCGTCCAGGGTGGAGGTGTTCACGGCGGCCTGACGGACCAGGACGTCGGGTGACGTCAGGATCCAGTCGATGCGGCGCCCGCCCTCCACCGGGTGCCCGTACCGGGTGAAGGTGCCGACGTCGGCCGTCACCCGGTCATCCGCCAGGCACCAGGCGTCGCCGAGTTCACCCGACCGGAGGAAGTACCGGTAGGCGGAGGAGGACCCGGCGTCGGAATTGAAATCGCCCATCACCATCGTCGGCAATCGACGGTCGAAGGAGCGGACCAGATCGAGCACGGCCGCCGCGCTGCGGATCCGTGCATTGTCCGACTCGTGGTCGAAATGCGTGTTGACCAGCAGGAGCTCGCTGCCGGTCGCGGTGTCGAGGAAGCGGCCCCAGGTGGCGATGCGCGTCACGCCGTTCCCCCAGGAGGAGGAGCCGATCAGTCTCGGCGTGTCGGAGAGCCAGAACTGGTCCCACTCGATGAGCTGGAGGCGGAGGGCATCGTAGAAGACCGCCGCGTACTCTCCCCGGCTGCCGCCCTCCCTGCCGAACCCGATCCTCCTGTACGTCGGGGGGAGGGCCTCCTCGATGGTGGCCAACTGGTGGTGCAGGGCCTCCTGTACGCCGAGGACGGAGGGGACCTCGCGGCGCAGCAGATCCTGCAGGGGTGCGATCCTGTCCGGCCAGTAGTCGACGTCGCCCGGGAGGGACGCGGGGCGGTCGTAGCGGATGTTGAACGTCATCACGTGCAGGGCGGTCCGGCTGGGTCCGAGCAGCGGAGGGGATGCGGGGGGTGGCATGACGTCCTCCCGTGCGGTACTGGGAGGTCGGCCGCTGCCCTGCGTCGCCCGTTGGAGCGGCATCAGGCCAGGTGGTCCACGAGATCCGAGGCGATGCCGGTGTATCCCGCAGGAGTCAGGGCGAGGAGCCTCTGCTCCGCCTCCCTGCTGAGCCCGAGGCCCCCCACGAACTCACGCATCCGAGCGGCGTCGACCCGGTTGCCGCGGGTGAGCTCCTTCAGCCGCTCGTACGGGTCGTCGAGGCCAGGGACGCCCGCGATGGCCTCGGCGCGCATGACCATCTGGACGGCTTCACCGAGAACCTCCCAGTTGCCGTCGAGATCGGCCGCGAGGACGTCCTCCGCGACATCGAGCCGACCAAGGCCCTTCGCGACGTTCGAGATGGCCAGCAGTGAGTGGCCGAGGGCGACGCCGATGTTCCGCTGGCTCGAGGAATCCGTCAGGTCGCGCTGCCAGCGCGAGGTCACGAGGGTGGACGCGAGGACGTCGAGCAGACCCGAGGAGATCTCCAGGTTGGCCTCGGCGTTTTCGAAGCGGATCGGGTTGACCTTGTGCGGCATGGTGGACGACCCGGTGGCGCCGGCGACCGGGACCTGCGCGAAGTAACCGATCGAGATGTAGCTCCACACATCGGTGCAGAAGTTGTGCAGGATCCGGTTGAAGCGGGCGACGTCCGAGTACAGCTCCGCCTGCCAGTCGTGCGACTCGATCTGCGTGGTGAGGGGATTCCAGCTGAGCCCCAGACCTTCCACGAAGGACCGGGAGACCTCCTGCCAGTCCGCCTGCGGGACGGAGGCGTAGTGCGCCGCGTAGGTGCCTGTCGCTCCGTTGATCTTGCCGAGGTACTCGGTCGCGGCGATGCGGTCGAGCTGCCGCGTGAGCCGGTGCGCGACGACGGCCATCTCCTTGCCGAGGGTGGTGGGCGTGGCGGGCTGGCCGTGCGTCCGGGAGAGCATGGGCGTGTCCCTGGACGAGCGTGCGAGCTCCGCGATGGACGCCACGAGATCCCGGGCAGCGGGAAGCCAGACGTCGACGACGGCTCCCTTGACGCCGAGCGCGTAAGCCAGGTTGTTGATGTCCTCGGAGGTGCAGCCGAAATGGATCAGGGGCTTCAGCCTGCTGATCCCGACTCCCTCGAGGCGCCGGCCGATGTAGTACTCCACAGCCTTGACGTCATGGACGGTGACCGCCTCGATCTGGGCGAGCTCGCCCACCGACCCGGCATCGAAGGACAGGGCGATCGCCCGCAGGGCCTCCTCCTGCTCCGTGGTGAGGGGTTCTGCGCCGGGGAGTACGGCATGGCGCGTGAGGTGGATCAGCCACTCGACCTCGACGTGCACGCGGTCCCGGTTGAGTGCGGCCTCCGAGAGGAAGTCGATGAGCGGCGCAACCGCCGCGCTGTACCGACCGTCCAGCGGCCCGAGGGTCAGTGACGTCCCCTCCCCTCGGGACAGAGCAGCGAATTCAACCCGGGAGAGCGCGGAGTCAGCCATGCCCCCATCCTTTCACGCGGAACGCCCGTGGCTCCGCGTCGCTGTCCACATAGGCGGCGTGCCGCCGGGTGCCACCCGAGACCCCTCCTAGCGTTGGAATCCGAGCTGTGGAAGGGGACGTGCGATGGACAGGTGGTGGGAAGCGCGGTGCGGGCCCGGACAGTGCGCGGACCCGAGCGAGAGCATCGTCGCCCTGCAGGCGGGGCTTCACCAGCAGGCGCAGCAGCTCGAGGACATCAGGCGGCGCGCGCTATCGGTCGGGCTGCTCTCCTGGGAGTCGCCGGCAGGACGGAACTTCCGGTCCTACCTCGCGGAGCGCTGCGCGGAGGTCCAGCGGACCATCGATCTGCTGGACATGGCCTCCGACCGGCTGGATCGTTACGGCCGCCTGATCCGTGAGGTCGAGCACCTCGGGCGCCAGGTGGGGCAGTGACGGACCGGCTGCAGCCGGTCCCGGGCGACGACGGTGCTCTGGCGATCCGCGGAGGAGTGGGCGGTGTCCGGTTCCAATGGGAGGAGCTGGAGGAGGCCGCGCGACTGCTCGCGGTCCTCGCCGCCGATTCGGGGCAGGTGGCCCTCGTTCTCGGATCCATCGATCGGGAACTCGCCGAGCTTCCGTGGCGGATCATGCACCTCCCCATGATCGGGGCGGTGGCCGGG
>JASLAA010000289.1 GCA_030147325.1 Arthrobacter sp. | reverse complement strand
GTACCCTCCCGGGCGGACGCTATCTCGGCCCGGTGCGTGAGCTTCATGCGGGTCTGCAGGAGTCCGAAGTCGGGGCGGCCCCTGGCGTTCAGGGCGACGATCTCGCCGTCGAGGACCGCGCTCCGCGCATTCAGCAGGTCGGGGAGGTCACCGAGCTCCGGGTAGGTGGGCGTGGTGTCGATGCCGTTGCGGCTCGTGAGCGTGACCCTGCCGTCCCGCACGGTCGCGATGCACCGGACGCCGTCCCACTTCATCTCGTAGGCCCAGTCGTCCGGATCGGGGATCGCCTGCTCGGAACCGAGGGTGGCCAGCATCGGGCGGACGGCGCCCTCCTGCTCCGCCGGGACCGGTCCTGGCGCCGTGGCCGCCGGATCCCCGGAGCGGGACGGCACCGGCCGGGCGTCGTCACCGGGCTGCCCGCCGTCCCCGGGCCTCCCCGCCTGCTGCTCCTGCCGTGGCTCCGCGATGGTCGCCTCGGCCGGCTGCTCCTTCATGAGGTGGATCAGCCAGTTGCTCTTGCCGTTCGGACCGCCGCCCGTGTTGATCAGCGCATAGCGGCGGATGGGGGTGCCACCCCGGGCGAGACCACCGTCCGGCTTGCCCGACAGCGTGCAGATGACCTCTTTGCCGTCCCGCCACTTCTCGAGCTCGTACGTTCCCGCATCCCAGATGGATACCTCCCCGGCGCCGTATTCCCCTTTCGGAATAGTTCCGGCGAAGGACCCGTAGTCCAGCGGGTGGTCCTCGGTCTGCACGGCCAGGTGGTTCTTGCTGGGGGTGAGCGGAGGGCCCTTCGGGATGGCCCACGAGACGAGCACGCCATCACGCTCCAGCCGGAAGTCGTAGTGGAGCCGGCGGGCATGGTGCTCCTGGATCACGAAGGTGTTCCCGCCCGCGGGCCCGACGGCGTCGGGTACGGGCTCCGGCGTCTTCGTCGCGTCCCGCATCGCACGGTAGGTGGACAGCCGGTCGGACGGCGTTCCCGCGCCCGAACCCGCGTCCTCCCCTGCAGCCATCGGCGTCGTCGCGGGTGCGAGGAGATCCCCCAGGGATCCGAGCCGCTCGAGCACCTCCCGGTACTCCAGGTGCGCGAGCCCGGCATCCCCGAGCTCCTCCCAGGTCCGCGGCGCTGCGACGGTGGGCTCGAAACGCCCCCTGAGCGAATAGGGACTCACCGTCGTCTTGTTCGCACTGTTCTGGCTCCAGTCGACCAGCACCTTGCCGGAGCGCAGCGCCTTCTTCATGTCGCTGACCGCGAGATCCGGATGGTCCGCCTCGAGGGCCCGGGCCAGCTCGTGCGCGACAGCGGAGACCTGCTCGGACGTCTGCCTGCCGTCGAGTGCGCAGTACAGGTGGAGGCCCTTCGAACCGCTGGTCACCGGAAAGGGATCGAGCCCCATGTCCTGCAGGATGGGCCTCGCGAGGCGCGCCACCTCGGCGCAGTCGGCCAGCCCGGCACCCGGCCCCGGGTCGAGATCGAGGACCAGCCGGTCGGGGTTCGCTCTCGCGCCGTCGGCCGTGAAGCGCCACTGCGGTACATGGATCTCCAGCGCCGCGATCTGCCCCAGCCAGGTGAGCGTCGCGACGTCGTTGACCATCGGGTAGACGTTCGTATGGTCCTTGTGCTGGATGGCGCTGCGCGGCACCCAGGCCGGAGCGGCGTCGTCGATGTTCTTCTGGAAGAACACCTGGCCGGGCTCCTCCGGCGTGCCGACTCCGTGCACCCACCGCTTCCGGGTGACGGGTCGGTGGCCGGCATGGCGGATCAGCTGGGGCGCGACGGCGGCGTAGTAGGCGAGCACATCGGCCTTGGTGGTGCCCGTCGCCGGATACAGCACCTTGTCCAGGTTGGAGAGCCGCAGGGTGCGGCCGTCCACGCTGACGGTCTGCTGCCTGGATGAGCTCGGGGGTGCCATTCCCCCAGTCTTGACCGGATGGTCGGACGACACCAGAGGCAACCGGCATCCGCCTCCCCGCCCGATGCCCACGACCTGCCCCGGCGGGATCCGGAGTGGCGGTGGCCTAGTCGGCGAACTGCTCCCGGTAGCGCGCCACGTAGATGTCCCACAGGCCGGGGTCCTGGCCGAGATTTCGCTTGTTCAGGAAGTCGTCGAGTCCGGCGATGGTGAGGTGCCATCCGGCGGCCATGGTCGCGGAGTGCCTGGGGCTCCCCGGGGTCAGGTGGAGGACCAGCTGCGTGCCGTTGTCACCCGTCCGCGCGAGCTCCCACCGCAGGGTGTCCGTCTCCCAGGTGTAGGCCAGCAGGGACGGACGCGCGGCCTCGAGCACCACGCCGCGCAGGGGCTTCTGGTCGGCGTACCGGAAGAGGATCTCTGCGTCCTTGCGCGGCTCGAACTCCATCTCGCAGGGGAACCAGTACTTCAGCTTGTCGGCATCCGTCAGGTGCTTCCACAGCACGGTCGGCGGGAAGGCGAACTGGAATTCCAGCCGCAGCACGGTGGTGCCGTCGTCGCTGGTTGTCTTGCTGACGATGGGCTCTACGGTCTCGGAAGTCACCCCCCAAGTCTAGGGGTGGGTGGCCGGCCCGCTCTGGCCCACTAAGCCTGCTTGGTGTTCACTTGACCCATGAGAGCCATCTGGAAGGGCGCAGTCGCATTCGGCCTGGTCAACGTGCCGGTGAAGGTCTACAGCGCCACGGAGGACCACGACATCTCACTCCACCAGGTGCACGACAAGGACGGTGGCCGGATCCGCTACCAGCGGCGGTGCGAGATCTGTGGCGAGATCGTGGACTTCAAGCACATCGACAAGGCCTACGACGACGGCGAACACACCGTGGTGCTCACGGACGAGGACATCGCCTCCCTCCCGGTCGAGAAGAGCCGGGAGATCGAGGTGGTGGAATTCGTCCCGAGCGATCAGATCGACCCGATCATGTACGACCGCGCCTACTTCCTCGAGCCCGACAGCACCTCGACGAAGGCCTACGTCCTGCTCCGCCGGACCCTGCAGGAGACCGACCGCACGGCGATCGTGCAGTTCTCCCTGCGCCAGAAGAGCCGGCTCGCCGCCCTCCGGGTCCGCGGGGAGGTCCTGATGCTGCAGACCCTGCTGTGGGACGACGAGGTCCGGGAGGCATCCTTCCCCGCCCTCGAGGAGAAGGTGCGCATCTCCGCCAAGGAGAAGGAGATGTCAGCGGCGCTCGTCGATTCCTTCTCGACCGACTTCGACCCCGAGAACTTCACGGACGAGTACCAGGTGCAGCTGCGCACGCTCATCGACGCGAAGATCGAGAAGGGTGACACGATCGACACCGAGGAGACCTTCGGCGCGGAGAAGGACGAGGACGACGGCGACAACGTGCTGGACCTCATGGAGGCCCTGCGCCGGAGCGTCGAGAAGAACCGCGAGAAGAAGGCGGAGTCCAAGAAGGACTCCGGATCCGCCAAGAAGAAAGGCGCATGATGGGATTCCTCACGGACAGCCTCGGCCGCCAGACCATCGCCCAGAGACCCAACGCCCCCATCCTCGGCTGGGCACTGCTCGGCTCGGCCTCCTTCATGGCGCTGGAGGAGAAGAACCGCGAGCGCCTGCGCCTGGCCAGCTCGGCCTGCCTCGCCGTGTGGGCCGTCCTGGAGGCGCTGTCCGGCCGGAGCGGCTTCCGCCGGAGCGCGGGCGTCCTGACGCTGTCCTGGCTCTGGCGCCGCGCCCGGACCGCCGCCTAGCGTTCCTCGAAGACGTCGGGTATGCCGTCGTTGTCCGCGTCGATCTTCTCGCGCTCCTCGATCTCCCGGTATCGCTTGTTGCGCATGCGCAGCAGGACGGCGGCGGCCAGCGCCGCGATGAGGGAACCGAG
>JASLAA010000282.1 GCA_030147325.1 Arthrobacter sp. | reverse complement strand
GTCCCCCCGAGGCCGGCGAGGTGGTGGTGCTCCTCGTCCGTGAGCGGAGCGTGGCCGGAGACCACGGTGAACATATGGCTCACACCGCGGTGGGTCACGGGGATGCCCGCGGCGGCCGGGACGGAGATCGCTGAGCTGACCCCCGGCACCACACGGCACGCAACGCGTGCCGTGAGGCACGCCGCGAGCTCCTCGCTTCCGCGACCGAAGACGAAGGGGTCCCCGCCCTTGAACCGGACCACGTGGCGACCCGCCAGGGCGTGCTCGACCAGGAGCGCGTTGATCCCGGCCTGGGGCACGCGGTGGTGTCCGGGCAGCTTTCCGACGTCGACGAGCTCCGCCGCCGGCGCGAGTCGGGCCAGGGATTCCGTCGGTGCGAGGCGGTCGTACAGCACGACGTCGGCGTCCCGAAGTGCCGCGGCAGCATCCAGCGTAAGGAGCCCGAGCGACCCCGGCCCTCCGCCCACCAGGGTCACGGAGCCGGTCTCCGGGGCCCCCGGTTCGACGGCCAGGAGGACCCCCGAGCGGCGGCAGCGAGCGCGCAACCTGTCGGCTGCACGGTCCTCCGCGCACTCCTGCCCCAAGCCGGTGGCCGGTGCTACGGCACCGTCTGCAGCCTGCTCCGCACCGGGTCCCAGTATCGTCGCGGCACGGGGTGTAGGCCCGACGATGACCACCAGAGCCGCCCCGTCGAGCGCACCGACAGTGCAGGAATAGGCGGTGTCACGGCGCTCCAAAAGGGCGCCGTCCGCACGGTACCGGGCGATGACCCTGCGCGCCGCCTGCTCCGGACCGATGACGAGCACACGGCGTCCTGACAGATCGAGGTCGAGGTGCACGGTTCAGCCCTCCGACGTGGTGGTTGCGGAGCGGACGGGGATGGCCGTTCCGAGGCTGGTGCGCCCGGCCATCGCGTCGATCTCGGCGGGCGTGGCCGGGCGGCGCTGCCCGCGTTCCTCGACGAGCACGATCGACTGGTCGGCCGCATCGGGGGCGTTGACGAAGGATCGGAACCGGCGGAGCCTGTCCGGATCCTTGAGGGTCGCCGCCCATTCGTCCTCGTAGTGTTCGACGTGCCGTTCCATGGCGGCCTCCAGATCTTCCGCGATACCGAGGGAGTCGTTGATGACCACGTCGCGCACGTGCTCGAGGCCGCCGTCGAGGTCGTCCATCCAGCGCGCCGTGCGCTGCATCCGGTCGGCCGTCCTGATGTAGTACATGAGGTACCTGTCGATGTAGCGGATCAGGGTCTCACCGTCGAGGTCCTGGGCGAGGAGCTGAGCGTGGGCGGGCTGGAAGCCGCCAGTGCCTCCGACGTACAGGTTCCAGCCCTGGTCCGTCGCGATGACCCCCACGTCCTTGCTGCGCGCCTCGGCGCACTCCCGGGCGCACCCGGAGACGCCCATCTTGAACTTGTGCGGCGCGCGCAACCCGCGGTACCGCAGCTCGAGGTCGATGGCCATCGCCACGGAGTCCTGGACGCCGAACCTGCACCAGGTGGAGCCGACGCAGGACTTCACGTTCCGGAGCGCCTTGCCGTAGGCCTGACCGGACTCGAAGCCGGCCTCGACGAGGATCTTCCAGATCTCGGGCAGCTGCTCCAGCCGCGCCCCGAAGAGGTCGATCCGGAGCGCGCCGGTCAGCTTGACGTAGAGTCCGAACTGCTCGGCGACCTGGGCGATGACCGCCAGTTTCTGCGGGGTGATCTCCCCGCCCGGGATGCGCGGCACCACGGAGTACGTGCCGTTGCGCTGCATGTTGGCCAGCGCCCGGTCGTTCGTGTCCTGCAGGCTGCCGCGGCCGCCGTCGAGCACGTACTCGCCTCGTTGCGTCGCCAGGATGGAACCGATGGCCGGCTTGCAGATGTCGCAGCCGTGACCGGCCTTCGCCTCCTCCGAGGCTCCGAAGCGGCGGATGATGTCCTTGAACGAGTCGAGGTCCAGGGCCTGGATCGCCTCGAACAGTTCGGGCCGCGACATCGCGAAGTGCTCGCAGATGCCTTTCGAGACGGTGCGGCCGGCCTTCGTGAGTTCGCTGTCGAGCAGCTTCTTGAGCATCGGGACGCAGGATCCGCACTGCGTCCCCGCACGGGAGCACGCCTTCAGCGTCGGCATGTCGAGCGCCGGCTCCGCCGGGGCTCCGCCTGCGTCCAGCCCGTGCACCGCGGACCGGCAGGCGCCGGCCGTGACGTTGTTGCACGAGCAGAGGATGACGTCGTCGGGCAGCTCCGACGGCGGCGCCTCTCCTCCCCCGGCCGAGGAGAGGTAGGCGCCCGGTTCCGCGGGCAACTCACGGCCGAGCAGGGGTCGCAGCGCCGAGTAGGGTGCGGCGTCCCCGACGAAGATCCCGCCGAGCAGCGTCTTCGCATCGTCGGTGACCACGAGCTTCTGGTAGAGGCCTCTGGCCGGGTCTGCGTAGACGATCTCGAGGCTGCCCTCCGCGTCCGCGAGCGCGTCACCGAAGCTGGCCACCTCGACGCCGGAGAGCTTGAGCTTCGTCGCGGTGTCGAAACCGGGGAAGGTGGAGACGCCACCGAGGATGCCGTCGGCGCAGACCTCCGCCATGGCGTTGGCGGGAGCCACGAGACCCATGCTGACCCCCTCGTAGCTCGCCACCTCGCCGATCGCCCATACTCCCGGCATGTCCGTCTCGCAGCCCGGACCGATGACCACGCCGCCGCGCGGTGCCACCTCCAGCCCGGCGTCGCGCGCCAGTTCGTCCCGCGGCCGGATACCGACGGCGAACACCACGAGGTCCGCCGGCAGCACGCCTCCATCGCTCAGTGCCACGCCGGTGACACGGCCGTCGTCGTCGGTGGTGATGGAGGTGGGTGCGCCGCCGCAGCGGATCCCGAGCCCTTTCGCTGCGATGAGCCGACCGAGCGCCTGGCCGGCGCCCTGGTCGAGTTGCGCGTTCATCAGCCAGCCCGCCCGATTGACGACGGTCGATTCGGCACCGAGGACCTGGAGTCCGCCGGCTGCCTCGAGGCCGAGGAGCCCGCCGCCGATCACGACCGCCCGGGGCGCCCGGCCGAGACCGGCCGCCAGGCGTGCGGTCTCCGTCCGTAGCCACTGCACGTCGTCGAGCGTCCGGTACACCGCGGCGTGCTCGCCACCCGGGAGGGGCAGCCGGACGGCGTCGGACCCGGTGGCGAGCACGACGTCGTCGTACGCGTAGCGCTCACCCGAGGCGCCGACGACGCAGCGCGCGGCGAGGTCCAGCTTGACGGCCTGCTCGCCCGTGACGAGCCTGATGGCCGGCTCCCGCCACATGAGCTGCTCTCCGAGGCTGAGGTCCACCTCGCCCGTGAGGGCAGTGCTCAGCGCCACGCGGTCGTAGGGGGCGTACAGCTCCTCCGTCAGCACGGTGACGTGGAGGCCATCGGTACCCCGCCGCCAGAGCGCCTCGACGAAGCGGTGCGCGGCCGGCCCGCCACCGACGACGACGACGCGGCGATCGGCAGGAGTACGCC
>JASLAA010000190.1 GCA_030147325.1 Arthrobacter sp. | reverse complement strand
AGGGGCCGAGGAACACGGCCCCTTGATCCTGCTGATGAGACTGGTCATTTGGAGTACACCCCGTTCTCTCCGAAGATGTGCGCGATCTTGTTGGCCGCGAGGATCAGTGCCAGGCTCACGAGACCCTTGATGAGTCCGGCGGCGGCACCGTAGCTCCAGTCGCCGTTCTGCACGCCGGTGTAGTAGACGAAGGTGTCCAGGACCTCCGATGCCTCGACGCCCACGGCGTCCCGCTGCAGGATCATCTGCTCGAAACCGACCGTCAGTGAATCCCCCAACCGCAGGATCAGCAGGAGGACGATCACGCTCCGCAGACCGGGGAGCGTGACGTGCCACATGCGCTTCCAGCGCCCTGCGCCGTCGACGGCGGCTGCCTCGTACTGCGCCGGGTCGATCGCGCTGAGGGCCGCGAGGAAGACGATGATCCCCCAGCCTGCGTCCTTCCAGACGGCCTGGGAGGTCAGCAGGAACAGGAAGGTGTCCGGATTGGTCATGATGTCCACCGCCTGCCAGCCGTTGGCGCGCAGTGACTGGTTGAGGAGCCCGGCCCCGCCGAAGATCTGCTGGAACACCGACACCACCAGGACCCACGAGAAGAAGTGCGGCAGGTACACCACGGCCTGGACGGCTGCGCGCAGGCGGGAACTGATCAGGGAATTGAGCAGCATGGCGAGCGCGATGGGGATGGGGAAGAAGAACGCCAACTGGAACGCGGTGATCACCAGGGTGTTCCGGACGGCATGCCAGAAATCGGGGTCCGCCAGCACGCGGGCGAAGTTGTCGAATCCCACGAAGGGGCTGGCGGAGATACCGACGTAGGGCGAATAGTCCTGGAAGGCCACGACGTTCCCGAGCATCGGCACATAGGCGAAGACGGCGAGGAGCACTACTGCCGGGAGGGTCATGAGGACCAGGGAGCGGTCGCGCCTGAAGCGCAATCCCAGCTTCGCGCGGGGCCGCGGTGCCGCCGGCACGGCACCGCGGCCGGTGCTGACCCTTCCCTGCGGCGGAGCCGCATCCCCGCCCGTGCCCGGCGCGGTGGCGACAGAGCCGGCGTCGGCCCTGGGGGCGACGTACTTGCGTTCGATTCCGGTGGCCATGGCCGTTCTCCTACGCCAGGAACTCGGCGTAGAAGTCCCTCAGTTCGTCGCCGCCCTTGCTCTTCCAGGAGGACACCTCGGCATCGAGATCCCCCATGGTCCTGCGGCCGCGGATGATGTCCTTCGCCAGATCGTCGAAGGGCGTGCCCAGGGACGCGAACTTCGAGGGTTCCTGGATCTGCATGCCGAAGAAGACGTCCTCGACGACGTGCGGAGCCTGCCGTGCCTCCCATTCGGACTGCGCCTTCACCAGTCCCGGGTACTGCACCATCGAATTGACGATCGGACCGCTGACCAGGAACGCATAGGTACTGGTGACTTCCTCCGACCCCTTGGTCGTCGCGCTCGGCACGCCCTGCCCGTCGCGCTCGTAGTGGGTCCCCTCGACCCCGTTGACGATCAGTGCGTTCTCCTCGGTGCCGAAGGGTGCGGCCATGAAGTTCGCCAGGGCCAGCATCTCCTCGACCTTCTCGGGACTGGCCTTCTTGATGAAGCTGAAGATCGCGGCCGGCTGCGCACGGAAGAGGGTGGGATCTCCGCCATCGGGGGCGAAGTAGTCCAGCGGCTGCATGTTGAAGCGCGGGTTGGAGGGCAGCGTCCGGGCCAGGGCCTCGTGCCACGATCCCGTTCCGTCCGTTGTCATGAGCGTGGCCCCGGATTCGAAGCGCGGCTTGGCCTGCTGGGCGTTGCCGGCAACGGCGTCGGGATGGACGGAGCCGTCCGCGAAGAGCTTCGCCGTCCATTCCAGGGCGGCCCGGTACTCCTCCGTCTCGAAGCGGTGCTTGAGGGTGTCGCCCTCCTTCTTCCACTTCGGTACGACGGCGTGCATGATCTGTGCGCCGTTCCAGACATCCTCCGAACCCCACCGGTTCTTCGACTCGTCCGTGAGCTCCTTGGCCACCGCGCGGTACTCCTCCGCGGAGGTGGGCGGTTCGATACCGAGATCCTCGAAGATGTCGGCGCGGTAGAAGATGGCATCCGAGATGAGGGCGCCCGGGTAGGGAAGGCCGTAGAGCCCGCCTTCGAAGCAGCCCATCTTCCAGGCCGCCGTCGGGATGTTGGCGAGGTTCGGGTACTTGAGCACCTTGTCGCCGGCGATGAACTCGGAGAGGTCCTGGAAGATCCCGGCCGCAGCCTGACCGAAGCGGGGAGGGAGGTTCCATCCGGGGATCACCATCCAGTCCGGCACGTCCTTCGGCGAGGCCAGGACCGTCTGGACCTTGTCCGCGTAGGCGTTGCCGTCGTTGACCTGGAAGTTGATGGTCGCACCGAGCTGCTCGTTGACCGTCGTGTAGTAGGTGTTCCGGGGTGGTCCCGGCGGCACCGCCCACCAGGCCGGGGTCATGGCCGTGTACGTCCCACCGCTGCCGGGCGTCCCGGTGACGGACTTGACGAGCTCGGGGATGGAGGTGAATCCGGGAGTGGACCCGTTCACGGGCGCGATGTCCGGGGTCACGAGCTCGAGCGGCTTGTACGTGGGGACGATCCTGTCGAGGGTCTCCGTCAGGCCCCCCGCCGTCGTGGGTTGAGGTGCCGAGGCCCCCGAGCAGGCCGTCAGGGCTGTCGGCACGGCCGCCAGGATGACGGCGCCGCTGAGCATCCCGAGGAACGAGCGTCGGTTGACCCCGGACCCCGCCGGCGATGCAGGGGACATGGATGCGATACGGGAGCGATCCCTCGAGGAACCGTTCTGTGAACCGAACATGATCAGCACTCCTTTGTGTGAGTCACGAATGACGTGGTTTTCGACGAATCGTCGAAGCGTTTCGATTGAGTTCAGCGTAGGCTAAGGGCACCCGCCCCACAAGAGGCGAATGTGTCGTGTCTCACAGTGGGGAATCATCGGGCGGCCAGCTGCCTGCCGTTCAACCGATTCGACACTCCTGCGAGAGGACCCCGTGCCTGGTACCCCAGTTCACCCCGCACCGATGGCTACCGTCGAGGACGGCGACGCGCGTTCGGCCGTCGAGGACCTACCCCGCGAGATCCTCGCGTCGCTCTCGTCGGCCCAGAAGATCGCCATGCTGCACCAGCACACGCCGGCCCTGCCGGACCTGGGCCTCGCAGCGTTCCACACCGGCGCGGAGGCTGCCCACGGTGTCGCCTGGCTGGGACGCGCCACGGTCTTCCCCCAGCCGGTGGGCATGGCGGCGACCTGGGACACCGAGCTGATCGAACGCCTCGGTGCCGCCACCGGCCGCGAGCTCCGGGCCAAGCAGGCCGAGGGCGCGGCGGTCGACCTGAACGTGTGGGCGCCCGTGGTGAACCCGCTGCGCCATCCGCTGTGGGGACGTAACGAGGAGGGGTTCTCCGAGGACCCGCACCTGACCGCCCACCTGGCCGGTGCCTACTGCCGGGGCCTGAAGGGCCACGACCCTGCGGTCTGGCTCACGGTCCCGACGCTCAAGCACTTCCTGGGCTACAACAACGAGGTGGACCGCAATGTGACCTCGAGCAACCTGAGCCCGCGTGTGCTCCACGAGTACGAGCTCCCTGCGTACCGCGCCCAGGTCGAGGACGGGGTGGTAGGGGCGGTCATGCTGTCCTACAACCTGGTGAACGGCAGGCCCGCGCACGTGTCGGACCTCGTGCGGACGCACCTGCGCCGCTGGCGGAACGGCGCGGACCTCGCGATCGTGAGCGATGCCGGAGCCCCGGGCTCGCTGTTCCGCGCCGAGAAGTACTTCCCCGACGGCCCGACCGCCTACGCGGCAGCACTGCGTGCCGGCGTGGACAGCTTCACCGACGACGGCGAGGACTCGGCCCCGTCGGTCTCCTTCCTGACGGAGGCGATGGACCGCGGACTCATCGACGAGGCCGACGTCGACCGCGCGGTGCTGCGCCTCCTCACCCTGCGCGCGAGGACGGGCGAATTCACGCCTGACCGGGACCCCTACGCATCCATCGGCCCTGAGGAGATCGGTGCTCCCGCCCACGTGGAGCTCGCTCGGGAGGCCGCGGCGAAGTCCGTGGTCGTCCTTCGCAACGAGAGCCCCGCCGCGCTCCTGCCGCTCGGTCCCGCACCGGGAACCATCGCCGTGATCGGGACACTCGGCTCCCACGTGCTCAGCGACTGGTACAGCGGCACGCTGCAGCACGAAGTGAGCATCGCCGAAGGGCTGGCACGCCACTACGACGACGTCGCGGCCACCGACGTCGTCGTCGAGGAGGGGACGGACGCCGTCGCCCTGCGGTGTGTCAGGACGGGTGGATACCTCCACGCGTCCGAGTCCGGGGTGCTGACCGTGGACGGCTCCTTCCCGGGCGCCGCCGGGACCTTCGCCCTCAAGGACTGGGGCGGCGAACTCACCCTGCGGTCGACGCACAGCGGTGCATTCATCACCGCTCCGGGGGACGGCTACCTGAGTGCGACGGCCGAGCGGGTCGGGGGCTGGGTGGTCCAGGAATCGTTCCGTACCGTTGTGGCGGCCGACGGGACCATGGCCCTCCAGCACGTCGGCACCGGGACGTGGGTGCGGGTCGAGACCGGCACGAGGAGCGCCGCCCTGGTCCCGGATGCCGCGACCGCCGACCGCTTCGCCGTGCGGACCATCACCTCCGGCCACGAAGCCGCCGCGAAGGCTGCCCGGCAGGCCGACACCGCCTTCGTGGTGGTCGGCAACGATCCCCACCTCGGCGGCCGGGAGACGCTCGACCGTACGACCCTGGACCTCCCCCAAGCGGACCAGGAGCTCGTGCGTGTGGTGCGGGAGGCCAATCCGCGCACCGTGCTGGTGATCGTCTCGTCCTACCCGTATGCCCTCGGCGAGCTGGCCGACATGCCCGCCATCGTCTGGACCAGCCACGGCGGCCAGGAGCTCGGCACCGGGCTGGCGGATGTCCTGAGCGGGGCTACGGAGCCGAGTGGCAGGTTGCCCCAGACCTGGTACCGAGGGGACCAGGATCTGGCCGACATCCTGGACTACGACATCATCACCTCGCGCTCCACCTACCTCTACAGCAGCGCCGAGCCACTCTTCCCGCTGGGCCACGGGCTGACGTACGGCAGCGTCCGCTACAGCACGGTCCGGCTCGACGAGGTCCGGGGTGACGGCCCCGATGATCCGGGTTCCGCCCGGCTCACCGTCGAGGTACACAACGACGGGCAGCGTCCCGCCTCCGAACTCGTCCAGGCCTACGCCTCGGCCCCCGGGCATGCGGTCGGATTCCCCCGGCGCCTCCTGGTGGGCCATCAGCGCGTCACCGTGCCCGCCGGGAAGACGGTCGAGGTGGTGCTCACCGTCCCGCTCGAGCGCCTCGCGACCTACAGCGTCGTGGCGGAGAGGATGGTGGTGGAGCCGGGCACCTACACCCTCCTCGTGGGCGCCTCGGCCGAGGACCTCCCGCTCTCGGTCACCCTCGAGCTGGGCGGGGAGGCGGCCCGGACACGCACCACCGGCCAGTGGTTCCGCGCCGAGAACTTCGACGCCTGCAGCGGCCTCTCCCTCGTGCCCGAGTTCCTCCTCACGGGAACGGCCATCGCCCCTGCTGCGCGGGAGCACCCGGGCCGCGCGGTGTACCACGGGTGGCAGGGGTATCCGGCGACGGCGGACGGTGCCGCGGTGCTCGACGTCGTGTCCACCACCGGGCCGGATGCCGGCGGGGTGCGGGGCGTCAGGGTGCAGGTGCCGGGAGCGTGCGACACCTGGAACACCGTCGGCGCGGTCACGGTAGCCGAAGGTTTCACGGGCCGACTCCGCATTCCCCTGGACACCTCGAGGGTGCAGGGCGCGACCAGCTTCCGGCTGGACCTGTCGGGGGATCTCGCGGTCTCGCGGCTGATGATCGAGTGATGCCGGTCTCGGGGGGCCGTGGGCTCCACCGGCTACTCCCGCCGACCAGGGCGTGGGTCGGCGCGCGGGAAGCCCCGCCGCCGTCGCTCCGGCCGGCGGCGGGACCGGGGACCGGCCTGCGCTCAGCCGAGGAGCCGCTGCAGCCAGACCGCCTGGCGCGTCCACTGGAGGAACTGCCCACCCTCGTGCCCGTTGTAGGCGTACACCTCGATGGACTTGTCGCGGCTCTGCAGCTGGTTGTAGGCGGCGAAGACGGTGGACGGCAGCACGATGCCGTCCATCAGGGCGACGGAGAAGTACGCCGGGGCGCTGATGCGACGAGCGAAGTTCACCCCGTCGAAGTAGCTCAGGGTCTCGAAGGTCCGGGCCTCGGCGCCCCGGTGCACGGAGAGGTAGCGGGTGATCTCCGTGAAGGGTTCCTCGGCCGTCGCCTCGACAGCGCGGCGGAAGTGGCACAGGAACGGCACATCGGGCATGACGGCCCTCACCCCGTCCGCCAGGGCCCCGGCTGCGAGCGCGATGCCGCCGCCCTGGCTCCCGCCGGTCAGCACGATCCGGGTGGCGTCGACGAAGTCGAGGCTCCGGACCAGATCGACCAGACGGACGGCGTCGGTGAACAGCCGGCGGTAGTAGTAGTCGGCGGGGGCGTGGATGCCCCGGGTCATGAAACCGGCGACGGCGGGGCCCGAGCCATGGGGATCGGGGGTCTCTCCTCCCCCGCCCCACCCGCTGCCCTGCCCGCGTGTGTCCATGAAGACGTGCGCGTAACCGCTCGCTGCCCACTGCAGCCGCTCTCCGGCTATTCCACGTCCGCCGTTGTAACCCTGGAACTCCACGATGGTGGGAAGCGGGCCGGTGGCTCCCGCGGGTCTCATGACCCACGCCCTGATCGGCTCACCACCGAATCCGGAGAAGGTGAGGTCGTCGATCCTGATGCCTGTGATCGGGGTGTCCGCCGGCTCAAGCGTGAAGCCCGTATCCGCCTGCCGGGACTCCGCGAGGGTGGAGGCCCAGAATGCGTCGAAGTCGTCGGGCTCCTGGACATCGGGGGCGTAGGAGCGAAGAACGTCGAGGGGAAGGTCGGTGGTCGCCATGCGACTGTTCTACCATTGCGCTGATCTTTTGTTGGACCGAACCACATATTGTCGGTGCGTCGTCGCGGGGGCCTGTCCGGCCCCGCAGAACCCGGGGACCGGCGGGGGCGGGTCCTAGGTCATGGCGATCCTGTCCTACGAGGCGCCCGCCACGACCTGGCTCGAAGCACTCCCCCTCGGCAATGGAGCGCTGGGGGCCATGTGCTGGGCCGATCCCTCCCGGCCCCGCTTCGATCTCAACGACGAGACGGCCTGGTCCGGAGGGGTGCACAGCGAACAGCGGCAGCGCCGCCCGGACGCAGCCGGCGCGCATCTGCTGGTGGACGACGCCCGCCGGCTCATCGCGGCGGGACGGCCCGTCGAGGCGGAGAGCCGCATCACCGCCCTGCAGTCCGACTACACCCAGGCCTTCCTGCCGCTCGGCACGCTGACCCTCCACGGCCTTCCGGAGGTTCCACCCGATGCGCCCTACGAACGCATCCTGGACCTGGACGATGCCGTCCACAGGGTGCGCTGCGGCGGCACGGTGCAGCGCACGGTGGTGTCCCCTCCGCACGGGGTCCTCATGCACGTCGTCGACGGCGTCGGAGCGGACGCCACGGTCCGGGTCTCGCTGACCAGCCCGCTGCGCGTGGTCGGACGTCCGGACGGGGCACTGCTCCTCCGCCTGCCCGCCGACGTCGCTCCGGGCCACGAGCCCACCTACCCGCCGGTCACCTGGAGTGATGAGCCGGAGTCGAGCCTGGAGGCCGCGATCGTCACGCGGGTGGTGCGCGAGCGCGCACCCGGCGGAGGATCACGTCTCGTCGTCTTCGCGGCCACTGCCACCACCTATCGGTCCCCCCTCCTGGCGCCGGTCGGCACCGCTGCGGATGCTGCTGCCGGGGCCACGGCACGCATCGAGGCCGCCGTCGCTGCCGGCTCCGAGGCCGTCCTCGCCGAGCACGTCCACGACTACCGGCAGTTGAAGGACCGGGTCCGCATCGATCTCGGTCCGCAGGACGCGACCGTGGCGACGGACAGGCGGCTGGCGGTGGCCGCGCTCCATCCGGACGGGCCCCTCGCCGCCGACCCGTCGCTGGCTGCCCTCCTCTTCGACTACGGGCGGTACCTGCTCATCTCGTCATCGAGGCCCGGCGGCCTCCCGGCCACGCTGCAGGGCATCTGGAACGACAGCATGCAGCCGCCCTGGAGTTCGAACTACACCGCCAACATCAACCTGCAGATGAACTACTGGGCTGCGGACGTGGCGCACCTGCCGGAGACTGCGGAGCCCCTCCTGGACTTCATCGAGGCCCTCGCCACGGCGGGCAGGGAAACCGCGCAGCGCCTCTACGGCGCCCGCGGGTGGGTGGTGCACCACAACACGGATGCCTGGGCCTACAGCTCGCCGGTGGGCGGTGGCCACGGCGACCCGTCGTGGGCCTTTTGGCCGATGGGAGGACCATGGCTGGTCCGCCATCTGACCGAACGGATACGCTTCGGCGACCAGGCCTTCCTGCAGCGGGCCTGGCCGATCCTGCGCGGGGCGGCGGAGTTCGCCCTCGACTGGATGGTCGAACTCCGCGGCCGGCATCCGTGGGAGGCGCAACGGGACGTCACCTGGGGCACCCGGCCGTCCACGTCGCCGGAGAACCGGTTCCTGACCCCCGACGGCGAGCCGGCATCGCTCGGCACCTCGAGCACGATGGACCTCTCCCTGCTCCGCGAGCTGTTCGAGGCGGTGCTCGAGACCGCTGCCGCGCTGGGGTACTCCTCCGATCCGGTGGCGCAGGAGGTGTCGGCCCGGATCACCTTCCTGCCGACGCTGCCTGCCCTCGGTGCGGGTGGCACCCTCCTCGAGTGGGAGGACGATGCGCCCGCCGTCGATCCCCAGCACCGGCACCTGAGCCATCTGTACTCGCTCTACCCCGGGGCAGCGCGGTACGACGACGAGCATCGCTCCGCTGCTGCCCGGACACTCCTGGGCCGCGGGGACGACTCGACCGGATGGTCGCTGGCGTGGAAGCTGGCACTGTGGGCCCGTCTGGGGCGTCCCGACAAGGTCTCCGACCTCCTGCGCCTCGTGTTCCGCCCGGCGGGCAGCGTCGAGGGACCCTTCGCCGGCGGTTTGTACCCCAACCTGTTCGCCGCCCATCCGCCCTTCCAGATCGACGGCAACCTGGGCTTCGTCGCTGCCCTGTCCGAGGCGCTCCTCCAGAGCCATGACGGGCGGATCACCCTGCTTCCCGCCCTTCCGCCCGAGTTCGGTGAGGGCAGTGTCCGGGGCCTCGTCGCCCGGCCCGGCGTGATCGTGGATCTCCACTGGAGCGAGCACGAACTACGCTCGGCCACCCTCACGTCCCGGAGCGGTCCGGCCGAGGTGACGGTGGCCTATCGCGGACGCACCCGGCAAATCCGGCTCCGCGCGGATGCTGCCAGGACGCTCACCCCGCATGACTTCCCGGAGGGTTGAGCCGCATCGGTGGAACGCGGGTTCCTGGCGGGAGCCGGTCCTCCAGCGACGGGCCGGGGAACGGCCCGCACCCCGTCCGCTTCCCCTGGACGACGGGAGGTCGGCCTAGCGGTCGGCTCGCGCCCGGGTCACGTCGTCGGTGTCGGCATCGACCGGGAGGATCTCCACCGGGCCGGCGCTGTGCCGACCATGCGACGGGTGCGACGACGCCACTTCGTCGGCGGCGGCGTCGTCGGATGAACCGACGCCCTCGCCTCCCGCGCCCTGGACGGTCCCGGCGGAACCCCCGGCGACGGCGGGCGTACCACCCGTGGCCGCGGGTGAGACCGACACGGCCGGAC
>JASLAA010000166.1 GCA_030147325.1 Arthrobacter sp. | reverse complement strand
GGGCCGACGACGGCCGCGTGGTGTCCAGCTTCATAGCGCAGGCCCTCAACGGGGATCCGCTGACCATCTACGGAGACGGAAGCCAGACCCGGTCCTTCTGCTACGTGGACGACCTCGTCCGCGGGCTGATCACCATGATCGACTCCCGGGCCCGCGGTCCGATCAACCTCGGAAATCCGACCGAGCGGACCATGATCGAACTGGCCGAGATGGTCCTCGCAGCAACCGGCTCCACCTCCGCCATCGAATTCCATCCGTTGCCGACGGACGACCCGACGCGCAGATGCCCCGACATCAGCCTGGCCGTGCAGCACCTCGGCTGGACACCGACCGTGTCCACCGACGAGGGCGTGCGCCGGACCGTCGCCTATTTCCGCACGCAGCCGGACGAGGTAGCCGCGGCGGCACTCGCTCTCGCGGGAGCACAGTTCGAGGGCACGGAGCAGGCCTCCGCAGGGCCCGACACCATGGCACCGCTCTCCGCCTGACCCTCCGCCCCTCCATTTCACGGCGCCCCCAGCCGACCCACGCTTGCCAGGGAGAGAACACTCATGACAAAAACCGCACTGGTGACCGGTGGAGCCGGTTTCATCGGCAGCCACTGCTGCCGGGACCTCCTCGACAACGGCTACACCGTCGTCGTCGTCGACAACCTGGTGAACGGAAGCCTGACCGCCATCGAGCGGGTCCGTGCCATGGGCCCCGGGGAACTCTCCTTCCACGCTGTGGATGTCCGGGACCAGCACGCACTCGGGGACCTGATGCGGACGTACGGCGTCGACGTCGTGGTGCACTTCGCCGCGCACAAGGCCGTCGGTGATTCCGTGGACCGCCCCCTGGAGTACTACGGCAACAACGTCAGCGGGCTGACCGCACTCCTGGAGGCTGCGCACGAGACGGGCGTCAGGAGATTCATCTTCTCCTCCTCCTGCTCCATCTACGGCGACGCCGAGGACCAGCTCATCACGGAGGAGACGCCGGCGCGACCCACCAACCCCTATGCGCGCAGCAAATGGATGGGCGAACTGATCCTCGAGGATCTCTGCCGCCGATTCCCCGACTGGTCGGTCACGGCCCTGCGCTACTTCAACCCCGCCGGAGCCCACCCGAGCGGCACACTGGGTGAGGACCCGCAGGGCACACCCACCAACATCTTCCCGTTCATGGCGCAACTGGCCATGGGCCGGCACCGGGAACTGAAGGTGTTCGGGCAGGACTACCCGACGCCCGACGGGACGGCGGTCCGCGACTACATCCACGTGCAGGACGTCGTGGAGGGTCACCGCCTGGCGCTGGAGCGCATGCCGTCGAGCGGCTTCCGCCGCTACAACCTCGGAACGGGCCGTGGCACCTCTGTGCTGGAACTCGTCCGTGCCTTCGAAGCCGCGACGGGGGTGACCATCCCCTTCACCGTCGTCGGACGCAGGGCCGGGGACGTCCCGCGCCTCGTGGCGTCGCCTCGCCGCGCAGCCGACGAGCTGGGCTGGACGGCGACCAGGACCCTGGACGAGATGTGCGCCGACACGTGGCGGTTCCAGAACGGCGAGGCCGCGAGGGCAGCCACCGCGTTGGAAGCCGCTACCCGAGGATGACGGGCGAGCGGACACCGACCATCCCCGCAGCCCACGACGTGCGGGCCGATACGCCACCCGCGGGTGACGACGCTGAGCCCACGATCGAACTAACACCGGCAGGCCCCCTCCTGCCCGGAGCACGTGCGCCACGGCGCACGGCCGACGCGGGGACCTTCGTTCCGGCTTTCTCCCGTGCCGACGCGTGGACGGTCAGGGCCTTCACCGTCGCCTGGGGCCTCGCCTTCGTGTCGTTCTGGTACTGGTGGCTCCAACCGGATCACCGGGTCGGGTGGCTGGGACTCATCCTGAACTCGGTGCTGCTCTTCTACTTCTCGTACCTGCCGACCTACTTCCTGGTGCTGGTCAACCGGTTGCGGCGCATCCGTCCGGACCTCGAACTCCCCGACCTCCGCGCAGCCATGCTCGTGACCAAGGCCCCCTCCGAACCGTGGCCCGTCGCACGGCAGACCCTGGAAGCGATGCTCGCGCAGGACTACCCCCGTCCCTACGACGTCTGGCTGTGTGACGAGGCCCCGACCGACGAGACCCGCGCCTGGTGCGAGGACAACGGCGTGCGGCTCTCCACCCGCGAGGGGGTCGATGACTATCACCGCGCGACCTGGCCCCGCCGCACCAAGTGCAAGGAGGGCAACGTCGCGTACTTCTACGACAACCACGGATACCGCGACTACGACGTCGTCGTCCAGCTCGACTGCGACCACGTCCCCGCGCCGGGCTATCTCGCCGAGATGATGCGCCCCTTCGCCGATCCCGCCATCGGCTACGTCGCAGCACCGAGCATCAACGATTCGAACGCGGCATCCTCCTGGTCGGCGCGCGGCCGGCTGCACAGGGAAGCGACGTTCCACGGCCCGGTGCAACTCGGGCACTCGGACGGCCTCGCGCCATCCTGCATCGGCTCGCACTATGCCGTCCGCACCC
>JASLAA010000117.1 GCA_030147325.1 Arthrobacter sp. | reverse complement strand
CGCACGCTGGTCGCGGTCGGCACGCTCAGGCTGGCTTCCATGTTCGTGGCGATGGCCTTGGCCGGTCCGCGGAGCACACTCACCCGGTTCTCCTCCATGTCACCGTTGAGGGCCGAGGCGGGGAGCTGGGCGGGGATGGGCTTGGTCGCGGGCTTCTCCTCCTTCGGGGCCTCGGTCTTCTTCGCCGGCTCCTTCGCGACCGGGGCCTTGCCGCTCTGCTGGGTGCTGGCGGGACTCTCGCCCGAGGCCTTGGGTGCCGCTGACTCCGACCTGACGACCGGCAGTTCCTTGGTCGGGGGGTGCGGGTCAGGGGTGGTGCCGGCTACAGGGGCAGTACCGGGTGCTTGGCTCGTGGTGTCCGCGGGTGCGGAAGCCGGGTCCACAGGCTTCTCGGCGGCGTGGCGGCCGTTCTCTGCCGGCTTCGACTCAGCATCGAACGAATCGAACAGGTCCCACCACTTCCGGTCGACCGAGTTGCGGTCCTTCTGGAACTGCTCGTACAGCTCGTCAACAAGCCACTCGTTTCCGCCGAACTCTTCAGGTAGACGGTGGCTGGTCTGTTCTGGCACTTGGTAACGCCTCTTCCGTAAGTTGCCGTGAGCGCGGTGCGGGCGACAGAATGAGCGCTAAGCCGTGTCTGGACCCTGTCCAAGTGTAGTGACAGGAGTAGGGAACGGCCAATCAGGGTCGTCGATCCGTGCGCCGCCCCCGGGCTCCTCGTCCTGCTGCGCGGAACCAGCAGCGAGGCCGTCCCGGACGCCGCTGCTGAGGCCGCCCGCCGGGCCGGGGTCCGACCGGTCCGCAGGCTCCCCGAATATGCCGGGTCCCTGCCACGCACTAGACTTCTTGCGGCCGTAGTACTGGTCGTCGATCCCAGGAGAACCATGCGCTTCATCAATCCACCCACCACCGACCTCACCTACTCGGACGTCTTCCTCGTGCCGTCCGCGTCAGAGGTCATCTCCCGCTTCGACGTCGACCTCTCCTCGGACGACGGCACGGGCACCACCATCCCGCTCGTCGTCGCCAACATGACGGCGGTGACGGGTCGGCGGATGGTGGAGACCGTCGCCAGGCGGGGCGGCATCGGTGTCCTGCCGCAGGACGTGCCCGTCGAGGTCATCGCCGAGGTCACCTCGTGGGTCAAGGATCGCCACCCGGTGTTCGAGACGCCCCTGAAGCTCCAGCCCGGCCACACCGTGATCGATGCCCTGCATCTCATGCACAAGCGTGCCCATGGTGCGGTGCTCGTCGTCGACGACGGCGGGACATGCGTCGGCGTCGTCAACGCCGCGGACTGCGAGGAGGTGGACCGCTTCGCCTCGCTCGAATCCGTGATGCGTCCGGCGCCCGCCGCTTTCGAGGCATCGCTCTTCGACGACGATCCCGCGGCCGCCCTGCAGAAGGCCTTCGAGGACCTCGACGGCGCGCGCGTCTCGCTGGCGCCGGTGGTGCGCGACGGCGTCCTGCAGGGTGTCATCACCCGAACCGGTGCGCTGCGCTCCACCATCTACGATCCCGCGCTGGACTCCGCCGGCAGGCTCCGGGTCGCGGCCGCCGTGGGCATCAACGGTGACGTCGAGGCGAAGGCGGCAGCCCTGCTGGACGCAGGGGTGGACGTGCTCGTGGTCGACACGGCCCATGGCCACCAGCGCAAGATGCTCGACGCACTCGCCGTCGTGCGCGGTCTCGATCCCAAGGTGCCGATCGTCGCGGGCAACGTGGTCAGCGCCGACGGCGTCCGTGACCTCGTGGCCGCGGGCGCATCCATCATCAAGGTCGGTGTGGGGCCGGGTGCGATGTGCACGACCCGCATGATGACGGCCGTCGGGCGCCCCCAGTTCTCGGCCGTCCACGAGTGTGCGCAGGCAGCAGCCGAGCTGGGAGCGCACGTGTGGGCGGACGGCGGGGTGCGCTACCCCCGCGACGTCGCCCTCGCGCTGGCCGCGGGTGCCAGCCAGGTGATGATCGGTTCCTGGTTCGCCGGGACGTACGAGAGCCCGGGCGACCTCCAGACCGACAGCAACGGCCGCCGCTACAAGGAGAGTTTCGGCATGGCCTCGGCCCGCGCGGTGCAGAACCGGACCCGGCGCGACGACGTGTTCGCCCGCGCGCGGAAGGGCCTCTTCGAGGAAGGCATCTCCACCTCGAAGATGTACCTCGATCCGGCACGTCCCGGCGTCGAGGACCTGCTCGACATGATCACCGCGGGCGTCCGCAGTTCCATGACCTATGCGGGTGCGGCGTCGCTCGCGGAGTTCCGCGAGCAGGCGCTCGTGGGCGTGCAGTCGGCGGCAGGCTACGAGGAGGGCAGGCCGCTCCAGCAGAGCTGGTAGTGGCCGCCCGGCCGTAGGGCATTGCGCCCTGAGCGAAGCAAGGGCGCAGGGCGGCGGGAATCAGGGTGGCAGCCGGCTTCGGGACCCGTAAACTGAAAGCCTTATGGACAGTCCTTCTGGGAGCCGGCTCGTCGCCGGCGTACCCTCTCCTCTTGCCCATCCGCTGCCCGAGACGGAACGTCCGGCCGACGTCGGCTCCGATCAGGATCAGTCCGCCCTCCAGGCCGACGCCGCGGACCCCCTCAGACGCGGACCGCTGCATCGCCGCCTCGGCCTGACCGGGGAGGGGACGTAGCGGTGGAATGGATCTATCTCGGAGCCGGTCTGCTCCTCGTCCTCGGAACGGGGTTCTTCGTCGCTGTCGAGTTCGCGCTCGTCGCCCTCGACCAGACCTACGTCCAGCGCGCGGTCGACGGCGGCGACACCAAGGCCGAGCCCCTGCTGCGCTGCCTGAAATCGCTGTCCACCCAACTCTCGAGCTGCCAGCTCGGCATCACGCTGACCACCCTGCTGACGGGTTATGTCATGGAGCCGTCGGTCGGAAAGCTCCTCGAGACCCCGCTGGGCGCCCTGGGACTGTCGGACGCGCTGGTCGCTTCGACCTCCATCGTGATCGCCATGGTCCTGGCGACGCTGCTCTCCATGCTCATCGGAGAGCTCGTCCCGAAGAACCTGAGCATCGCCCTTCCCTTCGCGGTGGGCAGGGCCCTCGCGCGCCCGCAGCTCCTCTTCACAGCCGTCTTCAAGCCGGCGATCATCGTGCTGAACGGTTTCTCCAACCGCATCCTCAACATCTTCGGGCTGGAGGCCAAGGAGGAGATCTCCGGAGCGAGGACGCCGTCCGAGCTGTCATCCCTGGTGCGGCGCTCGGCCGAGATGGGAACGCTCGACCAGGGCACCGCCACCTTCCTGGCGCGTACCTTCAGTTTCTCCGAGCAGACGGCCGCCGATGTCATGACCCCGCGTATCCGCATGGAGGTCATCGACTCGGAGCAGACCGTTGCCGACGTCGTCGAAGCCGCGCGGCGGACAGGGTATTCGCGCTTCCCGCTGATCGGGGAATCCGCCGATGACATCCGGGGCGTCGTGCACGTCAAGAAGGCCGTGGCCGTGCCCCGGCACAAGCGCGCGGACCTCCCCGCCGGGACGATCATGACCGAGGTGCTTCGCGTTCCCGAGACGGTGCATCTCGATTCACTGCTCAGCGAGCTCCGTGAGGCGAACCTCCAACTGGCCGTCGTGCTGGACGAGTACGGAGGCACTGCCGGGGTGGCCACGCTCGAGGACCTGGTCGAGGAGATCGTCGGCGAGGTCGCGGACGAGCACGACAAATTGAAGCCTGGTGTCCTGCAGAGCGCTGCGGGTGACTGGTTCTTCCCGGGACTCATGCGTCCTGACGAGGTCACGGTGCAGATACCGGGTCTCGTGGTCCCGGACGAGGCGGGCTACGAAACCGTGGCAGGGTTCATGATGGCCGAGCTGGGCCGCATCGCGGAACCGGGTGACCGGGTGGGGCTGCCCGCGGGAACCCTCACCGTCGAGCGCATGGACGGGCGGCGCATAGACCGCGTGCAGTTCCGCCCCGCCCCGTCCTCAGCGGGACAGAACGACGACGCGTCCGACGACGCCGTCGTCCCCGAACACCAGGCGTTCCCCGAGGGGACCGACCCCCGGGAGGCGGACGGACCGGTTCTCGCCGGCCCCGCCGCCGAGAGGAAGGGCACCCGATGAGCGACTGGGCAGGAATCGTCTGGCTCGTCATCCTCCTGATGGGCAATGCCTTCTTCGTGGGCTCGGAGTTCGCCATCATGTCCGCGCGCCGCAGCCAGATCGAGCCGCTCGCCGATACGGGCTCCAAGCGGGCGAAGACCACGATCTGGGCCATGGAGCATGTCTCGCTGATGCTCGCCTGCGCACAGCTCGGGATCACGGTCTGTTCACTCCTGATCCTCCAGGTCGCGGAACCGGCCATCCATCACCTGCTGGAGGTGCCGCTGGAGGCGGTCGGCGTCCCCGAGGGCCTGGCCGGCGGTGTGGCGTTCGCCCTGGCACTGATCCTGGTGACGTTCCTCCATGTGACGTTCGGTGAGATGGTGCCGAAGAACATCTCCGTCTCCGTCGCCGACCGGGCAGCCCTGCTGCTGGCACCGCCCCTCGTGATGATCGCCCGCGCGGTGAATCCGGTGATCTCCTCGCTCAACTGGGCTGCGAACCACATCCTGCGCGCGCTGAAGGTGGAGCCGAAGGACGAGGTGTCCTCGACCTACACCCTGGAGGAGGTCCAGTCGATCGTGGAGGAATCCACGAAGAGCGGACTCGTGGACGACGAGTCGGGACTCATCTCCGGAGCCCTCGAGTTCTCCGGGCAGACGGCGGAGACGACCATGGTCCCGCTCGGGGAGCTCGTCACGGTCCGCACCGATGCGACGCCGGAGGACTTCGAGCGGGCTGTCGGACGTACCGGGTTCTCCCGCTTCGTGATGGTCGACGACGCCGGGAACCTGACCGGGTACATGCACCTGAAGGACATCATGTCCATGCCGCAGGCGATGTACCGCAGGCCGATCACCGAGAACAAGGTCCGCACACTCGCGAACCTCTCGCTGAAGGACGAGATCGAGGACGCCCTCACCGTGATGCAGCGGACCGGGTCCCACCTCGCCCGCGTGCTAGGCCCCGACGGCTCGACCCGCGGTGTCCTGTTCCTCGAGGACGTGATCGAGCAGCTCATCGGCGAGATCAGGGATGCGACGCAGAACCAGGGAGCCCGTCGTTCGGGCGAGGGAGTCAACGGTACCGAGACGTCCGTCGGCTGAGGCCGCGGTCCGATCCAAGAATGCGAACCATTCGCGTTTCGGTTATGCTCGTTCAGCTAACGTAAACAATTCTCATTAGTCTGATCGAGGTTCCCGATGCACGTTTCCCGCCGTCTTGCCCTGCCGGCCCTCCTGGCGGTCTCCGTCCTCGGCCTCGCCGCCTGCGGAGACGGCGGGTCCGAAGCGACGGCGGAAGGTTCCGGCGGTGCGCCGGAGAGCGGAGCGATCAGGATCGTCACGGCCACCAACGTGTACGGCGACATCGCTGCTGCGGTGGGCGGTGAGGACGTCGAGGTCACCGCGATCGTGGACAGTCTGAGCCAGGACCCGCACTCGTACGAGGCGACGGTGCAGGACAAGCTCTCGGTGTCGGAGGCCGATCTCGTGATCGAGAACGGCGGGGGGTATGACGCGTT
>JASLAA010000062.1 GCA_030147325.1 Arthrobacter sp. | reverse complement strand
GCGATCAGCTTGTTCGTCGCGTCGCCGCCACCTGCTCCGACGATCTCGATCTCGAAGCCGGCCGCTTCTGCCTTCTCCTGCAACCACTCCCCGCGTCCCTCCGAATTCGAGTTCGTGTAGACGACGAGTGGCTCGCCCGCCCCCGCCGTCGAACCGGACTCGCTCTCGGAGGCGGATCCTCCGCATCCGGTCAGCAGAAGGGCCGCTGTTGCGGAGAAAGCTATGAGGTGGGACTTCGACACGGTGGATCTCGTTTCCGTAGTAGCGACACGGCCTGCACCGACTTCGCGCAGAAGTGGTCGCAAAGCTCGCCTATCGGCTCTGGTGCAACGGCCAACAGTGCCCTCATCCCGTGAACAGGCGTGGCGGGAGCGGAGAACATCAGATGAACGGTGAACTGCCGCGCGTGGACGAGCACCTCGACCACCGCGCCTTACGCGTGGAGCGGACTCTCGTCCGGACTCAGGACCGCTCGAGGATCACCGAGGTCTGCGTGCCGGCGAAGACGAATCCCGCGCGGCGGGCAGTCCGCTGGGAGGCGGTGTTGTCCGTCCGGGCCCGCCACTGCGGAACCAGCCCCGCGGCCATGGCCTCCTCGACGGCGACGGCGGCGACGCGCTGCGCGTAGCCCTTGCGTCGCTCGTCCGGCGGCGTGAGGACGGCGACGTGCGCCAGGATGCCCTCCCAGACGTCGTATCCCGCACCGGCCAGTGGCGTCGGCTCCGGGGAGTCCGCGTCGTCCACGAGCACGAACGGCTGCTCCACCTGACCGAGGCCGGCCTCGGCCACGTCGTCCGGCGGGCACCTGCGCTCCAGGTCACGAACCAGCCCGGCCTCGCTGGAGATGACGGCGGGCGGTCCGTCGAACTGCGGCAGGGCGTCGCAGAAGGAGAGTTGCGCTTCTCCGAGGCCGCGACCTCCGTGCGTCCGACTCAGCGTGAGCAGCGTCGAGTGGCTGCGCAGTTCCGTCCCCGAGAGGTCTCGCGCGGCATCGACTGCCCACTCGGGCCCCCTGAGGATCTCTCGCCCGAAGAGCGTCACGAAGGTCAGGACGGATCCGGAGTCGTCCGTGCTGTACAGGCGGTCCGCCCCGCCGTCCCCGAGCGCGCCGTCATCGAGTCCGAGCAGTCGCGACCAGGCGAGCTGGATGATCGCTGTGGTCCCGGGGTCGAGGTCCATGTACTCAGCCGAAGAGGATGGCGGCTTCGTCGTACCGGTGCTGCGGGACCCGCTTGAGGTTCCCGAGCGCCGCTTCGAAGCCCACGTGCGCGATCTCCGTTCCGTTGAGCGCCACCATGGTGCCCCACAGCTCGTCCTTGACGGAATCCACGGCGGCCATGCCCAGACGCGTGGCGAGCACGCGGTCGAACGACGTCGGGACTCCGCCCCGCTGGATGTGCCCGAGGATCGTGGCCCGGGTCTCGATGCCGGTGCGGGCCTCGAGTTCGGGCGCCAACTGGTCGGCGATACCACCGAGCCGGGGCCGGCCGAAGGTGTCGAGTCCGCGCTCGGAGTGGGCCTGCTCCATGTGGGAGGGCACGAAGCCCTCGGCGACGACGACGAGCGGCGCGCGTCCTCGGGCATTGGCCGTGGACACCCACTCGGTGATCTGCTCGATGCTGGTCTGCTGCTCGGGGATCAGGATGGCGTGCGCGCCGGATGCCATCCCCGCGTGCAGGGCGATCCAGCCCACGTGACGGCCCATCACCTCGGCGATCATGCAACGGCTGTGGGACTCACCCGTGGTGCGGAGACGGTCGATCGCCTCGGTGGCGATCTGGACGGCGGTGTCGAAGCCGAAGGTGTAGTCGGTGGCGTCGAGATCGTTGTCGACCGTCTTGGGGACGCCGACGATCTTGAGACCGAGGTCGGTGAGCCGCTTGGCGGCGGCGAGAGTGCCCTCTCCGCCGATGGCGATCATCGCATCGATGCCGAGCCGGTCCAGGTTCTCCCTGATCGCCTCGGCGCCGCCCTTGCCCTCGAAGGGATTGGTCCGTGAGGTCCCGAGGATCGTGCCGCCCTGCTTGGAGATGCCCCTGACCGCGTGGCGGGGGAGGTCGATGATGTCGCCCTCGACGACGCCGCGCCACCCGTCGCGGAAGCCGACGAATTCCTGATCGTGCACCTTGATGCCCTTGAGCACCGCGCCTCGGATGACGGCGTTCAGCCCGGGGCAGTCGCCGCCGCTGGTGAGGATTCCGATCTTCATGAGGGGTGGAGTTCCTTTGACGAGGGGGTGGGTGGTCCTTCAGGAGCACACCGTCGGGCCCAACTATGATTCTAGACACAGCCGGGCGGCGGGGATCGGTTTCCGCTCCTCGAGCCTGCCGGCGGGGCGTTCGACACCGGTGCGACGACGTAGGCTGGGACCTCCGGCGCACGCGGGTACCAGTCCCGCCGGTCGTGCGCCCGTAGGTCCGAGGAGGACGCCCGCAGTGCCCCAGGCAGGTTTTGCGCCAGCGGCGCTGCGCATGGTCTCGATCTCCCGGCCGGTCCTCTGGATCAACACCCTCGGCACCGGCGTCGTCGGCATGTGGCTGACCGGGACCTTCTGGCAGGTGGAGGCCCTCGCTCTCCTCCTCTGGCTGACGTTGCCGTTCAACCTGCTGATCTACGGGGTCAACGACATCTTCGACCAGGACACCGACGCCCTGAACCCGCGCAAGGGATCCCTCGAGGGCGCGAGGATCAGGTCGTCGGAAGTGCGCGCCATCTGGATCGCGGTGCTCGTGACGAATGTGCCGTTCCTGGCCTGGTTCGCGCTCACCCTGCCGCCGACGGCGCTCGCCTGGATCGCGCTGTACGCCCTCGTCTTCGTCTTCTACTCGGCTCCGCCGCTGCGGTTCAAGGCGCGCCCCTACCTGGATTCCGTGAGCAATGCGGCCTACGCCTTCCCGATCGTCTTCCTGCCCTACGCCCTCGGGGACGAGCCGGTCTGGGCGGCCGCGATCGGTCTCATGGCCTGGAGTGCCGCGAAGCACACCTACGACGCCGTCCAGGACATCGACGAGGACAGGGGTGCGGGCATCACGACGACGGCGGTGCGGCTCGGTCCCCGCGGAGTCGTGGCGTGGAGTGGCGCCTGGTGGGCGATCTCCACGGTGTGCTTCGCCCTCGTGAACATCCCGGTCGCTGTCGTGAACGCCCTGATCGCGGGCTGGCTCCTGGCAGGCCTGTACCGGGACCCGCGTCCCGTGACCGGACACCGGCTCTACCGCTACTCGATCGCGTTCCCCTACGTCGCCGGCACCGTCGCCGGTGTCCAGCTCGTCGTCGGCCTGACGCTGGGTCTCCACCGATGAGCCGCGTCGTCGTGGTCGGGGGCGGCATCGGGGGGCTCACCGCAGCGGCGCTGCTCGGGCGCGCCGGACACGGCGTCACGCTGCTCGAGGCCTCCGACCGCGTGGGTGGCAAGAGTCGGCGCGTCGAGGTCGACGGGCAGCGCATGGACACGGGCCCGTCGCTCTTCACGTTCCCGTCCGTGTGGCAGGAACTGCTCACGAGACTCGACGCCGTCGGTCCCTCGGGTTCGGCCCCAGCAGCCGACATCGCCGGTCTCCGGCTCGAGCGGCTGCCGGACGTCGGCACGTACTACTTCCGGGGACAGGAGTGTGCTCTGCCTGTTCCTGCCGGGCACCCGTGGCACGAGGCCTGGATGCGCTTCGCGGGGGAGCACGGCGTCCTCGGCGGGGACGTGTCACGACTGCTGACGACCGGGCCGCTCGACGCGGCCTCCTATCCCGCCCTCGCGAAGCTCGGCGGCCTCTACGGTCGGCGGTTGACGACGCGCAGCTACCTCGACAGCCTGTCCTGGCTACCCGACGGACTGCGGGAGGTCATCGCCATCCACACGCTCAACGCGGGCGTCAGCCCTACCCGGACTCCGGCGCTGTACGCGAGCATGCCGGCGATCATGGCACAGGACGGCGTCTGGATCCCGGCCGGTGGGATCTATGAGCTCGTGCTGGCCCTCGAGCGCCTCGCCGTCACTGCCGGAGTCGAGATCCGCACCGGCGAGGCCGTGCAGCGGATCGGGCGACGACGCGTGACCACGGCCGAGGGGACGTATCCCGCCGACGCCGTCGTGAGCGGTCTGGACGCGCACCGCCTCGGCGGGCTCCTCTCCGGACGTACCCCGCGCGTCCCGCGGAAGCTCACCTGCTCCGCCGTCGGCATCTACGCCGTCCTGAAGCGGCCGCTCCCGGAGGGAACGGCGAGGCACGGCGTGGTGATGCCCGATGATCCGGACGCGCTGTACTCGAGCCTCGAAGCGGGGGACGAACCCGAGCAGACGATGGCCTTCGCCAACTACTACCCTGCGCACGGGGTGTACCCGAACGAGTCCGCGACACTCGCGCTGCTCCTCACCGCGCCGGCCAACGGCAAGGCGTATTCACTGGCCGATCCTTTCGTCCGGCGCGAACTCGACCGCACCACGCGGGTGCTCGGGCTGCCTGAACCCGTGGAGGACTACTTCCATACCCACGAGATCCTGGACCCGGGCTACTTCGGCGAGCGCGGCTCGGCCGGCGGTGCGCTCTACGGCGCGGTGCACCCCGCCTGGATGAGCGGGCCGTTCCACCTGCCGCCCTACTCGGATCCGTTGCGGCCGTGGCTCTGGCGTGTCGGAGCGTCCGTGCACCCGGGCGGCGGCCTGCCGGCTGTCCTCGGCGGCGCGATGATGTCCACGCAGAAGCTCCTGGCGCGCCTCGGCCCTGCAGCCTGAGATTCCGCGCGGTCTGAGGTTACGTGCGGGTCCCCGACCCGACCGTAGCCGGCTCGGTCAGCTGAGCCGGGCCCCCGCGGGTGTCCCGGCGGAGGGCCCGGTCGGGTCGCCCAGGGCCCTGGTGAGCCGGACTCGACGGCGGCCGATCAGGACGATCAGTGCCGCCGCGAGCACGGCCGGGACGACGAGTCCCGAGAAGATGCAGACGCCGAGCCACAGGAACATCGAGACGAGCAGGCTGTCGAGCAGACCCGGCCGCAGCGGGGCGTCGGTCAGGTGCCGGCCTCCGATCCAGGTGACGAGTGCTGCCGCGATGAGCCCGGACACGAGCCACCCGAAGTAGTTCGAGAGCGGCACACCGTAGTAGGGGCCTCCGCCGGGCCAGATCCAGAAGCCCAGCGACACCGCACCGGGATCGAGTACCCCGTCGATCACGACGAGCAGGAGGCCACCGAGGACTACCCTGCGCAGCGCACGTCCGGCCACCGACACCATGGCCACGGCGCCGATGACGAGCGGGACGTAGGAGAGGGGCAACAGGTACGGTACGAGGTCGAAGATTCTGGGGCCCATCGCGTCGCCGTAGTAGAACTCGCCGTAGGGGTATCCCGTCGCTACACCGAATCCCTCGATGAGGTACCCGAACACCGACACCGCGACGAGCGTCGCGGCACCCTTCGCAGCACCGAACTGCCTCACCAGCGCGATGAAGGCGGGGAGGGCGATCAGCAGATTGAAGCCGTAGGACGCATAGCTCGCGCCCTCGACGTCCGGGAAGCGCACCACGAAGTAGCCCGAGATGAACAGGAAGATGCAGGACGCGATGAGCAGGCGGGGGAAGCTGCGGACAGCGGTGGTTCTCGGCACGCCCTCCATCCTTGCAGGTCGGGCGATGCGAAGGGGCATCGACGCCGGTACGCCGATGCCCCTCCGCCGGGTGCGGTGCCGTTACCGGGCGCTGGTCAGGAGCTTCTCCAGGGCGATGTCGCCGTCCGTGGTGGGCAGCAGGAGCCAGAGGACGAGGTAGAGCGGGAGGCCGATGAAGGGGAGCAGGAAGCTGAGCAGCATCGCGATGCGGACGTAGCTCACGCGCCAGCCGTACTGCCGGGCGATACCGGAGGCTATACCTCCGAGGATCCCGCCGGGAGCGCGTTTGATCGGGGAGGAACGGAGAGCTCGGTAGAACGTCTGCATGGTGTGCCTTTCGGTGCTGGGTGAGGTGCTGGGTGAGGTGCTGGGTGAGGTGCTGGGTGAGGTGCGGGTGTGCCGGGTGAGCGCGTCGTCGTCAGTATCGCGGCTCGTGATCGCTGAGCGGGTCATCGTCCCGGTGGTCCTCGGCGGCACGTGAGCGCAGGGACAGGGCGCCTCCGATCACGAGGGCCAGCCCGACTCCGACGAGCAGGCCGAGTGCCACCACCACCGGGTCGACAGCCAGGTCGACGAACTGGCTGACGAGCAGGAGGAGGGCGATCACGAGGATCACGGAGCCCCAGACGATGGTGGTCACGCGAGGGCGGTGCGCGGGCTTCTGGCTGGTGGTGCTCATGGTGCAACTCCTGTCGGGGTGGTTCCGTCGTTCCGCGTCGGGGTGCCGGTGGCCCCCTCCGTGATGGTCACGTCGCTCAAGGCGCCGCGCACGTCCAGGATGAGGGCGGGGCCGACGGCGTCGGGGTTCAGCTCGTCCGCGCCGAGCAGCAGGACACCCCCGTCGTTCCGCGTCGTACCGCCCGCGTCCGCGGTGCCGAGCGCCAGTCTGGTCCGCACCTCGACGGGTACGTCCGTCGGTACACGCACCGTGACGTCGCTGACCAGTGCGCTGACGGGGACGACGGCGTCGTCCGAGAGCGGGGGGAGGTCGGTGAGGTCGATCGTGGTCTCTGCCGCCAGGATGCTGTACCCCTGCGAGGCCTCCCGTACCGAGGTCGGGGTGTTCCTGTTCTCCTGGGCGACGATCCACGTACCCCCCACCACACCGAAGGAGGCGACGAGCGCGGTGATCGTGGCCACGGAGGCCGAGAGTCCCACCATCCCGGATGTCCGGCCCCGCACACCGAGCGCGATGGTACCGAGGGCGAGGACGATCGCGGCTGCGGAGAGGGCCACGACCGCCGGATCGGTGAGAGCGAGGATCGCGAGGTAGTCCAGCGCGAACAGCAGAGCGGCGATGGTGACCGCTCCACCGATCAGGAGGGCGGTGGCCGATCCCGAAGGCCGGGCCGGACGGCAGGGGGCCGCCTTCCGGGGCCGGCCGGCGGCGGGCGCCGGGTAGACCGGGGCGGGATAGTCCGGTGCACGATAGTCGATTCCTGACCAGGCAGTGCGGCCGGGCTGGTAGGGCAGCGGGTAGGGCAGGGTGTCCGCCTGTGCTGTCCGCGCGGCGAGGGGCACGGTGTCACCCATCCCGACGTCGGAGCCGGCAGGCGTCATGGAGGCGTCATCCAGGGTGGGCTCGCCCGCGTCTGCACCGCCGGCGGTGGAAGGCCCGGCAGGTGGGGATGCGAAGGCGGTGGACCCCGCGGCATTGCCGGAAGGAGCGGATGCGCCGGGAGCTGTCGGAGGGATGGGGCTGCCCCCGGCTGTCCCCGTCCGGGCTCGTCCCCTCGGCCGGTTGACGATCCAGTACACGAAGAGGACGACGGCGCCGATCCAGAACAGCGACCACAGCAGTCCCCCCGCGCCTCCGTCGCCGAGGAACGGCAGGTTCGGGCGCCACAGGCCCATCACCACGAGTGCTGCTGCCCCCGTCAGTCCGGAGGTCCAGGAGCCGCGGCCTGCCTCCTCCACGTGGATCCGCCCGTCGGGTTCCGGCAGCAGTGCCCAGGCCAATCCGTACAGGAGGACGCCGATGCCTCCGAAGACCGCGAGGATCACGATGAGTCCGCGGACGAGGGCCAGATCGAGGCCCGTGCGCAGGGAGACTGCACCCGCGACGCCGCCCACCCAGCGGTCAGGGGTGCGGGTGATGTCGAGGCCGCGGACCCAGTGGAAGAAGGACGACGATGCGGGGCGACCCGCGGGGGAGGAAGCGGCCGGTTCATCCTGCCAGGACGGCCCGCCTGGTGCTGGTGCTGAGGTCATGCCCCCATCCTTCCGGCGAAGGCTCCCGTGCGGCTATCGGGGCCTACCCTGATTCGACCCTGAGTGTCCCCTGATTCTGCGCCGGGAGCTGCATCACCGGACCTGCTGCATGTTTTGATGAGGAGATGAGACCCCCGCTGCTCCGCACGTCCGACGGCGTCATCGCCGGGGTCTGCGCGGGGCTCGCCGTACACCTGGGTCTGAAACCCTCGTGGGTGCGCCTCGGGATGGTCCTCCTGACACTGGCCTCGGGGGCGGGTTTCCTCCTCTACGCGTGGCTCTGGATCTTCGTCCCCACGGCGGCCGACGTCGCCGCCCGGACGGCGCGCAGGAACGGTCCGGCCGCCTTCATGAGCACGGTCGGTGCGAACACCACGCCCGACGCCGGCGCTGCGGGTGACCATCCGTCACCATCGTCGTCACCATCGTCGTCACCATCGTTGTTGTCACCGGCTGCCGGCGTCGGTCAGGACTCGTCGCGGCAGCGGACAGCCAGGCCGTTCGACCCGGAGTCGTGGAACGAGCGGACGCTGCGTGCAGGCAGGCGGGAGGTCCTGCTCGGCACGGCGTTGCTGCTCGTGGCTGCGGTGCTCCTCGTGCAGCTTCTCGGGGTCGATATCAACTGGGGTTTCCTCGTTCCCATCGTCGTCGTGGCGACCGGAGCGGCCCTCGCCTGGTCGCAACTGGACGAGGTGCGGCGCGCGAGGGTGATGGATCGGGCCGGTGCGGGGCGGGCCGGCGGGGCGCTGCGCCTCCTCGCGGGCATCGTGCTCGTCATCGCCGGCGTCCTCGTCGCTCTGTCGAGCAGCGGTTCGTGGTCGCTCACGATGGCCACGATGGTCGCTGTGCTCGCCGTCCTCGCAGGTGTCGGTCTGGTGCTGGCTCCGTGGGGCCTCACCCTGTGGCGCGACCTCGAGACGGAGCGGGCCGCCCGGGTGCGGGAGACCGAGCGCGCCGAGATCGCCGCCCACCTGCACGACTCGGTCCTGCAGACCCTTGCCCTGATCCAGAACCGCGCCGGGTCGGAGACCGATGTGCTGCGCCTCGCCCGCGCCCAGGAGCGGGAGCTGCGCCAGTGGCTCTTCGCAGACCCTGCGGCGGATCCCGGCAGTCTCGCCGAGCGGCTGCGGATGATGGCCGGTGAGATCGAGGACGCCTATGGTCACCCGGTCGCGGTCGTCGCCGTCGGGGACGCGGCCCTCGGCCCGGCCGAGGACGCGCTGGCGCAGGCGGCGCGGGAGGCGATGCTCAACGCGGCGAAGCACGCACACGTCCCCGTGTCCGTCTACCTCGAAGCCGGCGCCGACGCCCTCGAGGTGTTCGTCCGGGACCGGGGGAGCGGCTTCGACCCCGGAGCAGTTTCGCCGGACCGGCTCGGGATCCGGGAGTCGATCCACAGCAGGATGCGTCGGCACGGGGGCTCATCGGACCTGCGCAGCGACGCCGACGGCACCGAGGTGCGGCTCCGCCTGCCACGGGTGGCCTCCGGCCCGGTCTAGGCTGGCCGGACAGGCGCTCCCGGACGGAGCGGGATGGAACGGCAGGGAGCGACGGTCGCCGTGACGGCAGACAGCAAAGGGGCGGATGTGGACAGCGGAATCGCGTCGACGGTTGGAGAGACACCGGGGTCGGTCTCCGTCGTCATCGTCGACGACCACGGCATCTTCCGCTCCGGCCTCCGCGCCGCGCTCGGCCCCGTCATCCGGGTGCTCGGCGAGGCTGCCACGGTCGAGGAGGCGGAAGCTGTGATCGGTGCGACGGAGCCCGATGTCGTCCTGCTCGACGTACATCTGCCCGGAGGTCGCGGCGGTGGCGGCGCGGAGGTGATCCACAGGTGCACGAGGCTCGGCACGCCGTCGCGGTTCCTCGCCCTGAGCGTCTCCGACTCGGCCGAGGACGTCGTCGCCGTCATCCGGGCGGGAGCGCGGGGCTACGTCACCAAGACCATCTCAGGCCCGGAGATCACGGACGCCGTACAGCGCATCGCCTCGGGCGACGCCGTCTTCTCGCCGAGGCTCGCGGGGTTCGTCCTCGATGCGTTCGGTACTGCCTCCGTCGCCGTCGACGACGAACTGGACAGGCTCTCGGCGCGCGAACTCGAGGTCATGCGGCTGATCGCCCGCGGCTACAGCTACAAGGAGACGGCGAAGGAGCTGTTCATCTCGGTCAAGACGGTCGAGACGCACGTGTCGGCGGTGCTCCGGAAGCTGCAGCTGTCCTCACGCCACGAACTCACGCGCTGGGCGACGGAGCGCAAGCTGCTCTGAGCGCGGGCGCCCGCCGACGCCGCCGACGCCGCCCGTCGAGCCGCCGGCCCTATCGGGCCGAGCCGAGGAACTCCTGCAGCCTGCCCACGCCGGTGGCGAGATCCTCGTCCCCGAGGGCGTAGGACAGCCGGAGGAACCCGCTCGGGCCGAATGCCTCACCCGGGACCACTGCGACCTCCACCTCCTCGAGGATCAGCGCGGCCAGCTCCGCCGATGTCGTGGGGGCGCTTCCGCCGAGGTTCCTGCCGAGCAGGCTCCGCACGTCCGCGTATGCGTAGAAGGCTCCGTGGGGGGTGGGGCATTCGACGCCCGGTATGGCGTTCAGCGCGGAGACCATCGCCCGGCGGCGGCGGTCGAAGGCG
>JASLAA010000285.1 GCA_030147325.1 Arthrobacter sp. | reverse complement strand
AGCGCGCCGACGACGGCGCGCTGCTCTTCGTGATCGTGCTCTGCGGCGCATGGCTTGCCGTCCGCGCAACCCAGGTGCAGTCGCACCTCGACGCGGCGGTGGACCTCCTGCCCACCCTGCAGACGCAGCTCGTCGCCGGGGACGGCGACGCCGCGCAATCCTCCCTCGAGAAGCTGCAGGTCCATACCTCGGAGGCGCGGACCGCCGGTACCGATCCGCTCTGGAAGGCCGCCGCGATCATCCCGGTCCTCGGCCCCAACTTCTCGGCGATTACCGAGGTCACGGTATCCGCTGACGACGTCGTCAACCGGGCGGTCGCCCCCATGCTGGACTCGTTCGGCAGTCTCGACTGGGAGTCCCTGGCGCCGACGGACGGTCGGATCGATGTAGCTCAGCTGGAGCAGGTCTCCCCCACTCTCTCCTCCGCAGCGACGACGGTGCAGTTGAGCTACGAACGGCTGAACGGTATTGACAGCGAGAGACTCTTTCCACAGGTCGCCGCACCACTCGCCCAGGCAGTAGACGCTCTCGACACGGCACGACAGGGTCTCAACGGCGCCTCGTCGGCGGCGTCGATCCTGCCGTCGATGATGGGCGCCGACGGTCCCCGCACCTATCTCGTGCTCATCCAGAACAGCGCGGAGGTGCGCGCCACCGGTGGCATTTCCGGGGCGTTCGCCCTTCTGCGTACCGACGATGGGGCCATCGAACTGGTGGGGCAGGGTAGCGGGGCTGATCTCGGCCGCTTCGATCCTCCCCTCGAGATAGACGCTGAACAGATGCAGATTTATTCGGTGCGGACCGGCAGATTCTTCCAGAGTGCAAACCTCACTCCGGATTTCCCCACGGTCGCTTCCACGACGAAGAAGATGTGGGAGCTGCGCAATCCCGGCACGACGATCGACGGGGTCCTCGCCCTCGACCCGGTGGTCCTCGCCAATATTCTCGATGCGACCGGTCCCGTCGAGGTGGGCGAATTCGACGACCCGGTGATTTCCGGTCTGATTGCACAGGCCGGCCTTCCGACTGCACTCACCGCAGATAATGTCGTTCCAACTCTCCTCTCCGATGTCTATGCCCAGATCGAGGAACCGAGCCTTCAAGACACCTACTTCGCCGCTGTGGCCGGTAAGATCTTCTCCGCCCTTGCCGACGGGCAGGGCGACAGTTCGTCACTGGTCGATGCCCTGGCTCGGAGTAATGATGAACACCGCCTGTTCCTCTGGTCCAATGTCTCTGCCGAACAGGACGTGATCGACCGGACGGCACTTGCGGGTGCCGCGACGGGCCCGCTCAAGGGGGGTGCCGCCTTCGACGTGTACTGGAACGACGGCACCGGAGCGAAGATGGACTACTACGTACAGCGGACCGTCCAGGTCCTCCGATCCTGCTCCGACGAGGGCTATCACGAGTACACCGTGAGGGTGAGCCTGACGAACACGGCGCCAGAGAATGCTGCCGAGAGTCTTCCCGCCTACGTGACGGGCGGCGGTTCCTTCGGTGTGCCGCCCGGCAGTGTCCGTACGAACACCGTCGGGTACGGTCCGGCCCACGCCGCACTCGGCACCGCAACCCTCGACGGCACGGCCGTTCCCGTCGGGTCCTACCTCCATGGCAATCGTCCCGTCGGTGTGGTCACCACGCAACTCGCTCCCGGGCAGACCGTCGTCGTCGACCTGTCCTTCACCAACGTGGTGCAGGAGACCGAACCGCTCCTCACCGTGACGCCCACGGTGGAGGCCACATCCGACGTCATACTGCCCATGGAGATGGAAACAGCCTGTCAATAGGAGCATCAAACCCTTAGGGAAAAGTGCGGAGAATGTGCGCCGAGGATCACTCGGCACGTTAACACTGGGTTACATCCGGGATTTCACAGGACATCTGCTTCTCGTCCGGAACGAGCCCTGATAGCTTTCTCGTGGGAGCCCGGAATTATGCCGCACGGCGGAATTCCACACCGGACAACACTGGTAGGGTGACCTCGAGGGTTCGTTCAGCTGGGGTAGGCGGGCCGATCTCCCTCATTCGTCATACACACACCTTTTCGGGGAGATAGCAATGCACAAGTCCGTCTCAATCCTGGCCATTGCCGGGTCCATCGCTTTCCTGGGTGCCGGCGCTGCACAGGCGTACATCGCGCCTCCGGCTCCTGGCACCGTCAGCGACAGCTCCATTGCCGCCGGCGAGACCGTCGTCTTCAGTGGCACCGGCTTCACCCCCGGCGAGCAGATCAACATCACGGTGGACTTCACCGCGGGTGATCCTGCAGCGGCAGGTGCCGGTGCAGGACGCGTCGGGGCAGTACGCACCGGCGTGATCGTGCTCAACCAGATCATCGGGACCTACACCACGACTGCGGCGGCCGACGGCAGCTTCGCCTTCCCCGTCACGCTCGAGGAGGAGGGTACCTACACCCTCACCGCACGTGGCGTGGACTCCGGTAACACGGTCGTGTCCGTGGTCACCGTCGCCGAAGCTGCTCCTGTCGCCGGCGGAACGGGCGACTCGGACGGCGGAACCACGGGAGGAACCACCGGCGGAACCGCTGGAGGAACCACCGGCGGGACGACCAAGGGCGGCCTCGCCAACACCGGCGTCGATTCCGCCATGGTGCTCTGGGGTGCGGCCGGCATCGGTGCGCTCGGCCTGGGAGCCGGCAGCATCGTCGTCGCACGTCGACGGACGGGTGCCGAAGCCTGATCCAGCACAACCCGAGGGAGCGGACGGTCCAACCGTCCGCTCCCTCTCTTTAAGGCCCCGTCGCCGTCTCGAGGAATGCGCGCAACCACTCGCGGAAGTAGTCCCAAATACCCGCCGGACACCCCCGCTACGCCCCCGCTACGTGGGCGTACTCGTCTTTCTGCAGCGTGGTACCCGTTCTATCCCTGAACCCGGACAGGGGCCCGGAGTGCGCGAAAGAATCCTCCTAGAAGTCTTTCGATCTCGTGAGACACACATCTAGGTTGGGACGATCACCATGAAGAAGACAGCTGCAACCCTCTCCCTCGCGGGGGCGCTCCTGGTCACCGGTGGGACCACCGCCACCGCGGCCGAGCAGTACCCGGCAAATCCGGCGCAGTGCGGCGTCGGCGCCGGATCAGTCGGTGTCGGAGGATCGATCGACCTCGGTTGCGGCGGGTTGACTCCGGCGGAGACTGTCACGGTCACGAAGACCTGCTCGCCCGCGAATGACGGCACGGCGATCGTCACGCGCAGCACGCTCGTCGCGGACGGCTCCGGGTCGATCACCTACTCGACGGTCGCGGACACGGCCGGCGTGTGCGAGCTGGCCGTGGTGGGCGCGTCGTCCGGGTCCACGGGGAGCGCCACCGTGACGGTCACCGGTGCAGTCAGTGCCCAGTCCGGCACGGGTACAGGATCTGCGCGTACGAGTGCCGGAGGGTCGGGCCTCGCTGCCACGGGAGCCGATGCCTCCGTCGCGCTGTGGGGAGCAGCCGGTATCGGGGCGCTCGCCTTGGGCGCCGTCGCCGTCACCGTGTCCCAGCGTCGTAGGAACTCCGTCGACGCAGCTTGATAGCTGTTGGTAAGGGAAGGGCCCCGGGAGTATCCCGGGGCCCTTCCTGTACCCGCGCTCCGGATCACTGCTGGCTCCGGGTCACGGTTGGTAGTCCAGCTGTCTGCGGGCACCGCGGCTGCAGTGGTTCCGGTTAACGACGAATCGACTTCTGCCTGGTGTACCAGGCAGAAGTCGATTCGTTACACGAGAGCCGTACCCTTCGGTCCTTCGCGGACTATAGGGTGAGGAGTGAGGGTCGGCGGCGGCTGGGGACGAAGTCCTGGTCTCAAGAGAACTCCTACGCCGCCGACCCAGCTTTTGGGTCCACCATCGTTGATCGTTGCGGATCACTCTGGCTGACAAATACAACTGTAGGGACTTCCGGACAGGCGATCACGAGTAGTTCCATCTCGAAATGATCCTGCGACTACTCAGTCCACGCTCGTGAAGTACCTGCGTAGCCCCCCGAGCGTCAGGTCCCCGGCAGCGCCTCGAGTTCACTGGTCAGGTCCTCGCGGCGGCTGATACCCAGTTTCACGTAGATCCTGTACAGATGCCCCTCCACCGTGCGGGTCGAGACCGTGAGGCTGCGGGCGATCTCCCGATTGGACAGGCCTCGTAGTGCCAGCGTGGCGATCTCCCGCTCGCGCGTGGTGAGGGGGGTGATGCCCTCCATCTCGGTCGGCTCGACGACGATCCCGCCGTCGACCAGCGCGCGCCGACGCCTGATCACGGGGGCCAGACCGCGTTGTGACTGCGCATCCCCGGCTCCTGCGAAGACCTCCATCGCCTGGCGACATGCCTCCGCGGCCAGTAAGTGCTTTTGGAACGCTTCCGCCCTATCGCCTGCCGCGGCCAGTGCCGCAGCATCGCGCGCGAGCAGGGCCCGCGCGTACGCATGGAGGACTGCTGCCTCGGTACCTTCCATCGACTCTGTCACGCTCTGGAGCAGCAGGGCTGCCGAGGAACTGCCGAACGACGCGGCAAGCTCGAGGATGTCCTTCTCGCAGCTCACCCAACTCCCGGTACGCGCGGTCGCGGCCTGGTCGAGCAATCGCGCCGCCGCGTCACTCTCCTCCTCGGCCAGACCCCGGGCTGCTGTGGCGAAGACCTGTGCCAGGAGTCCGAACGGCCGGCTTCCCCGTGGCTTCAGCGCCGCGAGTTCGGTGAGGCACGCCGCTACAAGGGCTTCCTCCCCGGTGGCTGCAGCAGCCCAGGCCGCGACGCCCAGAGCATAGGGCAGGATCCCATCGTGGTCCGACAAGCGCAGGGCCGCGAGCGCCGGCCGCAGAGTGGCGGTACCCGCACGAAAATGTCCTCGGCGGATATCACAGGCAGCATCGAGCACGGCGAGGCTCCCGCTGATGAAGCCGTAGTCGCGCCCGGTCTGAGGGGCGTATCCGCGGAGCTCCGCGTCAGCCGCTTCGAAGTCACCGGCGTGCACGAGGAGGCTGACATGACGAAAGAACGCCATGCGGTGCAGATCGAAAAGGGCTTCGGGTTCCGTCTCGACGACGGCGAGCGCGGTCGTACTGTGCTGGCGTCCTAGCGTCCCGCGGCCGAGGGCGCCCAATGCCTCGGCCAGCAGAGCGTGCGCCTCTACCACGACCCGCGGATCCTTACTGCCCTGCTGCAACAACTCCTGCAAGGACCTCGCCGTTTCCTCGAAGCGGCCGTCGAGATTCCAGCACAGGGCCCTCGCAGTGAGGAGCCGTTGCTCGCCGCTGGGATCGCTCGCCGCACCGTCCGGCAGCCGGCGAAGTGCCGACTCCCACCGGTCGAACAGGGGATCGGGATTTCCGACGTCCCTACCCGATGCGATCAGGAGCCGGACCTCGAGAACCCCCGCGGCGGTGACCTCCTGAATGCTTCCTGCACTGTCGAGTAGCCCGGCCACCAGCCTGCGCGACTCCTCGATCCGGGACATCTCGAGAAGCGCTGTTGCGCGATACACCTGTGCAACCCGTGCGAGGCGCTCATCGCGGATGGCCTCGCTGAAGCGCAACGCAGCAGCCGGGTCCAGCAGCCGAAGGGCCTTTGCCGCGAGACCGGTCAGGCACTCGTCCACGATCCGCTCGCCACAATCCAGCGACCAGATCCCGTGGCGGATCTCGGAGCGCACGGTTCCGCGAGGATCTCCCTGACCCGCCGAGAGTTCATGGTGCAAGGCTGTGCTCCGGCCCACGGGAATCAGGGTGCGCAGGGCTTTGCCATAGATGGGATGCTGCATGACCGCGAAGGCAGGATCCGCGGGATCATCGCGAATCAGCCCCTCCTGCAGCAGGGCGGCGACGGCGTCCTCGTTGCTCACACGGACCAGATCGGCGAAGCGGACCCTTTCCGCCTGGGCGACGACTTCGAAGGCCTTGCGCTGGTCCTCGTCGAGGTGGACGGTCACCACGCGAACGAGGTCCACCAGAGGTGCAGGCAAGGCCAGCTCCTGATCGGAGAGCACCCAGATGCCATCGCGTTTGGCGAGGCTGCCCCGGGCCAGCGCCTCGTCGAGGACCGCCTTCAGGAAAAGAGGATTGCCTGATGCCTCGTCGCGCAGCCGGTCGCTCGACCCGCGGACGATATCGCCTCCGAGAACCAGCGAACACAGCCTTCGCGATTCCACGTAATCGAGCGCGCCGAGGTCGAAGCGCTCGAGAAGGCCATCCCTGCACAGGGACACCAGCTCCTCGGACCGCGACGAGGTGGCCCGGCTGAAGGCGATGAGCCTGATGGTCCTCGCCGTGACGAGCTGTGCGAGCAGGTGGCTGCTGTCGTCGTCGAGCAGATGCGCGTCGTCGAGCACCACCACGAGGGGACGCCTACCCGAAGCATTCCGCAGGAACGCGAGCGTCGACCGCAGGACCGACAGGGGCGAGGACATGTCCTCGCTGGTGGCACTGCCGAGGAATGGTGCCAGCGCACCGTACGGGATGCTTCCGAGCGCCGGAGCCGGGTTGATGAGGAACGGAACGTAATCCCCGTTGAGCTCCAGGATCAGGTGCCGCGCCAGGGCGCTCTTACCGGTACCGGTGTCACCGTAGATGAAACCACCGTAGACGTCGTCGCGCCGGAGGCACTCGCGCACCTGCGAGAGCAGGGCGTTGCGACCGACGAGGGGAACGTCTCCCGACAGTGCGGAGAACATCAGCGTCCGCTGTCCGCTGGGACGATCTCCGCGAGCTCCGCGCGGGTGCTGACGTTCAGCTTGGAGTACACCTGATAGAGGTGCCCCTCGACGGTCCGGACCGAGACGAACATCTTCTCGGCGATCGCCCGGTTGCTCGTCCCGGCGGCGGCAAGTGCCGCGACCTCCCGCTCCCGCGCGGTGAGATTCTCCAGGCCCCCGCCGGTCACACCGAAGTAGGTCGCGTCGGGTACCAGTTCACGGAGCCGGCGCTGGACGAGGCGCAACCCGCTCTTGTCCTGGGTGCGGGTGGCGACCCGGATCCCTGACTGGGCGATATCGACGGCGAAGCGGTGGTTCCCGGCAGCGACCGCGCCCTCCATGGCCCGCACGACGAGTGGCATCGCCCCCGTCACCAGCCCTTCGGCATACTGCATGCATACCGCCGCCAGGGGACCCTGCACTTCACCTGCCGCCCGACCGAGGTCCTCCACGGCCTCCTGCCTGCCCAGCCGTACCGCGGAGGACAAAGCAATCAATGCCCACATACCCGCTCCGCGCTCGCGGTCGTCCTTGGCCCGCTCGTGGAAGGTCCGGGCTGCGACTTTCCGGTTCTCGATGCCCGCGGTCGAGAGGAGCTGATAGTGTCCGGCCGCCCGGCGGATCACCCACGAGCTCCCCCGCCCCGCCTCGCCCACGGGAAGGTGTGCGATGAGCTGCTCGATGTCGCTGTTCTGCGAGTGGCAGAAGACGAGCGCGGAAGCGGCAACCGGGAACAATCCGTGGGGATCGGCGATGCGCAGCTGCTCGACGACCGGAACGAGAAGCCGCGCGGCATCGCGGGGGCGGTCCTGCGCCATGAGCAGGAGTCCTTCGGACAGCTGGGCGATCGAGCCGAGCCGGAGCGACCACCGGTTGGACGAGGAGTGCACCTCCCCGAGCAAGCGAGCACTCTCCGTCCACCCGCCGGCCACGAGGAAGGCGATCTCCACACGGAGCAGTGCCGTGTCCGCGACGGGAAAGGAGACGTCCAGGCGCCCGAGCTCGGGGACCAGGGACTGCGCGAGATCGGCGGCCGCGAACTGCTGGTCTGCTGCCGCCAGCGCCTCCAGCAGCAGGGCCTGGACGGTCACCTGGAACTCGCGGTCCTCCCGGTTCGGCGAGGAGAGCAGGCTCATGTCGATGTAGGGCGGCAACGTGTCGAGATTGATGCGGAACCGGCCCTCGAAGGAGGCAAGATCCGCCTGCGCAGCAACCAGCAGCCGTTCGATCCGCAGGAGACACTCCCTCTTGACGGGATCGGGCTGCTGGGCCAACACTGTCAGTCGGTCCGTGATCTCGTTCAGCGGAGCGGTGGGGTCACCCATGGCCCGCATGCGCAGCAGCCGGCTCTCGGCGATCTTGTAGCGCGTCCACAGCTCCGGCTCGAGGGAATGTACCGAGGCACCGAGCCGGGCTGCGTGCATGGTCGCGGCGCGGAGGTCTCCGAGGCCGAGAGCTGCGGTCAGGCCCTCATAAGCAAGGGGCAGGGACGGCACGCGCTCACGCAGGCGTTGTACGAGGTCCAGCACCCTGCTGTACTCGCCCACCGAGTTCAGCGCTCGGCCCGCTCGCACGGCGTCGTCCTCCTCGACCTCGAGGCCTGCCTTCAGCAGCCAGCCGACGTGTCGCGGGGGATCCCCCTGCAAGCGGAACCGTGCGTCGGGCAGGGTGCAGAGCTGCCCGTAGAGCGCAGCAGCTTCCTCCGCGCCGACCGTCTCCGCGACGGCGTCGGAGAAACTGGACCGGGCAAAGCTCACCGTGGCCTCACTCGCCGACCTGACCACGAGAATGCCAGCGACCTGTAGCCGGTCCAGGTCCTCGACGTCCGCCAGATGCAGCAACTGCGCCCAGGTCAGCGAACCGGACAAGGCGATGAGGCCGGCAAGACGGCGCTGGCTCGCGCTCAGCGAGCGGAGGACGGAAAACCCACCGATCATCTCAGCCCCGAGTGACACCGCGCCGGGCAGCAGGACGTAAGCCCCACCCCGACGGGCGAGGACACCACGCTGCACGAGCCCACGTACGCCCGACCGCGTGAGCTGCGGATTGCCCCCGGCGAGTGACCATATCCTCTCGACTGCTTCCCTGCTGACCGGGGCGCCCAGTTCCGCTTCGATAAAGCGGCTGGCTTCTTCCAGAGTGAGCGTGAGCAACTCGAATCGCTCGAGGGAGCCATTGCGCCACATGGCCATGAACGCAGGATCGGCGAGCGCGAAGTCTGCGACCGTCATGATGACCCGCGCGCGGTCTGCCGTGACCAGCTGTCCGATCAGGCAGGAAGACTGCTGGTCGAGGTATTCGCCGTTGTCGACGGCGAAGATCACGCGCCGCCCCGCTGCCTCTTCACGGAGCATCGCGGAGACGGCATTGAATGCCAGCGCAGGATGCCCGGCGACGTCAGTCGGCAACTCGGACAGCAGGAAGCTGAGAGAGCGGTACGGAGAGGACGTCGAGGTCTGCAGGCCCCGGACCCGGACGATGTACGCGTCCGGCAGGGCACGCTGGACGTGCTGCAGCAGGGCGGTCTTGCCGAGACCGGACGCTCCGATGATCACTGCCCCGGCCCTTCCGGGCTGCTGGACGGCGCGGAGCACGCCCTCGGTGATCGCGGTCCGGCCGATGAACGGGGGGTCGACTGCCGGCACCACGCGTAGCGAACCGGACGCCGGCGCAGCGACACCCTGGGCGGCCATGGACGGGCGAACACGGACGAGACTTTGAGACCGCATGAAGACCAACTTCTTCCCAGCTTGTGACAAGTGTCTGCTGATCAGACTAGGAAGACGAGGGATGGGCCCACACGAGTGGCAGCTACTGAATCAGAAGGGTTCTTACTTGTTTTCGGTACGTGTCAAGAGTCAGCACTACTCGCTCCGGGCGCGACGGGTACCTGCGCGGACGCTCGCTCCGTTGGTGAATATCGCTGGATCGTGCTGCTGCAGAGAAGCAAGTAGCCAGACCCGAGTACCCCTGACCGGGACTCCGGCGTCAAGCGTTCCCGTCGAAGAGGCTCGTCACCGATCCGTCGTCGAACACCTCGCGGATCGCCCGGGCGATCAGCGGCGCGATCGACAGGACGGTGAGTTGGGGGAAGCGCTTCTCGGAGGGAATCGGCAGGGTGTTCGTGACGACGACCTCGCGTGCCCCGGACTCGGCCAGGCGGCGCGCAGCGGGATCCGAGAACACGGCATGGGTCGCCGCGATGATGACGTCCTTGGCCCCGGCG
>JASLAA010000255.1 GCA_030147325.1 Arthrobacter sp. | reverse complement strand
CTCGGGATCGACCGCTTCGAGATGAAGTACAGCGCCGGGCCGCTGCCCCACGAGAAGCTGATGCACAGCATCGAGCTGTACGGCACGAAGGTCATCCCGATGGTCCGCGAGATGCTCGCCTAGCAAGGGCCGGACGGCGGGAATCTTTTCCGCCGTCCGCCTCCACTCGATGGGTAGCGTGGTCGCGGTACACCACCACCCACTCACCGGAGGTCCCACCGTGGTCGATCGCATCGCCGACATCTGGGGCTCGAGGACCCCCTACGACCAGGGCGAGCGATGGCCCGTCCGCGTCGACCAGGCGCTCGCGCCCGGCGTCGCCGAGGACGACGTCGAGCGCTGGGTGCAGTCCGCCTGCGTGCTGTGCAGCAACGGCTGCGGCTGCGACATCGCCGTCAAGGACGGACGCATGGTCGGCATCCGCGGACGGGAGGCGGACATCGTCAATCACGGGCGGCTCGGGCCGAAGGGGTTGTTCGGCAGCTGGCAGGGCGTCGACAGCCGGGAGCGCCTGACCCGCCCCCTCATCCGGATGGACGGCGAACTCGTCGAGACCGACTGGGACACCGCGATGAACCGGATCGTCGAGCGGAGCCGCCACCTGCTCGACACCAGGGGTCCGCTGAGCCACGGGTTCTACACCACCGGTCAGCTGTTCCTCGAGGAGTACTACGCCCTGGGGATCATCGGCAAGGCCGGCGTGGGCACACCCCACATGGACGGCAACACCCGCCTGTGCACAGCGACTGCCGCCACCGCCATGAAGGAGAGCTTCGGCGCGGACGGCCAACCGGGCAGCTACGTGGACATCGACGAGTGCGATGCCATGTTCCTCTTCGGACACAACATGGCCGAGACACAGACGGTGCTGTGGATGCGGGTCCTGGACCGCCTCGCCGGGCCCACACCGCCCCGCCTCGTGTGCGTCGACCCGCGGGAGACCGAGGTGGCCCGGGCGGCCGAGGTACACCTCGCGGTCCGTCCCGGCACCAACCTCGCCCTCATGAACGGCCTGGTCCGGGAATTGTTCGTGAACGGCTGGATCGACGACGCGTACATCGCCGCGCACACCGTGAACGTCGATCAACTCCGCGACACCGTGGAGAAGTGGACGCCCGAGGCCGTCGCCGAGACGTGTGGGGTCGACGCCGGCGACGTCCGCCGGGCGGCGGAGATCTTCGGGACGAGCGAGCGGATCCTCTCGACGGTCCTGCAGGGCTTCTACCAGTCCGCGCAGGCGACGGCGTCGTCCTGCCAGGTGAACAACCTGCACCTGCTCCGCGGCATGCTCGGGAAGAAGGGGAGTGGGATCCTGCAGATGAACGGGCAGCCGACGGCGCAGAACAACCGCGAGTGCGGGGCCGACGGCGACCTCCCCGGTTTCCGGAACTGGGAGAACCCGCAGCACGTGCAGGAGCTCGCCGACCTGTGGGGCGTCGATGCGGACACCATCCCGCACTGGGCGCCGCCCACGCACGTCATGCAGATCTTCCGCTACGTCGAGCTCGGGTCCATCGAGTTCCTGTGGGTCTCGGCCACCAACCCGGCGGTGTCGATGCCGCAGCTCGAACGGATCCGGCGCATCCTCGACATGGAGGGCCTGTTCCTCGTGGTCCAGGACCTGTACCTGACCGAGACGGCGCGGTACGCGGACGTCGTCCTGCCCTGCGCCGCGTGGGGTGAGAAGACCGGCACCTTCACCAACGTGAACCGCACCGTGCACCTCTCGGACAAGGCCGTGGAGCCGCCGGGTGAGGCGAGGAGCGACCTCGACGTCTTCCTCGACTACTCGCGGCGCATGAACTTCCGCACGCGGAGCGGCGCACCCCTGCTGGACTGGAGCGGCCCGGAGGACGGCTTCCGCGCGTGGCAGGAGTGCTCCCGCGGGCGTCCCTGCGACTACACCGGCATTAGCTACGAGCGGTTGCGGGGCGGCAGCGGGATCCCCTGGCCCTGCAACGACGAGCACCCGGACGGCACGGTGCGGCTCTACGGGGACGGGGTCTTCCCGACGGACCCGGACCACTGCGAGTCCTACGGACACGACCTTCTCACCGGGGCCGCGACCGGCCCGACGGTCTACAGGGCAACCGTCCAGCCCGGCAAGGCCTGGCTGAAGAGCGAGGACTACCGGCCCCCGCACGAGGAACCGAGTGACGAGTACCCGCTGCGCTACACCACGGGACGCACGGTGTACCAGTTCCACACGCGCACCAAGACCGGCCGCAGCAGACCGCTGAACCGGGCTGCGCCGGGCGCCTGGGTCGAGATGTCGCCCGCGGACGCGCAGCGGCTGGGGGTCGTGGAGGGGGACGTCGTCGCGGTCCGGTCGCCCCGCGGGCACCTCGAGGTGCCGGTCCGTGTGGGCGACATCCGCGAGGGCACCGTCTTCGCGCCGTTCCACTACGGCTACTGGGACGACGGCGGCACCGAGGGTGCCGCATCGGCGCATCATGCGGCGAACGAACTCACCATGACGGAGTGGGACCCGGTGTCCAAGCAGCCGGTGTTCAAGAATGCGGCGGTGCGGATCGAGAAGATCCGCGACGGCGCCGGCCCCTCGCCCGCCCCGACGACGACGGCGTCACGGGCTGCCGACGCCGGCCCCGGCGGCACACGCCGGGAGAGGATACCGGCAACGGTCGGAGGGCCGGAGGGCGAGGCGACGGAGCGGTTCCCCGACACGGCCCCGCCCCGGGTCGCCTCGCGCGAGGAACGGCCATGAAACTCCCCGTGTACCTCGGCCTCCTCGACGAAGCCGAGCGCATCCTCGCCCGGTCCTTCCGCGTCGTCGCGGAGGGCCACGGTGACGAACCCGATGTCCACTTCATCCTCGAGACCCTCGCCCGGCAGTGCGACCGGCACGTCGAGGCGCTGCATCCGGTTATCGAACGCTTCGGCTCCGAGGTGGAGGGGGACGAGGAGCACCGGCTCACGGCCGACGGGGTCGAGGACGTGCGGCCCGGCGCACTGGGGCTGCTTCTCGACCTGCAGGACCTCTACGTGCTGGTCCACCACCTCGACGTCATGTGGACGATGGTGGGCCAGGCGGCAGCCGGCAGCAGGGATCGGGAGCTGCTCGACATCGTGGCCCGGTGCGAACCTGATGCGGACCTGCAGAGCCGGTGGCTGCAGACGAGGATGAAGCAATCGGCGCCCCAGGCCCTGCTGGTCGCCTCATGACCGGGAGGGCGTCTCTCCTCGAACGCCTGGGGGCGGCGCGTGGCCGGTTGGGTGGTGGGGTCTACGCCGGCGGCCTGAGCCTCGTGACCCTGGCCGCCGTCGGGCTCGTGGGGCTGGTGACCCATCTGCCCTGGCTGTTCCCGAGCCTCGGTCCCACCGTCATGCTCTTCTTCGAATCCCCCGATCAGCGTGCCGCTCGTCCGGTCAATACCCTCGTGGGCCACGGAGTGGGGCTCGCTGCCGGGATCGCCTGCTTCTACGGGTTCGGCGTGGACGGGCTGCAGGCCGCGCCGGTGGGAGGTCTCAGCAGCGCGCACCTCCTCGCGGGCGCGCTGTCCGTCGCCCTGACCACCTTCGTCCTGACGTGGATCGGCCTGCCCCATCCACCC
>JASLAA010000239.1 GCA_030147325.1 Arthrobacter sp. | reverse complement strand
GGTACCCGACCCTCAGGGAGCGGACGGCGTCGAGGAGCTGGTTGCGGAACCGCCGCGATGTGCCCACGCTGCCCACGAGGATCACCAGGGAGGCGGCCGAGCACTTCTGCCCTGCATGCCCGAAGGCGGACTGGGCGACGTCCCGCGCGGCGAGGTCGAGGTCCGCGCTCGGGGTCACGATGATCGCGTTCTTGCCGGAGGTCTCGGCGAGCAGCGGCAGGTCGGTCCGGAAGGAGCGGAACAGCTCGGCCGTCTCGTAGCCGCCGGTCAGGATGACGCGGTCCACCCGGGGATCCGAGATGAGCCGGCGTCCGAGGTCGCCCTCCTCGACCTGCACGAGGCGCAGGACCTCACGCGGCACGCCCGCCGACCACAGTGCCTCGACCATGACGGAGCCGGAGCGGCGTGCCTGTGAGGCGGGCTTGATGATCACCGACGAGCCGGCTGCGAGGGCGGCGAGGGTCGAACCGGCAGGAATCGCGACGGGGAAGTTCCACGGCGGCGTCACCACGGTGAGCCTCACCGGCGAGAACGAGGCGCCGTCGACGTCGTCGAGCTCGCGGGCCCGCTCGGCGTAGTAGTGCGCGAAGTCCACGGCCTCGGAGATCTCCGGGTCGGCTTGGTCGAGGGTCTTGCCGGTCTCGGCGGCCATGACCTCCATGAGCGCCGCACGGTGCGCTTCGAGGGCATCGCCCGCACGGTGCAGGACCGCCGCGCGCTCGGCCCCGGTCAGGGACCCCCATGAGGCGGCGGCGGAGGAAGCGCCGGCGATCACGTCCTCGAGGTCCTCGGCACGCGTGACGGTCGTGGCCGCGACCACATCGTTCCCGAGGTCTGAGGACCCCGCGCGCTCCAGGATGGCCCGGCCCCAGGCCCGGTTGGCCGGTAGGGAGGGATCGGTGTCGGGGGTGTTCTCGAAGCCGCTCCCCGAATGCACGGGCGCGGGGAGGGTGCGATCCTGGCGGCGATTCGGCGGGGGGATCACCGTGTCGAGGTCCATCAGGGAGGCGAGGAAGCGGTTCTTCTCCCGCTCGAACAGCGTCTCGTTCTCGGACAGCTCGAAGACGGCGGACATGAAGTTGTCCTGGCTCGCGCCCTCCTCGAGGCGGCGGATCAGGTACGCGATGGCGACGTCGAACTCGCGGGGGTGCACCACGGGCGTGTAGAGGAGCAGCGAACCGACGTCGCGCTTCACGGCTTCCGCCTGGCCCTGGGCCATGCCCAGCAGCATCTCGAACTCGATGCCGTGGCGGACACCGCGCTCGCCGGCGAGCAGCCAGGCGAAGGCGAGGTCGAAGAGGTTGTGGCCAGCGACGCCGATGCGCACGTTGTCCACATGGCCGGGCTGCAGCGCGTAGTTCAGCACGCGTTTGTAGTGGGTGTCCGACTGCTGTTTCGATCCCCAGGTTGCCAGTGGCCAGTCGTGGAGCGATGCCTCGACCTGCTCCATCGGCAGGTTGGCGCCCTTGACCACGCGGACCTTGATGCCGGCGCCTCCCCGGGCACGGCGGGACGCTGCCCATTCCTGCAGCCGGATCATGGCCGCCAACGAGTCGGGAAGGTAGGCCTGCAGGACGATCCCGGCCTCGAGGTCGAGGAACTCGGGACGATCGAGGATCTCCATGAAGACGGCGATGGTCAGGTCGAGGTCCTTGTACTCCTCCATGTCGAGGTTGATGAACTTCGGTTTCGCGGCCCGGGCCGCGAGCTCGTACAGCGGAGAGAGTTCCCCGGCGACGTGCTGCACCGCCTCCTCGAAGGCCCATGCCGGGTGCGGAGCGACCGTGGAGGACACCTTGATGGAGACGTAGTCGACGTCGGGTCGCTCCAGCAGCCGGACGGTCCCCTCGAGGCGGCGCGCCGCCTCCCGGTCACCGAGCACGGCCTCGCCGAGCAGATTGACGTTCAGGCTCACACCCTCGCGCTTGATCCTGCTGATAGACCGGCCGAGCCTGGCATCCGAGGCATCGATGATGAGGTGTCCCACCATCTCGCGCAGCACGCGTCGGGCGATGGGGATGACCACCTGCGGCAGGACGGGGGCGACGGCGGCCCCGACCTTCACCGCGGAGCGCATGTACCAGGGGAGGAAGCCGGGGACCTTCGGGGCGAGGGCCCGCAGATTGCGGGCGGCGACGGTGAGATCCTCGGGCCGGATGACGCCGTCCACGAAGCCGACCGTGAAGGCCAGCCCGTCCGGGTCCTTGAGGACACCCGCCAGCTGCTTCGCCGAGGAGTCGACCGGCACCGTCGAGGCCTCCGTGAGCCAGCGCCGAACCAGCGCGATCGACGCATCCGGCAGCCCTGCCGGGATGTCGGTCGAGCCGCCGGGTCCTGCGGAGAAGCGGGAGGACGGGGTCGCGGTCCCGTGGTCGGGGGCGATGGACGCGTCCTGGGGTGCCGCTGTGGCGGCGATGCCCTCGCGGGGCGGGATCTGGGTTGTCATGGCAACGGCTTTCGGTCGAACGGCTTGTGCCGGGCACAGGGTGAAGCAGCTACTTCCCCCTCAGTATCGATCGCGCCCTACCATTAGGAATAGCGACGAATCCCGAAGGGTATTCGTCGGGAAAAGCGACGGAAGGGGCGGTGGGTGCTAGATCTGCGCAGGCTACGCCTGCTGCGCGAACTGAAGATCCGCGGGACCCTCGCGGACGTCGCGGCAGCACTCAGTTACAGCCCCTCCTCGGTCTCGCAGCAGCTGGCCCTGCTGGAGAAGGAGGTGGGCGTGGAACTGCTGCGGAAGACCGGCCGCCGCGTGGTCCTGACACCGCAGGCCGAGGTCCTCGTGGCGCACACCGCAGAGCTGCTCGAGACCCTCGAGCGGGCGGAGGCCGACCTCGCGTCCTCCCTGACCACCGTGTCAGGGACAGTCCGCGTGGCGGTTTTCCAGTCGGCCGCCCTCGCGCTCATGCCGGACGCCCTGACGGCCATGACGCAGGACTACCCGGACGTCCGGGTGGAGATGGTGCAGCGGGAGCCGGAGACCGCCCTGTACGAGACGTTCGCGCGTGATTTCGATCTCGTGATCGCCGAGCAGTATCCGGGTCATGCGGCACCACGGCATCCGGAACTGGACCACGTTCCGCTGACCGAGGACGCCATCCGACTCGCCGTTCCACTCGTGGGTGCCGGCCACAGCTCCGTGTCCACCGTCGCCGAGGCCGCGGACGCGGCATGGGTGATGGAGCCCAGGGGAGCGGCATCGCGGCACTGGGCAGAGCAGGCATGCCGGCGTGCCGGCTTCGAGCCCGACGTGCGCTACGAGACGGCGGACCTGCAGGCCCAGATCCGACTGATCGAGTCCGGCAACGCCGTCGCCCTCATGCCCGATCTGGTCTGGACCGGACGGAACGTCCCGGTGCGGCTGCTGGACCTGCCCGAGCACCCCCGACGGTCCATCTTCACATCAGCTCGGCGCGCCGGGTCGCGTCGCCCCGCGGTCCTCGCCTTCCGGGATGTCCTAGGGCGCGCTGCAGCGGACATCCCCCGCCCCACGCACCCGCAATGAACGGCGGTGCCGTCGGGTCGGCTCGTCGTCGTCCGTTTTCCCGACACCCCGTCACACTCCTAAGGTTGTTGCATGTCCATCCAGTCAGCCCGCCTCGCACCAGGATCGGTACCGGCCAGCGTCGAGAGGGTCGCGGAGACGGTGCTGCCCACCCGGTACGGGACCTTCCGCATGATCGGCTACCGCGACGGCGCGGGAACGGAGCACGTGGCCCTGGCGCAGGGCATCACCGATGAAGCCCCCGACCCCTCGGGTCCGCCTCCGCTCGTCCGCGTCCATAGCGAGTGCCTCACGGGTGACGCCTTCGGGTCATGGCGGTGCGACTGCGGGGAGCAACTCGACGCCGCTCTCGGGGCGATCGCGGCGGAGCAGCGTGGGGTGGTGGTCTACGTGCGGGGGCACGAGGGTCGCGGGATCGGCCTGCTCGCGAAGCTGAAGGCCTATGCGCTGCAGGATCAGGGCGTGGACACGGTGGACGCGAACACCGTCCTGGGGCTTCCCGTGGATGCGCGTCGCTACGACCAGGCGGCCGAGATCCTGCAGGACCTCGGGATCAGCGCCGTCCGCCTGCTCTCGGGGAATCCCGCGAAGGAGGAGGCGCTGACGGAGCTCGGCATCGCCGTCGTCGAACGGCGAGGCCTCGCCGTGTCGGAACGCTCCGAGAACGCGGGTTACCTCGCGACGAAGCGGGCCCGCATGCGGCACGACGCGGCACCCTCCGACGACGCCTGGACGTCCCTGCTCGACGGCGTCGTGCCGGCTGCTCCGGCGCCCGGCGAGGCCGAGGAACTGGCTCACCGGTACGGCTATCTCGCCGGCGCCCGGCAATCGCTCGTCATCGGTCAGCTGCGGCAGAGCCTCGACGGCTTCATCGCCTCGCGGAGCGGTGATCCCGGCTTCCACGACGACCGCGGTGACCAAGGGCACCTGCAGCGGCTGCGCGCCCTCGTGGACGCCGTCGTCGTCGGCGCTTCGACCGTCCTCGCGGAGGACTGCTCCCTCGCCGTCGAGGACGTGCCGGGCAGCAGTCCGGTGCGCGTGGTGCTCGACGCCGCCGCGAAGGTGGGGGCGGGCGCCCGGGTGCTCGCCGACGACGGCGTGCCCACCCTCTGGCTCGTCGCCCACGACGCCCGGGTCCCGGAGGACCTGCCGCGCTCGGTGGAGGTGGTGCGCTTGCCCGCCGAGCACTTCGCTCCGCGGCGGGTGCTCGAGATCCTGCAGGCGAGAGGGCTGGCAAGGGTGCTGGTCGAGGGAGGCGGGAACACCGTCTCGCGCTTCCTCGAGGCCGGGCTCCTCGACCGGCTCTACCTCACCACCGCTCCCGTCCTCGTGGGAGACGGGGTGCCGGGCATCCGCTTCACGGGCTCCGACGTGCTGGCCGAGGCCCGGACCGCTCCGTTGCGCCGCTTCATCTTCGGACAGGACATCTGCACCGAGTTCAACTTCGCTGCCGGTCGGTAGCGCGGACAGCAGTTCAGGGCCCGGACGCAACAGTCCCACGACACCGGTCGTGGGACTGTTGCTCTCACCTGGTCGGGCTCAGGAGTCGTCGCCGACCCTCTTGCTCTTCTTCTGGAGCCGATCGATGTGCTCGGACGCCTCCGCCTTGTTGATGTCTGCGGGGATCTCCTCGCCCGCCTCTCGTGCAAGCGTGTCCAGGTAGCTCCGCTGCGCGGCGGTCATGGGCTCGTCACCCGTGACCCAATCGGACGGGTCCCGCTCGAAACCGCCCTCGGGCTCCGAGGTAGGACTTCCCAGTGTGTCTGCCATGTGGATTCCTTCGTCGTCGTAGCAAGCTCGGACCATCAGTGTACTTACTGTCACCCCCGGTTCTGCGACGCGCCCGACGGCAGGGCGGACCCCTCCACCGTGATCGCAGCGAGGCGCGCCCGCAGCTGCCGGTCGGAGTGGGCTGCGAGGGCCATCCGGGTTCCGGCGTAGCGTACGCCGCCACGGGCCCTGCCGGCCACGGCCAACCAGCTGCAGACGGCGCGTTCCAGGACCCAGGCGGGCGCCCACAGGGCCGCGGTCGGTGGGAACGCGGTTCGTCCGCTGTGGCGTCGTCGTCCGAGCTCGGCAAAGGCCACGACGGCGAGACCCGCGACGGCCGCCTGTTGCGGCGTCGGACGGGTGAGGATCATCAGGGGGAGGAGGCCCAGTTCGACGGCGAGCCGGCCTGGCTGCGCGAGGCTGTCGTACGCCTGGCGGATACGCTGCCGCACGAAGTGCCGACAGGAGCACGGGATCCTGGCGACGAAGAGGTCGTCGGCCCGGACCTCGGTGCCGCCGGCCGCGCGGACGGTCCGGATGAGTTCCAGGTTCTCGAAGAGCGCATCCGCGCAGTAGCCTCCCACAGCCAGGACGGTGCTCCTGCGCAGGCCCAGCGTGCCCGGATAGTCGGAGCCCAGCGCCCGGTTGAGCAGGGTCCGTCCGGTGTCCCAGCGAGCGTGCCAGGGCATGGTCGCGAAGACGTTCTGCGGACGCACGAGGTCCGCGGTGCCGAGCAGCTCCACTACCCGGTGGAGTTCGGGGCGCCGGTACCGGACGTCGTCGTCGGCGATGATCACCCGCTCGTGCCGGGCTGCGGCCAGTCCGGTCAGCACGCCGTGCACCTTGCCGTTCCCGCCCTGCCGCACCGCGTCAGGTGCCGGTCGGAGATGGCGGATGCCGGGCGGGAACGCCTCGGCATGCCGTTCGAAGAAGGGAGACGCGGAGCCGTCCACCACCGTGACGTCGAGCCACCTCGCGAGGTGGGAGAGGTAGGCAGCGAGCTCCGCCACGGGGCCGTGAGAGGTCCACTTCAGCGGCAGGATGTACTCGGCGTCGTACCGCATGGCGGGGCTGTCCTCCTCGTGCAACGGATTGTCGGACCGGGTGTCCGCTTCCCCTCAATTACTAAGGCTGCTTACGGTGGAGGTGCAAGGAACGCACGGGCGCAGAAGCCCGTAGACACGAGGAGGAACAGTGAGCCAGCCAGCGCAGCAGCAGGAACCACCCGGAACCACGGCGGACATGGATCCGGCCCCCGATCACGGCGAGCAGTCCTACCGCGGGACCGGACGACTCGCCGGCAAGAAGGCCGTGATCACCGGAGGGGACAGCGGCATCGGACGAGCCGTCGCGATCGCCTACGCGAGGGAGGGCGCCGACGTCCTGATCAGCTACCTGAACGAGGACGAGGATGCACAGGAGACGGCGCGATGGGTCGAGGAGGCGGGTCGGCAGGCGGTCCTGTTCCCGGGAGACCTCGCCGATCCGGCCACATGCCGCGCCGTGATCGACAAGGCCGTCGAAGAGTTCGGCCGGGTGGACATCCTCGTCAGCAACGCGGCGTTCCAGATGACGCACGAGACGATCGAGGAGATCCCGGACGAGGAATGGGACCGAACGCTCGCCATCAACCTCAGCGCCTTCTTCCACCTCACGAAGGCGGTCCTGCCACACATGGGACCAGGCGGCTCGATCATCGGCTCGAGCTCGGTGAACTCGGACAATCCTGTGCCCACGCTGCTGCCGTACTCGGCGACGAAGGCCGGCATCGCCAACATGACGGCGTCCATGGCGCAACTCCTGGCCGAGCGCGGCATCCGGGCCAACTCGGTGGCTCCCGGGCCGATCTGGACACCCCTCATCCCGGCGACCATGCCCGAGGAGCAGGTGGAGAGCTTCGGCCAGCAGGTGCCGCTGCAGCGCGCCGGCCAACCCGCGGAACTCGCGCCGGTGTACGTCCTGCTCGCGTCCGATGAGGCCAGCTATGTCTCGGGAGCGCGCATCGCCGTCACCGGAGGCCAGCCGATCCTCTGATCGGTGATGCCGGGGAGCCGCGACCCGCGCGGCTCCCCGGCGTTCTCCGGCGTTGCCCGGCAGACGATCGGCGGACGATCGGCAGGTTCCGCCCGCGCGGAGGCGCCGGCCCCTACCCCGCGAACATCGGCAGGGGCGCGCCCGCGATACCCGGCTCGACGGCGAACAGGGCTCCCGCCGAGGGCTCCGAGCCCTCGGGGATGTTCTCCTGTGTGGTCGTGATGAACAGCGTCATCAGATCCTTCCCGCCGAACGCGCATGCCGTGACATTCGTGACCGGCAGCGGGATGTGGTCGGTGAGCCTGCCGGCGGCGTCGAACCGGGCGATGGCCCCACCGCCGTACAGCGCGGTCCAGATCCCTCCCTCGGCATCGATGGCCATGCCGTCGGGCATACCGAGCGCCTGCTCGATGACGGCGAACGTGCGGCGGTCCGAGAAGGTGCCGGTGGCCAGGTCATAGGCCAGGGCATCGATGCGGCCGGTGGGGGTGTCGCTGAAGAACGCGGTATCGCCCGAGGGGGAGAAGTGCAGGCCGTTCGAGACGGTGACGCTGCCGAGGACGGTGGACACGGTGTGGTCCTGGTCCAGCGAGTAGAGCGCACCGGCGCCGAAGCCGCCCTCCCACCCCATCGAGCCGCAGAGGAAGCGCCCGGCCGGGTCGCACCCGCCGTCGTTCATCCGGACGGAGCTGTCGCCGAAGGCCTCGGGTCCCTCCTCGAGGGTGGAGAAGGCGTCATCGGCGAACAGGAAGCCGCGTTCGACTCCGATGACGTAACCCCCGGACGTGCGCCCGCGCACTACCCCGGCGAGCCGGGGGTGGACATCGTGGCGGTCCAGGGTGCCGTCCTCGTGGCGCACCAGGACGTCACCCTCCTGCATGTCGACCAGCAGCAGTTCGTCCCGCCGGGGATCCCAGTAGGGCCCTTCGCCGTGGAAGGTGCAGACGTCGGAGATTTGCTCGGCTTTCACGGTGCCTCCTGGCAGTGGTCGGTCGGAAGGCCGGGCACCGGCCCGGCGATACTGCTGTCCAGCGTGGCTGGGTGGCGCGGTCGGCGCCAGTGGTGCGCGGGGCTTGCGTCAGCCTCCGGTCGGTGCCGGTACCGGTGTCGCTTCCGACAAGCCGACGCAGGCGCGCGTCTGCTGCACCCGGGACACTGCGTCCCCGAGTTCGACCAGGACAGTACTGGACGCTACCTCTTCCGGATCGAAGAGCACCTCGACGGCCGGATCCCGCCCGTAGGTGGTCGCCGTCCAGGCCGGGTCACCCTCCCGTACAACCCAGTCGACGTCGTTCACCGTCACGCACGGATCGGTCGTCGGACCGGGGACGACGACGCCGCAGCGCAGGACCACCTTCGACGGATCGCCCCAGGCCGACGTCGCCTGGCTGTTGGTGTCCCGCTGCTCGTTCTCGGCGACCATGGGCGGCAGGGCGATCATCACGTCCGCGCACCGGGCATCGGCGGCATCGGCGGCAGCATCGACGTCCACCACCCCCGCCGTACATCCGGAGAGCCCTACCAGGAGGACCACGGCGGCTACCAGTGTCGTGGAGGCGCGGGCAGAGGCAGGCATGGCTCCCACCCTAGTAGCTGGTACGCCTGTCGCACGCGACACGATGCGTGATGTCCCGAGCGGAGCAGGGTCGCGGCGGCCAGGGCCAGTAGGATTCAGGAGCCGCAGCCGACCGCTGGTTGACGGGGACCATCCGCATCCGGCGGCGCTTCGTCGCCGCCCGTCGCGAGAGCACGAGCCGAGGACGAATGACCCAGCCACACCGCAACACCACGCCACGTACCGCGAGAACGACGGCGCTGATCCTCACGGGTGCAGCTGCTGCGGTGCTCGCCGGAACCGCGCTCGCCGGCCCTGCCGCCGCACTCGACCCCGAGCCGCGCGTCGTCCAGCCCGTCGTGGTCGGTCAGCAACAGCCCGACGTCGTCGAGCAGCCGCAGCCGGGAGCCACCTTCGGTGAGCCGGCACCCCCGGTGCCCGACCCGACGGCGACGTCGGGCATCGACCCGGAGACCGGTTTCGCCGTCAACGCCCGCACGGGATTCCTCGTGCACCCCGGCACCGGCCACCTCATCGAGCCGGACACCGGATACCTGCTGTTCGCCGACACCCTCGTCTACACGAACCTCCGGTACGACGCGACAACCGGGGAGGCCGTCGACGTGTCCGGAGAGGTCCCGGTGCCCAGTCCGAGCGCGGGCGCGACGACGAGCGCAGCGCCGGAGCCGGTGCCGACACCGACGCAGACGGAGACCGTGCAGGCGACCGAGATCCCCGCTCCGGCACCGCCTGCCGTCGTTCCCACCCAGAATGCGGAGCTTCCGTCCGCGCAGCCTTCCGTCACCAGCGCCACCCCGTCGGCCAGCCGCTCCGCCACTCCGAGCGCACGCAGCACCGCGACGGACGCGGCCGAGGAGGAGCGGACGTCGTCCGTGGCCCCGGCTGCCTGGATCGGTGCCGGAGTCCTGGCGGCGCTGCTCGCCGTCGTGGCGATCGTCGTGGCCCGCCGTCGAGGCCGCCACCAGTCCTGATCGGTCCCGCCGGCGGCCGAGCTCCTCGCTCCGGGGTTCCGGTGATCCTGCGGTCGGGGATCGCGGCCGGTGACCGGTAAGGTGCACGGCGTGAAGAATCTTCTGGTGACCGGCGGAGCAGGCTTTATCGGGTCCAACTTCGTCCACTACCTGATGGAGCACACAGATGCCTCCGTCACCGTCCTCGACAAGCTGACCTACGCGGGCAATCGCGCCTCCCTCGAAGGACTGCCGTCGCACCGTTTCCAACTGGTGATCGGCGACATAGCGGATGCCGCCGTCGTCGATCCACTGACCGAGCGTGCGGATGCGGTGGTCCACTATGCGGCGGAATCCCACAACGACAACTCCCTGCACGACCCCCGCCCCTTCCTCGACACGAACATCATCGGCACGTACACGTTGCTCGAAGCGGCTCGTCGGTACGGCACGAGGTTCCACCACATCAGCACCGACGAGGTGTACGGCGACCTCGAACTCGACGATCCGGCGCGTTTCACGGAGAGCACCCCCTACAACCCCTCGAGCCCGTACTCGTCCACGAAGGCCGGGTCGGATCTCCTGGTCCGCGCCTGGGTGCGTTCCTTCGGGGTGCAGGCCACGATCAGCAATTGTTCCAACAACTACGGCCCCTACCAGCACGTCGAGAAGTTCATCCCGCGGCAGATCACCAACGTGATCGACGGGATCCGCCCGAAGCTGTACGGAGAGGGACGCAACGTCCGCGACTGGATCCACGCGAACGACCACTCCTCCGCCGTATGGACGATCCTCGGCAAGGGCGAGATCGGGGCCACCTACCTGATCGGCGCGGATGGCGAGCGGAACAACAAGGATGTCGTCGAGCTCATCCTCGGCGAGATGGGTCACGCCCCCGATGCCTACGACCACGTGGTGGATCGCGCCGGACACGACCTCCGGTACGCCATCGATTCCACCAAGCTGCGGACGGAGCTCGGCTGGTCCCCGGAATTCCACCACTTCGAGCAGGGCCTGCGCGACACCATCGCCTGGTACCGCGACAACGAGGCGTGGTGGCGCCCGCACAAGGCAGTGACCGAGTCCAAGTACAGCGAACTGGGGCAGTAGGACATGGGACCGACCTTCTCGAAACCCCTGTCCGCGCGCGAGACACCCATTCCGGGCGTCCTCCTGTTCGACCTCCCCGTGCATGGCGACAACCGCGGCT
>JASLAA010000106.1 GCA_030147325.1 Arthrobacter sp. | reverse complement strand
CGGCGCCCCGAGGAGAGACCGGGAGTCCATCGAGGCTGAGCGATGGTCACCCAGCAGCCAGACGCGCCCTTCGGGGACGACGACGTCGAACTCGAGCTCACTGGGAGCGTCCCCCGACTGGACGTAGGGCTCATCGATGGCCTTCCCGTTCACCATCAGGCGTCCATCGCCGGCACAGCAGCTCACATGGTCACCACCGACCCCGATGACCCGCTTCACATAGACGGTCTTGCTTCCCGTCAGACCGAGCCACTGCCCCGCGCCCGCAGCGAGCCGCTCGGGCAATCCCCTCGGGTCGGTGATCGGGTCGAAGGACCCCCTCCCGTCGAAGACGACGACGTCGCCAGGCTGCAGGGTCTCGCGCATCGGGGCGATCTTGCTGACGAGGACCCTGTCACCTTCGGCGAGCAGGGGCTCCATCGACGCCGAGGGGATGAAGTACACGTCGACCAGGAAGGCCCTGACGAGTCCTGTGACAAGGGCGGCGACGATGATGGCGGAGAACACGAAACGCCAGCCCGCAGAACGGGACCGGCGTTTCGTGTGCTCTCCGGCCGAGGACCGGGAAGCGGGGGTTTGGTGCACCAGAGGAGGTTACTTGACCGTCTTGGGGTCGCGCTTCTCCTTGATCTTCGCTGCCTTACCGCGCAGTTCGCGCATGTAGTACAGCTTGGCGCGACGCACGTCGCCCTTCGAGACGACCTCGATCTTGTCGAGGACCGGGCTGTGGACGGGGAACGTACGCTCCACGCCGACGCCGAAGCTCACCTTGCGGACCGTGAAGGTCTCGCGGATGCCATCGCCCTGGCGGCCCAGGACGAAGCCCTTTAAGATCTGAACACGGGTGTTCTTGCCTTCGATGATGTTGACGTGCACGTTGACGGTGTCACCCGCACGGAAGTCGGGGACGTTGTCGCGGAATGCTCCCGCGTCGACCGAATCGAGAATATGCATGCTCATGCTCCTGGTGAATGCCACAGGTCACCCACGTGGGTAACAGCGGAGAAGGACAGGACGCGAGGTCCGGGCAATACCGCCGAAATAGGTCCCGGTCTTGTCCGATGGTTCGGAGACCGGAGTGCTGAACTGTTGGCTGGACGCCCCCTGTGGCAGGGTCCGGCCCAGTGGACACAATCTATGATTATTCCACAGCGCCAGTGCCGAAAGCTAATGCGACCGACGGACCAGTTCGCCGTCGACGACGTCGAAGCCCGCTTCGCGCAGTGCCGCGAGATCGGACCGGGTGAGTGCGCTCGCATCGACGCGGGCGAGGAGGTCGGGCCGCCGCTCGGCGGTGCGCTGGAATTGCTGGAGGCGTCGCCACTGGGCGATCCTGGCGTGGTTCCCGCTCAACAGGACCTCGGGGACCTCCCGCTCCCGCCAGGAGGACGGCTTCGTGTACACCGGATACTCGAGCAGGCCGTCGGCGTGTGATTCCTCGACCAGCGATTCGGGGTTGCCGACGACGCCGGGAATCAGCCTGCCGACCGCCTCGACCATCGCGAGGACCGCGACCTCACCACCGTTGAGCACGTAGTCGCCGAGGGAGACGGGACGCACGTCGAAAGCACCCCGAGCCCAGTCGATCGCGCGTTCGTCGATCCCTTCGTAGCGCCCGCAGGCGAAGACCAGGTGGTCCAGATCCGCCAGATCGTGAGCCATCGCCTGATCGAAGACGGCCCCGGCGGGCGAGGGCACCACCAGGGTCGGTCGCTGGTCCGGGCCGGCTGTCCCGTCCAGCACGGCCTCGAGCGCTTGCGCCCAGGGCTCCGCCTTCATCACCATCCCGGCTCCGCCTCCGTAGGGGGTGTCGTCGACGGTGCGGTGCCGGTCCGTGGTGAAGGTCCGCAGGTCGTGCACGCGGATGTCGAGGACGCCGTCCTGCCGGGCCTTGCCGATGAGTGACAGGTCGAGTGCTGCCAGGTACTCCGGGAAGATCGAGACGACGTCGATACGCACTAGTCGCGCGCCCCGTCCGGCCCCGAGCCGTCCGCCACGTCGTCCCCGTCGTCGGGCGCCTGGTTCGAGCCGGGCGTGTTGAGGTCGAAGAGCCCGGCGGGCGGGACGACGGTCACGAAGCCTCCCTCGAGGTCCACGTCGGGCACCATCGCGGTCACGAACGGCACCAGTGCCTCGTGTCCGTCGGTCAACTCGACCACGAGGAGGTCCTGGACGGCCAGGGTGCGCAGCCCGGAGACCTTGCCCACCGACTGTCCGTCCACCCGGACGTCGAGCCCGACCAGCTCGTGCTCGTACCAGGCGTCCTCGTCGTCGTCGTCCGTCGTATCGCTGTCGATGAACAGTTTCGCCCCGCGCAGCGTCTCTGCCTGGTTGCGGTCCGGCACCTGCTCGAAGCCGACGATCAGGATGTCCTTGTTCCACCGCGCCTTGACGACGGTGAGCTCCGCCACAGGAGCCTCCTCGACCCTGAAGACGGCTCCGGGCTCGAAGCGGTCCTCGGGAGCATCGGTGAACAGCTGGACCGTCACCTCGCCCTTGATGCCGTGGGGCTTGCCGATCCGGGCTACGAGTACTTCCATCGTGGTGCTCCTGCTGCTTGGGCAATGGGTGATACATGAAATCGGCCCCACCACCAGATCCTGGTGGTGGGGCCGATCGACGTGCTAACTGGCTGGCGCTCGGGTCAGGTCCGGCGGCGGTCTGTGTCGACGACGTCGACGCGGACCGGCTCGCCGTCCGCGAGGGCCGCGACGACGGTGCGCAGGGCGCGAGCCGTGCGTCCCTGGCGACCGATCACCCGTCCGAGATCCTCCTGGTGGACCCGGACTTCCAGAGTCTCGCCGCGGCGGTTGTTCTTCGCGGAGACCCGGACGTCATCCGGATTGTCGACGATGCCGCGGACGAGGTGCTCCAGAGCTTCGGCCAGCAATTTACTCTGCCTCGGTTGCTTCCGTGGCGGCGTCGTCGTTCTTCTTCGCCTTCGGCGTGATGGCCTCGGGAACGATCACGGAGCCCTTCTCGGGGACGACGAACGCCTCCTTGGGAGCCTTGGTCCTCAGGGTGCCTTCCTGGCCCTTGAGTCCCTTGAACTTCTGCCAGTCACCGGTGATCTTCAGCAGCACGGAAACCTGCTCGGTCGGCTGCGCGCCGACGCCGAGCCAGTACTGCGCGCGATCGGAGTCGATCTCGATGAACGAGGGCTCCTCGGTGGGGTTGTACTTACCGATCTCTTCGAGGGCACGGCCATCTCGCTTGGAGCGAGCGTCCATGACGACGACACGGTAGAAAGGTGCGCGGATCTTGCCCATGCGCTTGAGGCGAATCTTTACGGCCACTTGTGTGGTCACTCCTTGTAAATGAAAAGGGGCGAACCCGTCATCCTGCTCCCGTGGGGCGGGCCATTCA
>JASLAA010000097.1 GCA_030147325.1 Arthrobacter sp. | reverse complement strand
GCCTTCCTGCTCCGCGGGCAGGTCGCGATGGGCCACAGCCTCGGATTCGTACTCGGAGTCGCCGCCGGAGCGGCGGCCCCCATCACCGTCCTGTTCCTCGGTGGTGACGAATGGAGCGGGGTGGCACCCCTGCTCGCCCTCCTGGCGATCGCCGGCGTCTTCCAGATCCTCGCCTTCGTCGGCTACTGGGTGTACGTGACGCGAGGGCTCACGTTCAGGCTGCTGCAGGACACCATCTTCTCGTCATCGGTACGCCTCACACTCATCCTCGTCGGCAGCCAGTGGGGGGTGATCGGCGTCGCCGTAGGCTATGCCCTCGCGCCGGCCCTCACCTGGCCCGCCACCTTCTGGTGGCTCTCACGCTTCACCGCCATCCCCACACGTGGCCTGTACCTCGGCGCACTGCGCATCGTCTTCCTGTCCGCGGTCGCGGTCGTCGCGTCATGGGTGACGGCCCTGTGGCTACAGGACGCTCCGGCGATCGTTGCCATTCTCGCGGCCCTCGTCGGTGCCGGGGCGGCATGCGCTGTGTTCTGCATCGTGGTCCCGCCCCTCCGACGGGACGCGTTCGCGATTCTGGATGTCGCCCGCCGCATGGCACAGCGTTCCGCCCGCTGACCGGCGACGGCGAGGGCTCGATCATCCGAGCACCTCGGCAACTCCCCCTGCACCCTCGAGAACGCCGGAACGGAAGGGGGCCGGAGGCCAGGCGAGGGCCCACGAACGACGACGCTAGTGTTGACTCATGACACCCCCTGCAGAGGGCGCGCAGCTCGCCATCATCGTCGTGAACTACGGCTCGCATCTCCTGCTCGCATCGAACCTCGCTAGGGTCAGCCGTGAGATTCCCGACGCCGACGTCGTGGTCGTCGACAACTTCACCTCCACGACGGAACAGGAGGTCGTGGCCGCCCTGTGCGGGGAGCACCGATGGATGTTCGTCCCCTGTCCGACCAACGCAGGGTTCGGCGCCGGGATGAATCGCGGCGTCGATGAGGCAGCGCGAAGGGGCGCGACCCGTTTCCTGCTCCTGAACCCGGATGCCACGATCGACTCCGAGAGCGTCCGGTTGTTGGTGTCGGCAGCAGATGCCGATCCGCTTGCCCTGATCGCACCGATGATCGTCACCTCGGCCGGTGCCACATGGTTCGCCGGTGCCGATCTGCATCTCGGCTTCGGCCGGAGCAGGGCCACCCGCCGTCGGGCCGAGTTCCCCGAGGAACGGTTCGAGCCGTGGTTGAGCGGCGCTTGTCTCCTCGTGACACTGGACCTCTGGCAGCGCATCGGGGGCTTCGACGAGCGGTATTTCCTGTACTGGGAGGATGTCGATCTCTCGGTGAGGACCGTCAGGAGCGGGGGAAGGTTGACCCTGGTCGACGCCGCGCGCGCGGTGCATGACGAGGGCGGCACCCACGCGGACGAACGGCGCGGGACAGATCGTGGCAAGTCCTCCGTCTACTACTTCTACAACATCCGGAACAGGCTGCTCTTCGCGGCCCAGCACCTCGACGCGGGCGACCGCCGACGGTGGATCCTGAACAGCCCTGTCGCGGCGTGGGACATCCTGCTGCAGGGCGGGCGCCGACAGCTTCTCCGGTCCCCGGCCCCGGTGCGCGCGGCTGTCACAGGAACCTGTGCAGGTATGGCGCTCTATGTTCGGGAGCGCTCAGCCCAACGTCGACGGAGACGCATGGACCCGCTACGCCAGCGCTGAGCGTTCCAGAACGGCGGCGATGGTCGACGCCCTGTCACCGACCTCCTGGACCGTCTGCCGGTGCTGTCGGTGGCCGAGGTTGTGGCCGTCCTGGATATCGGGGCCCGTGTCGGCCCGCGAGCGTCGAGAGAACCAGGAACCCGTGACCTGGTCAGGAAGGGGGCGGTTCCTTTCCGCATGCATGGTGGCCACCACCTCCGGCAGTGACGGCAGGTCCGTCGCGGCCAGCGCTCCGAGCAGCCGGTCCGCCTCGCGGAGCGTGAAGGCCCGTCGACGCGCCAGCGGATCCACGAGGGCGATCCGCGTCCTGTTCACGAGGTCCGGCAGCAGGATCAGGTCTGCTCCTGCAATCAACTCCTCCGTCACTCGCCGGGAGCTGTGCCGGTCCACGAAGCGGCGGCCCGCCTCGTCGGACGTCAGCACCTCGGCGACACGGGAGCAGATCCTGTCGCCGTCGCGGGCCCGCGTGCCTGCACTCGTCACGATGATGCTCCCGTCCGGATCCGCCCGTCCGAGCCGTTGCTCGAGCGAGAACGCGGCCAACGGAGAGCGGCAGATGTTCGCCGTGCAGGCGACCAGGATGGTGAACAAGGATGTCCTCAGGATGGCGACGGGCGGCGTCGCTCCGGGGTGATCGATCCCCTCGGGGTGAACACCGACGCGTCTCGGCCGCGGGCTAGGTAAGTATGACAAGCTGAGCGGAATGTTGTACAACGTAGGGGGCATCCGTGCGCCCGCGGACCGGGTGTTGAAGGGGAGACGTCATACATGGAGCTCAGGGACTACCTTGCTGCCCTCAGGAAGCGCTGGCTGACGATCGTAGCGCTGTGTCTCCTGGGAGCGATGGCGGCCTTCGCGTACGCGACGCTCTCGACGCCCCAGTACCGCTCGATGAGCAGTGTCTTCGTGAG
>JASLAA010000092.1 GCA_030147325.1 Arthrobacter sp. | reverse complement strand
GCGTCGTCGTCGTCGAAGTTGCCCTGCACGAAACGGATGCCGGCGGAGAGCTGCTCCCAGACCGTCTCGTTGAAGGGCGTGCGGGCGTACTGGGTCACCGACTGCTTGACCTGCTCGACGAAGTCCTCGTCGCTCCACTCGCGCCGACCGAATCCGACGAGCCCGAAGCTCGGCGGAAGGAGCCCGCGGTTCGCCAGGTCGTAGATCGCGGGCATGAGCTTCTTGCGCGCGAGGTCGCCCGTGACACCGAACAGGACCAGGGAGGACGGCCCGGCGATCCGGCTCAGTCTCCTGTCCCGCGTATCCCGCAGGGGATTGGTGGCTCTCGCCGTGGTGCTGTCAGGCATACTCACCCGTTCTCGCGATCGGTCTCGCCGGAACCGGCAAGGGAGCGGACGACGTCGCGCAGCTGTGCCACGCCCGCCTCCCTGTCCGTGAGGTGCAGGCGGAGGACCGGCCGGCCTTGGTCCGTGAGGACCTGCGCGTCACCGGCCGCCTGGGCGGAGATGAGTTCACCGAACGAGAAGGGCCTGTCCGGGATGGTGAGGTCGGTGCTGCTCGCACCCGTCACCTGGAGGTACGCTCCGATCGGCGAGCCGCCCTTGTGGTACTGCCCCGTCGAGTGCAGGAAACGCGGCCCCCACCCGAAGGTGACGGGCCGGCCGCTGAGGGCCGCGAGCGGCGAGCGGAGCTCCTCGAGCGCGGACTGGCGATGCCGGTCGAGATAGGCCTGCACGGAGAGGTAGCCGTTGGCCGGGAGAGCGGCGAGGAGGGCCTCGAGTGCTTCGGCGACGGTGCTCGACGATCCGAGCAGGCCGGCCTCCCCCCGCACTTCGACGGCGCCGTCGACGAAGGCCGCCGGTGTGGGCTCCGGTTGCGCATCCAGCAGGCCGCGCGCGGCCTTCTTCGCGGCCTCGACGTCGGGTTGGTCGAAGGGGTTGATACCCAACAGGCGTCCGGCGACTGCTACCGCGAACTCCCACACGAACAGCTGGCTACCGAGCGTGCCGCTGACCGTCACCCGCGTCCCGTCCGTCGACTCCTCGCTCGGCGCCTCGTCGAAGGGTGCGAGGACGACGGGCAGGACGTCGTCGGCCACGTCGGACAGTTCCGGAGCGTCCAGCGTCGCGACGACGGGAAGCAGTCCGGTACCGAGCTTGCCCGTCGACTCCGCGATGAGCTGCTCGGCCCAGTCGGCGAAGCCGGGGAGGCCGGAACCCGCGTCGGCGAACACGATCTTGTCGCGCAGGGGAGCGGTTCCGCCGAGCACGGCACCGAGCTGCAGACCGACGTTGTCGTCGACGTCGTCGCCGAGGAACTCGGCGCTGTCCTCGGCGTCGGCGAGCAGGGTCTCGATGTCCGCACCGGCCAGTCCGGAGGGGACGAGCCCGAAGGCGGTGAGCGCCGAGTACCGGCCTCCCACCTCGGGGTTGGCGTTGAAGACCTTCCGGTACCCGGCTTTCCTCGACGCCTCGTCGAGGGGGGAACCCGGGTCGGTCACGATGATGATGCGCGACGCGGCGTTGATTCCGGCGTCGGTGAACGCCTGCTCGAACAGGCGGCGCTGCGAGTCGGTCTCCACGGTGGAACCCGACTTCGACGACACGACGATGGCCGTGCGCTCCAGATCCTCCTCGAGGGCGGCGCGGACCTGCTCGGGATCCGTGGCGTCGAGCACGACGAGCGGTACGCCGGCCTCCTTCGTGATGACCTCGGGTGCCAGCGACGAGCCACCCATGCCGCACAGCACGATCCGGTCGACGCCCTCACCGAGAAGATCGGCGCGCAGCCCCGCGATCTCGGGCAGCAGGGCGCGTGAGCCCTCGAACAGGTCCAGCCAGCCGAGGCGGACCGAGGCCTCCTCCTCGGCATCTGCGCCCCAGAGCGTGGAGTCCTTGCCCATGAGCCGCGAAGCGAACCGCTCCGTCACGAGCGTGGGTACCGCCGAATCGACGGCCGCGAGGGCGGCGCCGGAAGCGGTGAGAGCGAACGAACCCATCGGTCTCAGCCCTTCGATGCGTCGAGTGCGGTCTGGACGGTCTCGAGGAGCTCCGACCAGCTGGCCACGAACTTGTCGAGGCCTTCGCTCTCGAGCTGGTCGACGACCTCCGTGTAGGAGATCCCGAGATCATCCAGCTGGTTCAGGATCTCGTTGGACTCGTCGTAGGTTCCTGTGATGGTGTCGCCCTCGACGACGCCGTGGTCGGCCATCGCCTCGAGGGTCTTCTCGGGCATGGTGTTGACGACGTCCGCCGCCACGAGCCCGGCGACGTAGAGGGTGTCCGGGAGGTTCGGGTCCTTGACGCCGGTCGAAGCCCACAGCGGGCGCTGCGCGTTCGCGCCGGCCGACTGCAGAACCTGCCAGCGCTCGGAGCTGAACTGTTCCTGGAAGGTCTGGTAGGCGAGCCGGGCGTTGGCGAGTCCGGCCTTGCCCTTGAGGGCTTTCGCCTCGTCGCTGCCGATGGCATCCAGCCGGGCGTCGATCTCGGCGTCGACGCGCGACACGAAGAAGGACGCGACGGAGTGGATCCTCGAGAGGTCGTGGCCGTTCTCCTTCGCCTGCTCGAGACCCAGCAGGTACGCATTGATGACGGCACGGTAGCGCTCGAGGGAGAAGATCAGCGTGACGTTGACGCTGATGCCCGCCGCGAGGGTGGCCGTGATGGCCTCGAGGCCCTCGATCGTCGCCGGGATCTTGATCAGCACGTTGGTGCGCTGCACCTTCGCGTGCAGGCGCTTGGCCTCTGCGATGGTGCCCTCGGCGTCGCGCGACAGGCGGGGGTCTACCTCGATCGAGACGCGGCCATCGGCACCGTTGGTGCGCTCGGCCTCCTCGGCGAAGATGTCGCACGCCTGGGCGACGTCGTGCGTGGTGATGTCGAAGACCGCCTGGTCGACGTCGGCGCCTGCTTGCGCCAGCGCTCCGACCTGGGAGGCGTAGGACTCGCCCTTCTTGAGCGCCGCGGCGAAGATGCTGGGGTTCGTGGTGACCCCGACGACGTTCAGGTCCTCGATGAGGTGCTTGAAGGCGCCCGAGTTGATGCGCTCACGGGAGAGGTCGTCGAGCCAGATGGAGACTCCGGCGGCCGAGAGGTCAGCTGTAGGTGTTGTCATGATGTGCTCCTTGTCCGCTTCCGCGGAAGATGGGTGCTGAACGGGGGGAGAGGGTGGGCGCCGGCTACTGCTGGTCGCCGGTCTCGGTGGCGCGGTGGCCCGACGGCAGGGCGGGAGTGCCATTGGGCGCCAGTGGATCGGCGGCGACGGCCGCCAGCGAATCCTTCGCGGCAGCGACGACGGCGTCGGCGGTGATGCCGAACTCCCGGTAGAGCGTCTTGTAGTCGGCCGATGCACCGAAGTGCTCGAGCGAGACGGAGCGGCCGGCGTCGCCGACGAGCCCCTGCCAGCTCTGCGAGACTCCTGCTTCCACGGAGACACGTGCCCGGACCGTACGCGGCAGCACGCTGTCACGGTAGGAGACGTCCTGGGCGTTGAACCACTCCAGGCACGGCATGGAGACGACGCGCGCCGAGATGCCCTGCGCCTCGAGGGCCTCGCGCGCCTCCACGGCGAGCTGGACCTCCGAGCCCGTGCCGATGAGGATGACGTCCGGGGATCCGTTCCTGGCCTCGGCCAGGACGTAGCCGCCCTTCGCGACTCCTTCGACCGATCCGAAGGTGTCGCCTTCGGCCGCACCCTCGCCGCGCTCGTAGGTGGGGATGTTCTGGCGGGTCAGCACGATCCCGGCGGGGTTCTCCGTGTTCTCGAGGATGGTGCGCCAGGCGACGGCCACCTCGTTCGCGTCGCCCGGACGGACGACGTCCAGCCCCGGGATGGTCCGCAGCGAGGAGAGCTGCTCGACCGGCTGGTGCGTGGGGCCGTCCTCGCCGAGACCGATCGAGTCGTGCGTCCAGACGTAGATCGCAGGAACACCCATGAGCGCGCCGAGGCGCACCGCGGGGCGCTGGTAGTCGCTGAAGATGAGGAACGTGCCCGAGAAGGCCCGCGTGCTGCTGTGCATCACGATGCCGTTGACGATGGCGGCGGCGGCGTGTTCGCGGATCCCGAAGTGGAGCACCCGGCCGTAGGGGTTGCCGGACCAGGATCTGGTCTGGCGGCTCGCGGGGATGAAGGACGGCGATCCCTCGATGGTGGTGTTGTTCGACTCGGCGAGATCGGCGCTGCCACCCCATAGTTCGGGCAGGGCCGGTCCGATGGCGGTGAGGACCTTGCCCGAGGCGGCACGCGTGGACATGTCCTTGCCCGGCTCGAACGTCGGCAGTGCTGCCTCCCAGCCCTCCGGGAGGGTGCGCGCCTGGATGCGCTCCAGCAGGGCGGCCTCATCGGCATGCCCGGCCTTCCAGGAGTCGAAGCCCTCCTGCCACGCGCTGTGCGCTTCGGAGCCGCGCTGGACGACTCCCCGTGCGTGCTCGAGCACCTGCGGGTCGACGTCGAAGTGCTTCTCCGGATCGAAGCCGAGGGCTTCCTTGAGCGCTGCGACCTCGTCCTTGCCGAGCGCCGACCCGTGGATCTTGCCGGTGTTCTGCTTGTTCGGCGCGGGGTAGCCGATGATGGTGCGCAGCGAGACGATGCTCGGCCTGGACGTCTCGTTCTTCGCGGCGACGAGCGCTGCGTAGAGCTCGGCCACGTCCTCGACGTATTCGCCGGTCTTGGTCCAGTCGACCCGCTGGGTGTGCCAGCCGTAGGCCTCGTAGCGCTTGAGGACGTCCTCCGTGAAGGCGATATCGGTGTCGTCCTCGATCGAGATGTGGTTCTCGTCGTAGATCACGACCAGGTTGCCGAGCTCCTGGTGGCCCGCGAGGGACGAGGCCTCGGCCGTCACGCCCTCCTGGAGGTCCCCGTCGGAGGCGATGACCCAGATGGTGTGGTCGAAGGGGCTGCTACCGGCGGGTGCTTCGGCGTCGAACATGCCGCGCTGGCGGCGCTGGCCGTAAGCGAAGCCGACGGATGTCGCGAGTCCCTGTCCCAGCGGTCCCGTGGTGATCTCGACACCCTTGGTGTGGCGGTACTCCGGGTGGCCGGGCGTGAGGGAGCCCCAGGTGCGCAGTGCCTTCAGGTCATCGAGCTCGAGGCCGTAGCCGGCCAGGTAGAGCTGGATGTAGAGGGTCAGTGAGGTGTGTCCGGGAGAGAGGACGAAGCGGTCGCGGCCGGTCCACTCCGGGTCCGAGGGATCGTGCCGCATCAGCTTCTGGAACAGGAGGTAGGCCGCCGGTGCCAGGCTCATCGCCGTCCCCGGGTGCCCGTTGCCCACCTTCTCCACGGCGTCCGCGGCGAGAATGCGGACGGTGTCGACCGCCTTCTGGTCGAGTTCGGTCCAGGTCAGTTCCTGCTCTTGCGTCTGTGGCACGTTTCCGGGCCCCTCTCTGTCCGGAACGGCCGTCGACGGGGGAGTACCTGCAGGCACGCCGTCGCGCTGGCCGTTCACCGTTGAATCGTACGAAGTTCGGCTCCGACCGGGACAGCATGAAACCCGGAGCACTTATTCCGGGCATGCTTCCACAGCGGGCTTTCGATCCCACACTATCCCGTCGGACCTGCCGGAGGACGTGGGTGTCGAAGAATGTCGCGCGTCACATTCCCGGTTGCGCGGCGCACGTCCCCGGTGGAGTGTGGAGGGCTCCGCGACCGCCGGAAGCGGCAGGGCTCGGGCCCTCGCTGGTGCGGCAGCCGGGTCTCGTGGCGGACCGCCTGCGCAGCGGGGCGGCACCGCCGAGGTCGCATGCTGTTCCGGTATGGCACGGAACCCGCGTGGACGACCGATTTCTACACAGCGTAAAAGGGTATGATGGGAACTGTCTTTTACTCCGGAAGAAACGAAAGTGTTGCCTTGTGAAGACCCAGCAGGCTCCTGCTCCGGCACGTTCCGCGCAGGCGCGTGGAGGATTCGGCCGTAAAGCGAAAGCGTACGTCGCCCTGACGAAGCCTCGCGTGATCGAACTGCTGCTGGTGACGACTCTTCCCACCATGATCTTCGCTCAGGGCGGCTTCCCCCCGATCGGCCTGATCGTGGCGACGATGGTCGGCGGAGCCCTCGCGGCCGGTAGTGCCGGAGCCTTCAACTGTTACATCGACCGGGACATCGACAAGCTGATGCACCGCACGGAGAATCGCCCGCTCGTGACGGGGGAGGTGACCCCGCGCGAGGCCCTCGTGTTCTCCTGGCTGCTCGGTGTCGTGGCCATCGCCGTCCTCTGGTTCGGTGCGAATCCGCTGGCGGGGCTGCTCGGGGTGGCGGCGATCTTCCTGTACGTCGTCGTGTACACCCTGGTTCTCAAGCGCCGCACTTCGCAGAACATCGTCTGGGGCGGGGCTGCCGGCTGCATGCCTGTCCTGATCGCCTGGGCGGCCGTCACGAACTCGATCGAGTGGCCCGCCGTCGTGCTGTTCCTCATCATCTTCCTCTGGACCCCCCCGCACTACTGGCCCCTGTCCATGAAGTACAGCGACGACTACAACGCGGCCAGCGTGCCGATGCTGGGGGCCATCGCCGGCGCCCGGGTGGTGTCGGTACAGGTGGTTCTCTACGCCTGGGCGATGGTGGCGTGCTCGCTCCTGCTCGTGCCTGCCGGCGCCGGGTGGGTGTACTCGGTCGCTGCTCTCGTGGGAGGCGCGTGGTTCATCCGCGAGTCCCACCGGCTGTACTCGCTCGCCAAGCAGGGGGACCTGAACAACAAGGCAGCGATGAAGGTGTTCCACGGCTCGATCAGCTACCTGACCGTGCTGTTCCTCGCCCTCGCGATCGACCCGTTCGTCGGATCCGCGATCCTGTCCTGAGCAGGTCGGGTGTGCTCGCGCCCGTCTCCGCCTCCAGCCGGTCCGATCAAGCCCAGGAGCGGGACGTCGGGACGGAAGTGGGGTGCGGTGACATCCGGTTCCTCCTGCGGCCGGTGACGGCGAGAAGCCTGCAGGCCGTGGTTCAACCCCGGGCGAAGAGGCCGATCGCATCCCAGGCCACCCATCCACCTGCCGCCAAGGTGAACTGCACGGTGTTCTTCCCCGGTCGGAAGGCTCCGGCAGGCACGGCGAATTCGTAGTACGCGCGGACCAGCGTGGATGCGGGGATCGTCGCGTCGCCCTCGCGCGATCCGCGGGTCGCGCCCGGTGTCAGTGTGACATCCTTGATCCTGGCGCCGTTCACGTCGACTTCGATGCGCCCGCCGAGGCGGGTGCTGTCGATGACCCACAGTGCGAGATCGTATTCGGTGACCGGATCCTCCTGCACGGAGATGTGCCAACGGGCCGTGTAGGCCTTGTATCCCGCCCATGCGTCGCCGGGGCCGGGAAGGAGATAGGGCCATGCTGACGCAGGAGTGTCCAGCTCCTGGGTGTAGTCGACCACCGCCAGTGGGTACGCAGCCGGGATTCTCGCATAGCCGCTGGGGGAGAACCGGAATTCGAGGCTTTTGCCGTCGAAGGCACCGATCACGGCGAGAGGCCTTCCCGTTGCGGAGACGGACGCTGACGAGGAAGCGGACAGCTGCGCGCTGGGCGCGCTTCGGGCCCCGGCGTCCGAGACGGCGGTGACGGCGTACGTCCATCGTTCGCCGGCCGGGTCGAGCCCGTGGTGCGTCCACCGCGGGTAGACGGTCTTGGCGAGCAGGTCGGTGTCCGAGGGCTGCCATCCTGTGCGCTCACCGGGAATGCCGTGGACGCGGTAGTGGTCGATCAACGGCTCCCAGGCGAGAGGGGTCCATGTCAGGAGGGTCTGAACCAGGGCACTCTCCGCGGCGAGACCGGTGATTCGGGCGGGCGCTTTGCTCATGACTGTTCCTTCACGCTCGGACGAGGCGGGGGCTGCCCGCGG
>JASLAA010000080.1 GCA_030147325.1 Arthrobacter sp. | reverse complement strand
CCGCCTCGAGGCGAGGGCCGTGACGCTCGGGCAACCGCCCAGCGACAAGGGCAAACCCGGTGCGAGCCGGGGACGCAAAGCCACGGGACCCACGGGGTCAGCCGGGCTATCGAACCAGGCAGGTGCCGATCATGCTCCTCCCGACGTCACGTTCCGCCTCAGCAGTACGAGGTCCCGGAACCGCATCCCGTCTCATCCTCCTGTTCGCAGCACTGGCCGTGCTGATGGTGGGGTTCACTCCGCCCACAGCTGACGCGGCCGCATCGATCACCCTCAGCAGCACCTCCGGACAGGCCGGCATGACGGTCGCCGTGACCGGCGCGGGCTTCCCGAAGCGGGTACGGGCAACCGTGACCGCGGGAACGAGCTCTGCCACCCTGACGACGACGGCCAAGGGCACCTTCGAGATCCCGATCGTGCCGGCCGGGTCCGGGACGGTGACCATCCAGGCGACCAGCGGGAGCACCACTGCGACAGCGGATTACACCGTCGTCGCACCTGCACCCGAGCCCGCCGGAAAAAGCATCCGATTCGGCGTCGGCACCAATGGTGGGCCCGCGGCCGGCGGTGAGCTCGACGAGGTGGCGATGCTCGCGGGAGAGGCTCCCTCGATCGTGCTGTCCTACAAGGACTTCAACCAGCCGGCACCCATCGCCGAGCTGGACGCCGTCCGCGCCCGGGGTGCCGAGACCCTGCTGACGTGGGAACCGTGGACCTGGGGCGGTGGCACTGTACAGCCCGCCTACTCCCTGGACCGCATCGCTGCCGGCGACTTCGACACCTATCTCCGAGAGTGGGGCACGGCGATCGCCCGCTGGGGTCAGCCGGTGCACCTGCGCTTCGCGCACGAGATGAACGGCGACTGGTACCCCTGGGCGGAGGGCGTGAACGGCAACGGCGCGGGTGACTACATCGCCGCCTACCGGCACGTGCACGAGGTGCTCGATGCGATCGGTGCCACGAACATCAGCTGGGTCTGGAACCCGAACGTGCCCTACTGGGGCTCGACCCCGCTGGACTCGCTGTATCCGGGTGACGCTTACGTCGATGCCGTTGCTTTGGACGGCTACAACTGGGGCACCTCGCAGGCGTGGAGTACGTGGCAGGACCCGCACGTGCTGTTCGGTGACGGACTGGCGCAGCTCCGTCAACTGGCTCCCGGCAAGCCGGTCGTGATCGCGGAGACGGCTTCGTCCGAGATCGGCGGTTCGAAGTCGCGGTGGATCACGGACCTGTTCGCCTACGTCTCTGCCCAGCCCGACGTGGTGGCCCTCATCTGGTTCCACATCAACAAGGAATCCGACTGGCGCATCAACAGCACGAACGAGTCGGTGGAAGCCTTCAGGACCGGTCTCGCAGCACGACGGTGACCGGAGCGCGTGCACGGCCGCCTCACCCCGGGACGGACCTCATCGGCTGGCACCGGGGACACCACCAGGTCCGGCGCCGGCCCGGATCCCCGGGCACCTCTGCCCTCACCAGCACTGTCGTCCCGCACCGCAGGCAGGGCTTACCGGCCCGGCCGGCCACCCAGTGCTGCTCGCCCCTGCGCGTGTTCCCCGTGGTGACCTGGTGGGCCCCGGCGTGCGTGGCGGAGAAACGCAGGCACCGGGCCCCGAGGGCCACCAGGGCGGGCAGGTCGATGTCGGCCACCGCGGTGTCCGGGTGGAGCCCGCGCAGGAAGCAGAGCTCGTTGGCCCACAGGTTCCCGAATCCCGCGACGTTGCGCTGGTCGAGCAGGGCGGCTGTGACCCGCGCCCCCTGGTCCCGGCCGAGCCTGCGGATCGCCTCCGGAGCGGACCAGTCGTCCCGTAACGGGTCCGGCCCGAGGTGCCCGACGACGTCACCCTCCGCCGCGGTGGGCAGCAGGTCGACGACGGGGAGGTTCAGCCCGTATGCCGTCGGACCGTCCGGGGTCCGGAGAAGGACACGCACCTCCGGCAGGAGCCTGCGCGGTAGCGTCCTGCCCCGGGCGGTGACGGTCCATGAACCCTGCATCCTCAGGTGCGTGTGGAGCGTCAGACCGCCGTCGAGCCGGGTGAGCAGGTGTTTGCCATGGGTGTCGTGTCCCCTCACCACCATGCCGTCCAGGGCCTCGGTGGCGTGCTTCGGGACACGGAGATCCCCACGCTCGAGCACGCGGCCATCGAGCGCCTTCCTCAGCCGGACTGCGAGCCGGAAGACGCTGTCACCCTCGGGCATGCTCCCTCCCTGCCTCGTCCCCCATCACGCTAGCGACCGCCACCGACAGGAAACAGGGCCTGCGCCGGTGTAGCCGGCCGACGGGCCTCCGGCGAGGAGAAGGCCGGCCTGCTTCCGTTATCGAATGCCGACCGCTACTCTTTTGCTTTGCCGGGTTTCGCCCGGCAGGCGTGGTCTAGAAGCGGGCCCGGTTCCAGTGTCCCCCCGTCGTACCACCGAACAGGTCCTACATGAGCACCAGACTGACGCCCTCCGAAGACTTCCCTGATGATCTCTCCGCACTCGGCTTACCCGAGGTGGAGATCCTCAACAGCAAAATTCACCGTGAACTCGACCACGAGTACGCGACGAACGGCGAGCCGTCCCTCGAGACGGAGATCCGACACGAGGAGCTGACGGAAGAACTGGACCGCCGCGACCAGCAGCCC
>JASLAA010000055.1 GCA_030147325.1 Arthrobacter sp. | reverse complement strand
GCACCACCGCAGCGCCGACACAGTGGTCCTCGGGTACCGCGTGCACAAGTCCGGCCAGGGCGTCGGGTCGCTGCTGCTCGGCCTGTACGACGACGACGGCGAGCTGCGCAATGTGGGTGGCATCTCGGCGTTCTCGGACGTGCGGCGCCTGCAGCTCATCGAGGAACTCGATGCCGATGTGATGAGGAACGACGACGGCGACCCCGAGTTCGGCGAGACCGATCGCAGCCGTTTCGCCTCCGCGAAGGACGTGTCCTACATCCGGCTGCATCCGCGCCGGGTGGTCGAGGTGCGGTACGACCAGATGGAGGGCAGCCGTTTCCGGCACACCGTCCAGTTCGATCGTTGGCGGCCGGACCGTGAGGCCCGCTCCTGCACGTTCGAGCAGCTGGAAATTCCGGCGGCCTACGACCTCAGCGAGGTGCTCGCCTGACGCCGGATGCGCGGACCGATAGTGGGGGTGCCCGCGCCTAGGCTTGTATCGTGACCTCCACTTATCTCTGCAGCGGTGTGACCTGGCACGGCACCGAGCCGGTCCTGGCGCTGCGTGAGGTGCCGTCGGACCCTGCAGGTGATGCACCCGGTGGGGAGCTCGGCCTGCGGGACCTCTCGCTCGCGTCGGGCTCCAGGCTCGGGTACGAGGTGGTCGCCACTGGGCGCTATTGCCTCGGCTTCCATCGGGTCCATGGGCGGGACGATCGCACCTGGGTGCCGTGCGTGGACCAGGCGCCGGCTGCACGGAGCTACCAGTGCGGACGGTGCTTCGCCCAGGACGATGTCCGCTTCATGCACGACATCCACCGGTCCGGTATCGCCCCCGCAGGGCTGAAGCGCTACCTCGACCAGCCCCACTGGCTGTACGTGGCGACCTTCGCGGACGGCTCCACGAAGGTCGGTACCGCCTCCGATCCCAGGAAGCGCGGGCGGCTCGTGGAGCAGGGCGCGGTGGTGGCACAGTTCATCGCGCATGCCGACGACGGGCGGGTGGTGCGGATGCTCGAGGACGAGGTCACCCGGAGCGTGGGTCTCCAGCAGGCCGTGCGCTCTGCCACGAAGGCCGCCTCCCTGTGCGCGCCCCTGCCTGTGGCGCAGCTCGAGCGGATCAACGACGGCTTCGCCCTGGCGAGCAGGGGACTGCTGCAGGGCGGCGTGGACGTCGATGGCTTCGAAGTGGTGCACGAAGAGTTCGAGCCGCCGCCGTCCTGGTCGACCGTCCTCGGTTACAGCGGCCTGCAGCCCTACCCGGAACCGCTGGAACACGGGCGGCACGGGTTCGATCTCCGTGAGGTCCTCGGCCCCTCCGCGATCGTCGCGATCGATGGCACGGATCTCCTCTTCGTCGCCGACCTCGCCCAGCTCAAGGGCAGGCGCCTGCAGTTCGGCGACTTCAGCACGCGTGTCCCCGCCGTCCAGGAAGCGCTGTTCTGAGCAGTCTCCCTCGCCGCAGCAGTAGAATCGGACAATGCTGAATACGCCCTGGGAGACCGGCTCGGACCTGTACCGCAAGCTGGTGGTCTCCGCACTCGTGACCACGGCGATCGGCATCCTCGTCGCGGTCGTCGGGGCCGCTACGGACCAGGGCGCACTCGTCTTCACCGGCATCCCGGTCATCGTGGTCGGGATGGTGTGCCACCTGGCGGGCATGGTGGTCCGCTCGCGTGACGTCCGGCGCCGCATGAAGGACCAACGCTGAGGCCCTGCCGGCCCGGGGCGCGGCCCGCGCCCCACCCGACCGTTCCACTACCTACGCCGCTTCCAACGGAGGATCCATGACCATCGACCCAGACCTGCAGGGGCGCAGCTACCCCGCGGGAGAGCCCTATGCCGTAGGTCGCGAGGCCATCCGGGACTTCGCCCGGGCCGTGAAGGCCACCCACCCGGCGCATTACGACGTCGATGCCGCGGCAGCGCTCGGCCACGCCGATCTGGTGGCACCGCCCACCTTCGCCATCATCGTCGCCCAGCGCGCGGACGCGCAGCTCATCAGTGATCCGAGTGCCGGCATCGACTTCACGCGGGTGGTCCACGCGGACCAGCGGTTCATCCACCATCGCCCCATCATCGCGGGCGACCAGCTCGTCGCCGAACTGCACGTGGATCAGGTACGAGCCATGGGCGGGGGAGCGATGATCACCACGCGTGCCGAGATCTCCACGATCGACGGCGAGCGCGCCGCCACGACCACCTCGTCCCTCCTCGTCCGCGGAGAGGGGCAGTAGCCATGGCCGTATCGACCACCACCCTCGAGGTAGGGCAGCAGATCGGCTCGTCCACCATCGAGATCACCCGGCAGGACCTGGTGCGCTACGCCGGGGCGTCGGGGGACCTCAATCCCATCCACTGGAACCAGGCCTTCGCGGAGGGCGTGGGGCTTCCCGGCGTCATCGCCCATGGCATGTTCACCATGGGTGCTGCGGTCCAGCTCGTGACCGAATGGATCGGCGACCCGACCGCCGTCGTCGACTACCAGACGCGCTTCACCAAGCCCGTCATCGTCGAGGACACCACCGCGCAGCCCGGCGAGCCGGGGGCGGTCGTCGAGGTGACAGGGGTCGTCGGCGCGATCGACACCGATGCCTCCACCGCCCGCATCGACCTCACCGTGACGTACGCGGGTCAGAAGGTCCTCGTGAAGGCTCAGGCCGTGGTGAAGCTGCGATGACGGCTCCCATGACCGGTATCCGTCTGGCAGATTTGACGACCGCGCGGGTCGGAGGGCCTGCGCACAGGCTCGTCGAGGCATCCACCGAGCAGGCCATCGTCGAGGCCATCCGTGCCATCGAAGCCGCCGTCGCCGATGAGCAGGTTGGAGCCACCGCTGATGATGAGCAGCGGCTCCCCGGCGGCATCGGCGGCACGGATGGCCTCGACGATAGCCTGCTCGGTGGATGCCTC
>JASLAA010000145.1 GCA_030147325.1 Arthrobacter sp. | reverse complement strand
ACCGGTCGAAGACGACGCCGGCACGCTCGAGACGTCCGATCGCATCGGCGGCACCACGACACAGGACGCCGACCGCCTGCGGATCGGCGAGGCCGGCACCGGCCGCCAGCGTATCGGCGATGTGGGCTTCGACCGTGTCGTAGCCGGCGTCGTGGTCACCGAGGCCGTGCTCCGGAGAGCCGTCCCTGCCTGTGTCCCGGCCCGCGCTCGGGGGTCGACCGTCCCCCGACTCGGCGAGGACTGCCGCGATGCCACCCTGCGCGTATCGGCTGTTGCTCTCGGACAGCGCGCCCTTGGCCAGCAGGACCACCCGGCTGCGCCGCTCGAGCCGACGCACCTCCAGGGCTGTCTGCAGGCCCGCGATACCTGCCCCGACGACCACCACCCGCAGCCCGTCCGCCGTCGCCGCGCGGGTGCCGGGCTCCCCCGGTGTCACGGCCGGACCGCGAGCATCCGGTTCAGGGCGATACGTGCCGGCTCCGCCACGGTCTCCGGCACGGTGATCCGGTTGAGGACGCGGCCCTCCACCAGGCCCTCCAGTACCCAGGCGAGGTAACCCGGGTGGATCCGGTACATCGTCGAACACGGGCAGATCACAGGATCCAGGCAGAAGATGGTGTGCTCCGGGTACTGCGCTGCGAGGCGGTTGACCATGTTGATCTCCGTGCCGATCGCGAAGGTGCTGCCCGGCGCCGCCGCGGCGACGGCCTTCCTGATGTAGTCGGTCGATCCGGCCTCGTCCGCCGCGTCGACCACGGGCATCGGGCACTCGGGGTGCACGATCACCCGTACTCCGGGAGTCTCCCTCCGTGCCTTCTCGATCTGTGCGACGGTGAAGCGCTTGTGCACGGAGCAGAAGCCGTGCCACAGGATGACGCGGGCGTCGCGCAGCGTCTGTTCGTCGGTACCACCCCAGGGTTTGCGCGGATTCCACATCGGCATCTTCTCGAGTGGCACGCCCATGGCCTTCGCGGTGTTCCGACCGAGGTGCTGGTCGGGGAAGAACAGGACGCGTCGGCCCCGCTCGAAGGCCCATTCGAGCACGGCAGCGGCGTTCGACGACGTACAGACGATCCCTCCGTGTTCCCCGCAGAACCCCTTCAGGGCGGCCGAGGAGTTCATGTAGGTCACAGGGATCACGGGTAGGTGGCCGTCGGCGTCGGGCTCCGACCCGAAAAGGGCCGTCAACTGGTCCCAGCATTCCGACACCGAGTCGATGTCGGCCATGTCGGCCATCGAGCATCCGGCCGCGAGGTTCGGCAGGATCACGGCCTGGTCAGGGGTGGAGAGCATGTCGGCCGTCTCGGCCATGAAGTGCACGCCGCAGAAGATGATTGCTTCGGCCGCTACGCGCTCGGTTGCGGCTCGTGCCAGTTGATAGCTGTCGCCCACGAAGTCGGCGTACTGGACCACCTCGTCGCGCTGGTAGAAATGACCGAGGATGACGACGGACTCGCCGAGCGTACGCTTCGCCGCCAGGATCCTGCGGTCGATCTCCTCGGCAGGAGCCGTCCGGTAGCCCTCCGGCAGTTCACCCTGTCGCGGCGTGGCGCGGGGGGCAGGATCAGCCATGGAGGCACCGGGTCCGTAGCCGGGCATCGGGAGGGCGTCGATATCCCACGGATCCTGCGCGAGTCCCGGCGAACAGGTCGAGGTGGCTCCCTGGGCTGGTGCTTCCCCGCGTGAGATGAGTTGGATGGCGGTGGTGACGGACATGACATTCTCCCTGCGATGGGTCCACCGCGTTCTGACGCGGCGGAGGTGCGGCTCGGATTCCTGGTGGATCAGCTCGGAGCGGGTGGGGATGAACGGGACGAAGCAGGAGGAGGGGGGTGGTCCTGGACCGGCCCTCCGGGAGGCTCTGCGGGTGTCCGGGCCGGTGGGGGCCCGGCGGGTGATCCGGTGTACCGGTACAGGCGGGGCGGCCGGTTCCGTCCGCCCTGCACCACCTCGTCGGTCACCGCGATGTCCTCGGCCGAGCGGAGCTGGCGTCGGAAGTTCGCGGGGTCGAGGTGTCTGTCCAGCACTGCCTCATACACGGTTCGAAGCTGCGCGAGGGTGAATCGGTCACCGAGGAAGTGGTAGGCGACGGAGCCGTACTGGATCTTGCCGCGCAGCCGCTCGAGGGCATAGGCGACGATCTCGTCGTGGTCGAAGGCGAGACCGATGGCATCCGACGCCCTGAACCAGCGCACATTCTCCGACTCCCGCGCGAGATCGGCCTGATCCGGCCTGACCAGTGCCCAGTAGACGATCGAGACGAGGCGCTGTGTGGCCGATCGATCGAGACCACCGAAGGCGTAGAGCTGTTCGAGGTAGGTCGGCTCGAGGCCCGTCGTTTCCTGCAGACTCCGGGAGGCAGCGTCCTGGAGGGATTCACGACCCCCGAGGGGGCCCCCGGGAAGCGCCCACTTCCCGAGATGGGGCTGTCGGATGCGCCGGACCAGTGGTAGCCAGACCTCCGGCCGCCCCGACGCCCGGTCGCTGCGGAGCGCGAAGATCACCGTCGAGATGGCGAGCGCCGGAGCCTGGGCCTGCCGCTCCGAGACATTGGCCGAACTGTTCATGCCGGCCTTCCGTCGACGAGTGACACCTTGTTAGGGTCAGAATGACTATAACTCATGTTCCGGTGTCCACCCGCCCCCTCCACCGCGACGCGCAGGGGTGCCGCTGTCGCCCGGGCTTGCCTCGTTCCCGCAACGTGTCTAGGATCACACTCGTCGGCCCTGGGGGCCGCGCGGCGGGGATGTGTTCGATGGAGCACACGTCTCTGCCGCCCTTACGATGGGTGCATGGACCACCACGCCGTGAACGACGTCGAAGGCGTCAATCCGCACCTGACCATCACCCGCAGCAACGCTGCTG
>JASLAA010000175.1 GCA_030147325.1 Arthrobacter sp. | reverse complement strand
CGGTAGCGTCCAGCGGGCCGGTTGAGGGGACGGGCCGATGCCGTCCAGGTCACGGGGATCTTTCGCCCGGACAACACCGCGGCACAGAAAAGCCCCGCATCCTTCTCGGGGATGCGGGGCTTTCGAGTTGCCTGCTCACTCCTGCCGGTGTTGCTCCGCAGCCGCCGCGCGGTGCCCGGTGCGCTCGAGACGGGCATCGTCCTGGCCGATGTCCGGGTCCCGCTGGGCAGCCGATTCCTCGAGGAGGGATCAGGCTTTCCTGGCCTCGCTGTCGGCGTCAGCAGCTAGATCATCGGCCATGACCGGTGTCTCGCGGATCGTCTGCCGGCGGTCCAGTTCCTCCCGCAGCTCGTGGTGCTGACCCTCGGTCTCCGCATCCACTTCACCGTTACGGATGTACTGTTCATCTCTTGAGCGGTGATTCCTACTGTTCAGGATGTCCAAATCATCCCGGTCGATCGACGCGAGATCCTCAGGGAAGTCCGTTGCCGGATCCAACCTGCTGCTATCACTCACAAGGGGCCTCATCTTTGGGTTGGAACGGTGGTGCCCCGCTTCTTGAGGCGAGACAGACACTACCGGAGCGGCCTCGGAATCATGAAGAGCCCGCATCCAGTCTCCGGTCCAGCATCCGGCAGGTCTTTCCAGTTCGGGGCAGGGGAGAGAGTAGGTGTACGTGAATACAGCACACTGGACGACAAGTCGCATGCTGAGTACGGCCGCCCGATTGAACGACCACGACCAGAGCCAGCGTCTGACGGACCTGAACGTGACCCATGCCGGCGCAACTACGTTGAAGGCGTTCTCCGTGACCAGCTGATCGCCGTCATCAACCATCTCGGGCCCGCCCCGGCCTGAGGGAGGACTGCGACCGGGTTGCGCCACGATGGACGACGAACGCGGGACAGATCTGTTTCTGTCGCCTGCGGTTGGTGGAGGAGGGTCAGCGCCGGTCCTCGTGAAGAAGTACGTTCATCACCCTCAGATCCGCGATCGCGGCCCGCAGAAGTACCTGCCTGTCCGTCAAAGAGGACCCGGATTCATCCGCGAGCAGAGTCTCCGCTTTCCCGCCGCGCGCGGACGTGCGCATGGGTGTTGCCTGCGCGAGTACGCCCGCCACGTCGGCTGCAAGACTCATGCGGATGTCTTCCGGTAAAACAAGCTCCTCGTGGTGCTGGACCGAGTCTCGTCCTTGGGTGCTGTAGCGGGTCACTGTCGGTCTCGATTCTATGGGCGGGCTGCCTGAGACCCGAAGGTCCAGCCATCTGCGATCGTGCTCGGCCGTCTCCTGGTCCCGACAGTACAAATAAAGGTCCAGCGCGATCAGGGTCGAAAGTCCTCAACCCACCCGGCACTTCACAGCGACCGACGCGCCCGATGTGGCGCCGGCCAGTTGACCGCGAAAAATCACCCGCTCGGCTACGGCAGGGCCGTGCGGCCCCCTCCTGCCACCGACCCAGAAAGGGGACCTGGGGCCCTACCTGTTTGACCTGTGACCAGCGACACTGTAATGAGCAGCATCTCGCCCAGCGAAGGATCCATCATGGACGCAGCTCCCGCACCACACTCCCGGGTCATCGTCGTCGGCGTTGATGGGTCCCCATCCTCGATCGCAGCCCTGCACCTCGCGGTGAGTCTTATGCCACTGGCCGGCGACACCATCCGCGCTCTCGCTGTATGGCAGAACCCCATCGCCTTCGGTCGGTTCTCACCCCCGGTGGAACACGACTACGAAGCACTCGCACGCCAGGCGCTGAACCAGGCGGTGACCGAGGCGTATCCCAACGGGGCTCCCTACCCCATCGAACAGCGGGTGGTGCGCGGCCTTGCCGTGGAGGTTCTCATCCAGGAAAGCACGCATGCCTCGATGGTCGTCGTCGGCTCGCGCGGCCATGGCGGGTTCGCCGGACTGCTCCTCGGATCCGTCAGCGCCGCATTGGCAGAGCGAGCCCAATGCCCCGTCCTCGTCTCCCACGGTGCCCTGCACGTCACCGAGGGTGAAACCATCGTCGTGCCGCCCGTCGACGCATCAGCATGAGCCCGGGCGAGGTGTCGGTTGATCCCGTCGTCGTTGCTCTATGACGGCTCGGATCGCTCCCGCCGTGCCGTCCTCTGGGCAACCCTCTTGCAGCCGAGTATCCGAGATGAATCGATGAACCCCAGCGCTTCGATCAAGCGCCCTGACTAGGTTGAGTGCACCGGCGAGGACCGTACACGGCGGCAATCACCCCATCCCGGGCGAACGCAGGTTCGACGGCGGATCGGTCGACCTGTGATCGCAGCGATGAATGGCGGCCCTTCTGCGGGGCTTCTGGCACATGCAGGCCGACCCGGACCGAACTCCTCCAGCAGCTGAACCGCATTTCTTCGAGGGGAACGCGCCTCACCCGGCCGGGCTAGCGGGGAAGGGCCGTGATCCATCCCGCGAAGTCGGTCAGCTCGGTCCCGGTGAGCACGGCGGCGGCACCTCTGTCCATGGGGTCGGCGAGGAGGGCCAGTGATTCGGCCGGTAGATCCTTCAGGGACTCCCAGACGACCGACGTGGGCGACCCCGCGTCGGGCCAGCACAGGAAGACGAGGGGGTCCGAGTTGATGGACTCAGCGATGCCGACCCGGTGATTGAGCAGGTTGAAGATCTCGCTCGTATACATATGCCCGGCCACCCCTCCAGCAGTGAGGAGAACGCCCGATTCCAGGGTGCCCTTGCGCCCGCGGGGAAGTGGGAGCCACTGGGCCCGGAGGGTCGTTCCCTGCCAGGGCGCGACGTCGCCAGGCACGTCGGGCTTGATGGTCTGCTTCTGGGGGAATCGCTCCTGCAGATAGGAAACGATGTCGTCGTAGCCGATGCTGATCTTGGTCGCAGTGAAGAGCATCCTGCCGTTCACGTCTCTCACGTCGACTCCGCCGTACTGATTGGATGACGGGCGGACCGACCCGATCTCGGTCAGTGCGACGACGCGCGTCGCTCGGAACCAGGGGCGGACCGTCAGGTGATTGTCGAATACCTCGACCCGGAACCGACGGATACCCATGGCGAGAACGACGAAGAGCGCTCCCGCCACCGTGATCCCGGCCGCACTGATAAGGGGACCCGGTCCATCCATCTGCTCGGATTCGACGACCGCGACGAGCGTGAAGAAACCGCCGACAATCAGGAAGACGATGCCGACCACACGGAACAGGATCGACTGCCAGCGACGATTCTTCACGACGAACAACGCACCCGTGTCCGCGGTCGGGCGAGCCTTCGCGCGAGTGTTCCGGTCACCTCGGCGGACGGCCACCCCGACGATCACGGGAATCACGCTTGAGAGCAGAACCGTCACGACC
>JASLAA010000133.1 GCA_030147325.1 Arthrobacter sp. | reverse complement strand
CTACCGCGTCCGCGTCGGAGTAGGCCGCCCGCCCGGGCGGCAGGACGCCGCCGATTTCGTGCTGAAGGATTTCGGCACGGCGGAGAAGAAGGACCTCCCGTTCCTCGTGGACGATGCCGCCGATGCGGTGGAGCAGCTCGTCACGGATGGACTGCTCGCCGCACAGCAGCGCTTCCACCCGCAGAAGTAGGACTTCGAGCTCCGTTTCCGGCGGAAATGCCGCGGTGATCCTGCGCAGACACAGTGCTCTGCGCAGCGGTGTCCGCCGACTGCGAGGCGCGGCGGCCTGTAAAGTGGGCCCCTCAGGACAAGCGTTATGGGGCGCATTTCATGCTGGAGTGGAAACGTGGACCCGGTCCCGGACCGGTGGTGTCGGCAGAGCGGCCGGCCGCACAAGTCCTTTGGCGCGCCCTGTGACGGCCGTCGACGGACGGTGGCCTTTCGCGGGTCGGGCCTCGGAAGCAGAAGAAATCGCGGCCGTCCTCGGTGCGGAAACGGGCAGGGGAGTCGTGCTCATCGGGCCCTCCGGCATCGGCAAGACGATGATCGCTCAGCAGGTGGTCGCCTCCCTCTCGCGCCACGTGGACCACATCTACCTTCGTGGATCCGCTGCCCACTCGACCACGCCGTACGGCGCGCTCAACGTACTCCTGGCCGAACTCGACGTGGACACCGCCCGTAGTCCCTTGCTCGTCCTGAGCGCTCTGCAGCGCCGATTCGCCGTCGACTCCACTCGCCGACGCACGCTCATGCACATCGACGGCGTCGAAGAGATCGATGAACTCTCGGCCACCGTGATAGCTCACCTGGCGCGAGTCCGGGCGGTGCGGCTCCTCGTGACCTGTGAGGACCTGCTGCAGGCGCCGGGTGAGTTCTTCGACCTCTGGAAGGACAGGGTGCTGGAGCGGTTCGACATCCGGCCTCTCTCTCTCGACGCGGCGACCGAGCTCCTCACCGCAGCGCTCGGCGCCCCCGTTTCCCGCTCCGCGGCACGGGAGCTGTGGACCTCGAGCGGAGGCAATCCGAAGTACCTGCAGGTCGCTACGAAGGCAGACGTCTCGTCCGGTCATCTGTTGCAGCGGGACGGCGTCTGGGTCTGCCGGGACGTGCCCCGTCCGGAGTCCGGGCGCTTGATCACCGATTGGACGACCGCGAAGCTGGGGGTGCTCCCGGCTTCCGATCGGGCTGCCGTCGAGGTACTCGCCGTGGCAGGGAACCTTCCGGTACCCGTCTTGATGAAGGCCGTGCCGTCCACCGCCCTCGATGCCCTGCAGAGCGAGGGGATCATCACCCTCGATCGCGAAGGCACTGTGATGGTCAGGCTGACCTACGAGGCGTTCGCCGACATCGTCCGGGCGCAGGTCCTCTCGGAGCGCGGAAGGGAGGCGCTCACGACGGTCAGCGCCTTCCGGGACGAACCGGGTGTCTCGGTTCAGGCCCGCACCGCGCTCGCCGCATGGTCGCTCGATCACGGCGTCGAGTTCGGCAGTGCGGCCCTCGTCGACCTGGCACGTGCAGCGAACGACCACCGCATCGAGGGCGCGGCGGCTCGCTTCCTCGACGCCGTGCAACCGGTACCGGGGACGATGGAGGACAGCGCCGCCATTGTCGAGCGCGCCCGTCAGCAGCGGATCGACGGACATCGAGTGGAGGCGCTTCGGACGATTGATCGGCTCATCGACGAGGACCCGCACAACATCGCGCTACGGGACTGGGTGGAAGCGAGGCTGCTGGCCGCGCGACTCAGGGCGGGGGCGCACGGCAGAGAGCATGATGTCTTTACTCTGCTCGACCAGGTGGACGCCCGGCTCGCGCACGGGGAGGTCGAGGATGACAGCGCGAACCTGCGGGCGCAGGCGGAAGTCGTGCGATTGGAACTGCTCGTCTTCGAGGGCGATCTGGACGCGGTCTGCGCGCGTGTACCGGAACTGCTGGAACGTTGCATGGATGACACCCCTTGGAGCGTCAGGGTGCGGAGCGTCCTCAGCGTGGCGGAAGCGAGCCGCGGTTCACAGGAGCGCGCGGTATCCATCGCACGCAACGTCGGAGCGAGGCTTGACTCACCAGCGTCGGATCCAAGGGCCCTGCTCGGGCGCGGGGTCGCGTCCGCGCACCTCTACGAATCCCTGTTCATGGCCGGGTACTGGTCCGAGTGCCTGGACATCGCGAGCGCCCAGGGGGAGCGGTCGGACTCCGTCCTCATCGGAGGATCTCCCTCCGAATTCGCGGAGGGCGTGCTGCTCGCCTTCCTCGGCCGCAGCAGGGACGCGCTGACGCGGCTCGTCCCCGCGATCAGCCAGTTCCGTATCCGCGACCGACACGGATTCCTGCCGCTGGCTGAAGCGGCGGCGGCCTACGCGCAGGTCCTCGAGAATGCGCCGGATGCCGCGGAGGACCACCTACGGGCGATCGACCTCGACAGCCGTCGCTACCCGTGGCACCTCCGGGAAGCCATCACGTACTTCACCCTCCTGACCGAGGCCTGGCTCGACAGTCCAGAGGTCGTGGCGAGGAAATTCCGTGAGCACGCCCTCGAGCTGGGCGCCAGGGGCTACAGGGGAGTCGAGCTCTTCTTCCTCAGCCAGGCGGTCCAATTGGGAGGCCACGAGATGGCCGGCGTCCTGGCTGCCACGGCTGCGGCGTCGGAGGGACCCTTCGCGCAGCTCGGCGAGGACTTCGGCCGCGCGCTCGATGCCGGTGATCCCGGCAACCTCAAGGAGGTTGCGCGGCGTGCAGTGGGGCTCGGGAACTACAACCTTGCGGGGGACATCGCAGCCCTGAGCATCGAGCATCTCTCCGAGTCGGACGACCCGATGATCAGGGTGCATGCGGAGCAGATCCTCCGAAGGGCCTCGACGCCCGCCCGGAGGCACGTGCGCCGGAAGCTGCTCAGTGAACGCGAGCGGACCATCGCACGGAAGGTCGCGCAGGGCGTACCCAACAAGGAGATCGCTCAGCAAGAACATATCTCGCCGAGGACCGTCGAGGGCCACGTGCACCAGATCATGTCCAAACTCGGGCTCTCGAGCCGCAAGCAACTCTCACTGATCTTCGGGCAGCACGGATGACCAAGGTACGAGCTGGGACCGACCTGGTCGGCCGGGCGCGGCTGCTCAACGAGGTCGTCGCCGCCCTCGATGACACCGGGAGTTTCGGGGCGATGATCGTCGGCGAGGCGGGGGTCGGGAAGACGGCGGTAGCGCGGTCCGTGCTCGGACAGCTTTCCTGGTCCGCCCCCGTTCTCAAAGTGACCGGAGGGACCTCGCTCCGCGCCATTCCGTTCGGAGCCCTCGCCCCCTACCTGCACACGCTTTCCGTCGCTGATGAGGAGAACCCCGTCGCCATCCTGCGCGCGGTCATGGGTCATCTCACCGCCGGTGCCTCCATGCGATCTCAGCGCCAACCCCTTATCGTCGTCGACGACGCCCACGAACTGGACGAGAGCTCCAGCGCGCTGCTCGCACAGCTCGTCAGCGCGCGGCGCGCCAAGTTGCTCGTGCTGATGCGGGACCGGCCGACGGTCCCTGTCGAGTTCAGGGCGCTCAGCTCGGACGGTCTCCTGCCGCGCTTCGAGCTGCGGGCGCTGGATGTGGAGGCGGTCGCTGCGCTCTGCACACAAGTACTCGGCGGCCCGGTGCTCACCGGTTCGGTGCACGCACTCGCCATGATGACGGGCGGAAACCCGATGTTCCTGCACACCCTCCTGGAACAGGGTGTGAGCCAGGGCTACCTGCAGCAGCGCAACGGCGTCTGGCGATTGACGAACGAGCGGCCGATGATCGACCTGCGTCTCGCTGACCTGGTCCGCTCTCAACTCCGTTCCAGGCGCGCCGAGGACGTGGCGGCGCTCGAGCTGATAGCCCTGGCCGAGCCCATAGCCCTGGCGGCCCTCAGCGTGTGCGTCGACGCGACGGCGCTCCAACGGTTGCGCGACGATCACCTCGTCGCCATCGGGGAGGAACCGGGCCAGCCCGTCTCGCTGGAACAGCCGATCTTCGGCGACGTACTCCGCGCCCAGGTACCCGTGGCCCGCAGCATGGAGATCCACCGCCGCGTCCTCACCGTGCTCGAACCGGAGAACCAATCCCTGGAGGGGTTCCTCCGCCGGGTCTCCTGGGGACTCGACTGTGGCGTGCCGCCGGATGACGTCACTCTGCTCAGGGCGGCCGTCATCGCGAATGGATTGCGCGACCACGAGACCGCCCTACGTACGGCGAGGGCGGTCTCGGCACCCGGTCTACGCGGCCGTACCCTTACGGAGATCGCCCGGGCCCAGGCGGGTCGGGGCAATATCCCCTACGCGCGGGAACTGGTGGATGAGGCCTTGCGCCGGTGCACGGACGCTTCGGTCGCAAAGGACGCCACTCTGCTCTCGTTCGGGTTGAAGCTCAGGATCGGCTCGTCCTACGAGGATCTGCGTGACGACGTGAACCGCTGGAGATCACTCGTCACACGCCTGCGGTCGCGCGACGGATGCCACCTGACCGCTGCCGACATAGCGCAGGCCGAGCTGGGCAGCCAGGTTCTCGAGTGCCAGGTCCTCCTGCTGGAAGGACGATTCGACGGAGTCGAGGATGATCTCCGAGCCGTGCTGAAGCACCCCGATGGTACTGCCGAAACCCGGGTAGGGAGCATGATCCTGCTCAGTGAGCTCCTCGGGAGCATGGGCCGATCTGTTGAGGGAAGCACGTATTCCGCCGGGGCCCTCGAGCTGATCGAGGCAGGGGGGGCCTCGCTGCTGAGCTATCGTGAGTCCGCTGCGGCGCGCCACGTCGTCCTCCTCACCAACAGCGGACGCGGGGCCGAGGCCAAGAAAGTACTGCGGGCCTACTCCCGTTCGCACCCCCGCAGTGTCGTCTTTTTCGCCGGCTGGGGAGACGTCGTGGAAGGGATCACTGCGCTGCGGACCTCCCGGAATCGCGAGGCACAGGAACGATTTCTGCTGGCGCTCGAGGCGCTGCGGGAGTCCGACGTCACTCAAGTGACAACTCTGCTGGTGGGCATGGCCGCCTACGCGTGCGCTCTCGCTGGTGACAGCGAGCGCGCCCGGGTGCTCGTCGAGGAGTTCGAGCGGAGCCCGGAGCGCGGATCCAGGACCATGCGCCTGGGAGGCCGAATCTTCGTCACTGCGACAGAGGTGCTGCTCGGTGATTCGCCGGGTGCCCGCGCTGATCTCATCAACATGGCGACCGCCGCCGAGGAGGACCGGATGAGGGAAGTCTCCGCGACGGCGCTCCGGTTGTCCCTGCTCCTCGGTGACACCGACGCCGTCGAGCCCCTCCTGACCGTTCTTCAGGGCTTCGAGGGCGAGGGCGCGGACGACCTCCTCGCCTTCGCCACCGCCACGAAGGCCGGGGACACGGAAGCGATGGTCACGGCGGCGACCGCGGCTGGTGAGCACGGCAACGTCGCCTTCGAGTTCGCGGGACTCTCGCTCGCTCTGCAGGTCATGGGCGAGCAGGGAGCCAGCCGCAGGGCAAGGACCATCCAGCGACGCGTCGTAACATTGGGCGAGCAGCGCGAGGGGCCCGTACCGCGGCCGCTTGCGTCGGTCTCGCCGGCTGCCACGACTCCCCGCCTCACCCCGACCGAGCGGGCTATCGTCGGCCTCGTCCGGGAGGGACACTCGAACCGGGACATAGCCGATGCCAAGGGTGTGTCCGTGCGGACCGTCGAGGGGCATCTCTACCGTATTTTCGCCAAGCTGGGTGTCAACCGCCGCGAGGACCTGAGGGACATCTGAGCGCCAGGTCCACGTAGGTGGACATGCTGACACGTAGTACGGCCGAGTAGCGCACAGGTAGTCCACGCGTACGCTGCCCGGGGCAAACACGTAGGGCTTACTCGTGTGCGGCTCAACACCGATCCATAGAGTTTCCGCAAGAGCTTTGCACGTAAAGCTGGGGAAATTTTTGAAGAATCGGGTCTCACTCATGGGTCGTCCATCCTGCGGCACCAGCCACACCACTCAGGTAGGCACTCTCAACCACTTCCTCCCGGGATCGGGGGGCAACCGTCGATCGGTCATGCCCCGCCAGATCGTCTGTGAAACTGCTGTACCACCGGCCGCTTCGCACCCACGAACGGAGCCGGCGATGTCAGGACCTTCTGAGACCGAGGTCCGTCCCCAGTCGTCGTCGGCTCCCCAACCCCACCGTCTGCGCAGTCCGGCCGCTGCCGTCACGGGAGGGGTGTCTCGATGACGCAGATGCACAACGCCGTCGGGCGTTTCACCGCGGTTCCCGGCCTGTCCTCGGTCCAGGATCCGCTACCGATGTCGGGAGCGGCCTGGCGGCGCCGCTACCAGGTCTCCCTGCTCGCCACCGACTCCGTCCTGATCCTCGGTATTCTCCTGCTCACCGTCAACCTGCTGACACTGGACGCCAGTGGCGCCCACATGGCCGACGTCCTGGGGCTCGGCGGTGCGATCGCCGCCGGCTGGATGATCATGATGGCCCTGTTCCGTACACGGGACTCACGGCTCGTGGGGACGGGAGCAGGGGAGTACAAGAAGGTCATCCGTGCCAGCCTCGCCACCTTCGCTGGGACGGCGGTCGTCGTCGTGCTGCTGGACCTCCAGTACTACCGCAGCCTCCTGGTCCTTGCGCTTCCGTCCGGCACCCTCCTGCTCCTGTCCAGCCGCTGGCTGTGGCGGCAGTGGCTGCTCCACCAGAGCCGGCTCGGCCACCACCTCTCGAAGGTGGTCGTCGTGGGCCGGCCGAAAGATGTCCGCTATGTCGCCGCGCAGCTGGCCAGGAAATCTGGTGCCGCCTACGCCGTGGTCGGAGCTGTCTACGAGGGCAAGTCGAATCCGGCGGCGCTCCAGACCGGAGATCGACTCGTCCCCGTGGTGAGCGGGCTCCGGAAGATCGAGGACTTCGTGGCCCACACCGGCGCTGACGCCGTGATCGTAGCAGGGCACCTCCGGAAAGGCAGCTCCTACATCCGCGAACTCGGCTGGAGGCTCGAGAGCACTTCGACGGAACTGGTCCTGGCCTCTGCCCTCACGAACGTTGCCGGACCCCGCATCACCATGCGCCCCGTCGAGGGGCTTCCCCTGATGCACGTGGAGTTGCCCCAGTTCGCGGGCGGCCGCCACCTGATGAAGCGGGCGCTCGATGTCGCCGTCTCCGCGGTCGCCCTGATCATCCTCGCGCCGCTCTTCCTGATATTGAGTATTGCGATTCGTCGCGACAGCCCGGGCGGGGCCTTCTTCAAGCAGGAGAGAGCGGGTAAGGACTCCGCCGTCTTCACGATGTACAAGTTCCGCTCGATGGTGACGACGGCAGAGGACGAGCTTCAACTCCTGAAGGAACGGAACGAGGGCAGTGGAGTTCTGTTCAAGCTCCGCGACGATCCCAGGGTCACGAGGATCGGGGCCGTCATCAGGAAGTACTCGCTCGATGAGCTGCCCCAGTTCTGGAACGTCCTGCGAGGCGACATGTCGCTCGTCGGCCCCAGGCCGCCGCTGTTCAGCGAAGTGTCCGGTTATGAGACGCACACGTACCGGCGCCTGTTGATCAAGCCGGGACTGACCGGGCTCTGGCAGGTCAGTGGGCGCTCCGACCTCGACTGGGAGGAAAGTGTACGCCTCGACCTGTACTACGTGGAGAACTGGTCCGTCGCCGGGGACCTGATCATCATGTGGCGCACCTTCAAGGTGATGCTCAAGCCCGTCGGCGCCTACTGATGGGCCTCCACCCGAATCCGTCCGTCCTCACCACGCCCGGGGGCGCTCCCGTAGCGACCGCCCGCGGCAAAGGAACTCCCATGGGAATCCGAATCGGCTACGCAGCCGGCGCCTTCGACCTCTTCCACGTCGGTCATCTCAATCTCCTTCGCCATGCGAAGAGTGAGTGCGACTACCTCATCGCAGGCGTCGTCTCGGACGATCTCCTCGAGCAGAACAAGGGCAAGCGCCCGGTCATTCCGCTCATCGAGCGACTGGAGATCGTTCAGAGCATCCAGTACGTCGACCGCGCCGTCGCGGAGACCGAGCCGACCAAGCTCGACATGTGGAAGCGGCTCGGATTCAACGTGTTCTTCAAGGGAGACGACTGGAAGGGGACGCCGCAGGGTCTTGCTCTGGAGGAAACCTTCGGGCGCGTCGGCGTCGAGGTCGTCTACTTCCCCTACACAGTGCACACGTCCAGTACGTTCCTGCGGCGGACGCTGGAGCTTCTCAACGCTCCGACCATCCACGAAGCCGCTCTCTGACGCTTCAACCCGAGTTCCAGGCTCCCCCGTGGAGTCACCACCGACTGACTGGGAGTCACATCATGTACCTGCTGCCTTCTCGATCGAAACCTCTTCGCATAGCCCTCGTCGGGACGCGCGGCGTCCCGGCCCGTTACGGTGGCTTCGAGACCTGCGTCGAGGAGGTCGGCCAGCGCCTCGCCGCACGTGGCCACGAGGTGGTCGTGTACTGCCGCACGACGGCGGAGACGAACCACGCCGAGACGGAGTACAAGGGCATGACCCTCGTCCACCTGCCAGCACTCAAGAAGCGGTCTCTCGAGACACTGAGCCATACAGGGCTGTCCGCCGGACATCTCTTCTTCAAGCGGGTGGACGTCGCCATCGTCTTCAACTCCGCCAACTCGCCCTGGCTTCCGGTGCTGCGAGCAGCGGGTATCCCGGTGGCGACCCATGTCGATGGTCTCGAGTGGAAACGTGCGAAGTGGGGCACGATCGGCAAGCGCTACTACCGGGCGGCCGAGTCGCTCGCCGTCCGATGGTCGGACGCTCTCATCGCGGATGCGGCCGGCATCCAGGACTACTACCGTGAGGAATTCGGCGTCCAGAGCACCTACCTGGCGTACGGTGCGCCGATCCTCGAAGCGGGTGCTTCGGACCGATTGGCGGAGATGCACCTCGAACCGGGTCAGTACCACCTGGTCGTGGCACGCTTCGAGCCCGAGAACCACGTGCACGTCATCGTCGACGGGTATGTCCGCAGTAAGGCGACGCTACCTCTGATCGTCGTCGGCTCGGCGCCCTACTCCGATGACTACACGAGCCTCGTCGAGTCGCTCGGCGATGACCGCGTCCGGTTCGTCGGGGGGATCTGGGACCAGGAACTCCTCGACCAGCTGTACGCCAACGCCCGCATCTACTGGCACGGCCATTCGGTCGGAGGCACCAACCCATCGCTCCTGCGGGCCATGGGCGCGGGTGCAGCCACCAATGCGTTCGATGTGAACTTCAACCGAGAGGTGCTCGGTGCCAACGGTGAATACTTTGCGGATGCGGAGGCAATCCCCGCTCTCATCGATGCAGCAGAGAATTCGCCCTCCGACACCGGACTGCGCGGTAAGAAGTCGCAGGCCGATGCGCTGGCCTACGACTGGGACCGGGTGGCCGAGGGCTATGAACAGCTCTGCCGGGCGCTCGTGAGTCGGCGGGGTGGCAGAGGGCGAAGGTCCGGTGCGTTCCCGCTGGATGCGGCGCCAGCCCCGAAGGATTCGGTGATGGCATGACGGCGACGACCAGCCGCACCTCGGCCGATGAGAGCTACCGCGAGACCGTAGCCCGTCTGGCTTCTGCTCAGAAGAGCGCCTCACGCACAGCTCCGGCCTATTCGCGTTTCGTCAACCGGAAGCTCGGGCGGCTCCTCGCTGCCTGGGCCTACCGGGCGGGCCTCACTCCGAATGCGGTCACCGGCATCAGTGCCGCCTTCACCGGCTCCGCGATCCTCTCCCTCCTCGTCTTCGAACCATCAGCGCTCCTCGGACTGGGTGTCGCTCTGGCACTGGCTCTCGGCTACGCATTCGACTCGGCGGACGGGCAAGTAGCCCGGCTCCGGGGTGGAGGAACGCCGGCAGGGGAGTGGCTCGACCACATCGTCGACGCCATCAAGACGACAGCGCTGCCGATCGCGGTATTCGTCTGCCTGCAGCGCACTGATCTACCGCGCGCCTGGCTCGTGGTACCCCTCATCTACGCCGTCGTGGCGAGCGCAACGTTCTTCGGGATGATTCTCACGGAACAGCTGCGCAAGCAGAACGGATACGCGGGAATCACCGCGGCCTCCGGCGGTATCAAAGACCTCATCACCGGGCTCCTCGTTCTTCCCATGGATTACGGAGTCCTCTGCATCTCGTTCGTCCTGCTCGGCGTGCCGGGGCTGTTCCTAGCCCTCTTCTCACTTCTGACAGTGGGCAGTTTTCTCTTCCTTTGCCTGGCCCTGCGCAAGTGGTTCCGCGAGATCAGCGGTTATACGAGCGCGACTCCCGTCCGTCCCTCCTCCGTCACCAGAAAGCAATCATGAAAACCGAACCCAGCAAGCCCTCCGCCCGGAGGACCAGGGGCATGGCCCTGGGGGCCGTCGCCGCTGGCGTGGCCCTCACCGGGGCACTGGCGCTCACAGGCGTGACACCGTCGTCAGCCTATGAGGCCGTCTTCTCGACGCAGAGAACCACCGAGAGCTCCGACACGACCGCTCCCACGCCGTCGGTGGGGGCGGAGGCTCCTCGTGTATCTCAGGCTCCAGCAGTGAAGAAGGCACCCACCAGGAATGAGGGCGTGGGTGCCACGCCGGCCAAACCGAAGGCGAACGATGCCGAGCTGGGGCGGACGCCGCAAAAGAAGAACAAGCCGGTGAAGATGACGGACAAGGTGCAGGTGCTCGACGGGCTGACGGTCTCGGTGGCGGGTCTTGCCGCGGTGCAGGGCATTGCGGATGAACCCGGCGAGATTGCCGGTGAAGCCGTCAAGGTATCGGTCACGCTCACCAACACGAGTACGACGGCACTGGACAGCTCGAGCCTTCTGGTCGAGCTCGAGGCGGGACCTGAGGCTGTACCCGGTCTCGCCTTGAGGGGAGTGGGAGCAACAACGCTCCCCGCCACCATCGAGCCGGGTGCGTCCGCTACGGGCGACTACGTGTTCGTTGTCGACTCGAACCAGCGGGCCCGGGTGTCCGTGCTCGTCAACTACAGCGTCGACGCACCCATCGCCGTCTTCGAAGGCACCGCACCTCCAGCCAAGGGAAAGCAATGAAATCCACCGACCGCTCCAGGCTCGCATCGTCGGTCGGCGGGCCCGCGCGCCGCTCGGTCCGCCTGATGTCCGGCATCGTCGCTGCGCTGATGGGCGTATCGTTCGTAGGCCTGTCGGCATTGCCCGCCACGGCTGACAGCCGTCCGGCAGATCCCACAAGTCCTTCGTCGCCCGTGACGGCTTCACCGGACGTCCTGCCGACCGTCCAGGTCGACGGTGTCGTGTGGCAGCAGACCGTGATCGGCAACACGGTGTACGCGGTAGGGCAGTTCACGACGGCCCGCCCGGCAGGTGCGGCAGCGGGTGTGAACACCACTCCGCGTGCGAATATCCTGGCCTTCGACATCAGGACCGGAAACCTCATCACGAGTTTCAATGCGTCCCTGAATGCGCAGGCACGCAGCGTCACAGCATCGCCTGATGGCAAGCGCATCTATGTCGGTGGCGCCTTCACGCAGGTCAACGGCACCGACCGCCGCTACGTCGCAGCCCTTGACGCGACCACCGGCGCCCTTGTCACCAGCTTCGCACCGTTGGTCGCCTCGAGGGTCAATGCCATCGTGGCGACACCGGATGCGATCTACATGGGAGGCTGGTTCAGCGGAGTCGGTTCTGCCAAGCGGGACAAGGTCGCTGCAGTGTCACCGACCGACGCGGCGCTGCTGCCCTGGAACCCGAGCGTCACCGGGGGTGACGTGAGCTCCATGGTCGTGTCGCCCGATCGCACGAAGGTCGTCATCGGTGGTAACTTCACCACCGTCAACGGGACCCCCAACGCAGGATGGGCCTCCATCAATGCCTCGACATCCGCCGTCGAGCCCTGGGCGGTCAACAGTTTCATCAACAACTCCGGGAGTGGCGCCGCCATCACGGGGCTCACCTCCGACGCCAACTTCGTCTACGCGTCCGGCTACGACTTCAACGGGGTCGCAACGGCGTTCGAAGGTGTCATCGCAGCGCGTTGGTCGGACGGGGCCGTCAACTGGCTCGAGGATTGCCATGGTGACACCTACGCGGTGTGGAGCGCCCAGGACGTCGTCTACTCGGCCGGTCACGCCCACTACTGCGGCAACGTGCAGGGCTTCCCCGAGACCAACCCCCGCAGCTACAACCACGCTCTCGCCTTCGGGAAAACGCCCGTCGGCACCATCACCCGCGACACCCAGGGCTACCGCAACTTCGAGGGCCAGCAGCACTCTGCCCTGCTGAACTGGTGGCCGACGTTCGGCGTCGGGTCCTTCACGGGCCAGTACCAGGCCACGTGGTCGGTGACGGGCAACTCCCAGTACGTCGTCATGGGCGGAGAGTTCCCGACCGTGAGCGGTGTCCGCCAGCAGGGGCTGGTCCGCTTCGGCATCGGAGCGAATTCCACGAACAACAAGGCGCCTGAGAAGGCCGGCAGGGCGGCCAACCCGTCCATCATCTCCGTCAAGGACGGTGAAGCACGCATCAGCTGGGCCTCCAACTGGGATCGGGACAACAAGAAGCTGACGTACCGCGTCTACCGCGACGGCAATCTCAGTGCGCCGATCCACGAGACGACAGGTGAGTCCACCTTCTGGCAGATGCCCACGCTCAGCTACATCGACAAGGGCCTCGTACCCGGGTCGAAGCACACCTACAGGATTTTCGCCCTCGATGCCTACGGGAACGAGTCACGCTCGGAGAGCGTCGAAGTGACGATTGCTGCAGCCGGCTCCGTCAGCCCGTACGCGTCCTCCGTCCTGAACGACGGCGCCTCCTCCTACTGGCGCTTCGGCGAAGCGAGCGGGACCAACGTCACTGACTGGGCAGGATTCGACAATCTCACTGCAGCTGCCGGGGTCTCCCGCGGGGAAACCGGGGCCATTGCGCAGGATACCGATAAGGCGAGCACTTTCAATGGCACTGACACCGGGGCGGCCGCGGGAAGTACTCCGAAGGAGGCGCCGAACACTTACACCTCCGAAGCATGGATCAAGACGACGACCGGGTCCGGCGGAAAGATCATCGGGTTCGGCGGGTCACAGACCGGCAACTCGGGCTCCTATGACCGTCAGACCTACATGGACAACGCTGGTCGCATCTGGTTCGGCGTCTACCCGAACACCGTGCGCACGCTGAATTCGTCGAAGTCCTACAATGACGGCCAGTGGCATCACGTGGTGTCCTCCCTCGGCCCTGCGGGTATGGCGCTGTACATCGATGGTGTGCTCATCGGCAAGCGTTCCGACACGACAACCGGTCAGGTCTACCAGGGCGTGTGGCGTATCGGCGGAGACAACCTCGGTGGTTGGCCCAGTCAGCCGGCCAGTTACTACTTCAACGGTGTGATCGATGATGTTGCGATCTACCCGGCGGAGTTGACGCGCTCGCAGATCCAGGCGCATTACACGGCTTCCGGCCGTGAGGTCGTCGGGCCGAGGAAGCCCGCGGACGCTTATGGTTCCACAGTCTTCTCGGCTGAGCCCGATCTGTTCTGGCGACTCAACGAGACGAGCGGGACAACGGCAGCAGACGCATCCGCCTCGGGTACCGCGGGGACTTACGTCCGAGGGATCACCTTGGGTCAAGAGGGCGCGCTGAAGGACGTAGCGGACAAAGCCGCTCAGTTCGACGGTACGTCGGGATTGCTCTCGAGCACCGCGCGCTACGACAATCCCTCCGTCTACAGCCAGGAGTTGTGGTTCAACACCACGACGACGAACGGCGGCAAGCTGATCGGCTTCGGCGACAACCCGAACGGCCTGTCCAGCAACTATGACCGCCACGTCTACATGGAGAACAACGGCCGGTTGACGTTCGGCGTGTGGACCGGTCAGGCGAATCTCGCCCAGTCGACCGAAGCCTACAACGATGGGAATTGGCACCATCTGGTGGCGACGCAGTCCGGCGCGGGCATGGTCCTGTACCTGGACGGCAAGGCTGTCGGAACGAACCCCCAGACCAGTGCGCAGGCCTACAGCGGGTACTGGAAGGTCGGCAGCGATCCCACCTGGGGCCCGCAGCCGTACTTCGCCGGAACGATCGACGAGGTCGCCGTGTATTCGCGGGCGCTTGCTGCCACTGAGGTAGCCGATCACTACCGGCTCGGCGCGGGAACACCTGCCGTGAACAAGGCTCCTGTGGCTGCTGCGACGGTGACCGCGAAGGACCTCACGGTTGCTGCTGATGGTTCGGCGTCCTCGGATGCCGACGGGACGATCGCGTCGTACAGCTGGAACTTCGGGGACAACACGCCTGCGAAGACGGGTGCGACGGCGTCCCACACGTACGGTGCGGCGGGGACGTACTCGGTGGTCCTGACGGTGACCGATGACAAGGGTGCGACGAATGCTGTGACGAAGTCGGTCACGGTGACGGCGCCCCCGGCACCTCCGGCACAGACGGTCGCGGCCAGGGACCTGTTCGACAGGAGCGCCACGAACGCCTGGGG
>JASLAA010000088.1 GCA_030147325.1 Arthrobacter sp. | reverse complement strand
GCCCGCTTCCGGCCGGGCGTCCGCAGTCGCCGCCGTGGTGGACCCCGGCTGCGCTAGGAGGCGTCGCCGGCCCGTCCCTGCCGGACGGCTGCGAGGTGGGCATCGGTGCGCCTGGCCCTGGTGAGCCCGGCCCGCGTGCCCACCTCGCCCGGCCCCGGGTAGGCGATCTCCTCCAGCACGAGCGGGTGCGGAGCTGCCAGGATCGAGCGGGCGTCCTTGGCGCGTGCTGCGAGTCTCTCGGCCAGCCAGGCGGGAGGCATCTCACCGGATCCCACGCGGAGCGTCGAACCGATCAGGGCCCGCACCATGTTGTGGCAGAAGGCGTCCGCCTGGACGGTCGCGGTGATGACGCCGTCGGGCCCGCGGTGGAACTCGTAGCGCTGGAGCTCGCGAATGGTCGTGGCGCCCTCGCGGGGCTTGCAGAACGCAGCGAAGTCCTGCATACCGACCAGGTGCCCCGCACCCTCGTTGAGCAGTCCGACGTCGAGGTCATGGGGGTGCCAGAGCGTGGCATGGCGCCTCAGCGGGTCCTGTCCTGTGGCGCTGTCGGCGATAGCGTAGCTGTAACGGCGCCACAGGGCTGAGAAGCGCGCGTCGAAACCGTCCGGGGCGAGTCCCGCGGCGCGCACGACGACGGCGGGCACCGAATTCCTGGCCGACCGACCGTGGCCGGTGATCCCGTCCGTGAGCACGCGGTTGATGGTGCCGGTCAGTCGCCGCTGGAAGGCGCGGGACGGCTCCACCTCACGGCCGCGGGCCATGCTGTTCCACTCGGCAGCCGTGAGATCGATGTGAGCGACCTGCCCTCGGGCGTGGACACCGGCATCGGTGCGTCCCCCGACGGTGAGCCGCACACGGCGGCGCAGCAACGTGAAGAGCGCATCCTCGAGCACGCCCTCCACCGTGGTCAGGCCCGGCTGGAGCGCCCACCCGGAGAAAGGCCCGCCGTCGTAGGCGACATCGAGCCGGACACGCAGGAACCCGCCGCCCCCAGGGGGGACGGCGGGTTCAGGCGTGATCATGGCGTGCGTCGGGAGGGAAGAATTACTTCTTCTCGTCCTCGACGGTGCCTTCGACGACGACGACCTCATCGGCTGCGCCGGCTTCGGCGTCGACCGTGGTGTCCTCGGCTGCTACCTCTTCGGCAGATACTGCCGATTCAGCGGACTCCGCCGAATCCACGGAGTCGACCGAGTCCGCGGACTCAGGCGATTCGACCGACTCTGCTGCGGGTGCGGCTGCAGCAGCGGGAGCCTTGGCCTGCTCGGCCTCGGCGACGACCGACTGCTTCGCCGACATCGGCTCCAGCACCAGTTCGATGACAGCCATGGGGGCGTTGTCGCCCTTGCGGTTGCCGATCTTCGTGATGCGGGTGTAGCCACCCTCGCGGTTGGCTACGGCCGGAGCGATGTCCGTGAAGAGCTCGTGGACGATGCTCTTGCTGCTGATGACACCGAGGACTCGGCGGCGCGACGCAAGGTCACCCGTCTTCGCGAACGTGATGAGACGCTCGGCGTAGGGGCGGAGGCGCTTGGCCTTGGTCACCGTTGTGGTGATGCGCTTGTGCTCGAACAGTGAGGCGGCCAGGTTGGCGAGCATCAGGCGCTCGTGCGCCGGACCGCCTCCGAGGCGTGGGCCCTTTGTGGGTGTGGGCATGGTTGTTTCTCCTCATTAGGTGCACGCCCCGCTTCCCAGCGGGGCGTGCGGATAGCGATTTAGGCCTCGTCGTCGCCGTAGGCGGCGTCGTCTTCTTCGATGGCAGCAGCACGGGCGGCAAGGTCGAACCCTGGAGGGGAATCCTTCAGGGACAGACCGAGCTCGACGAGCTTCGCCTTGACCTCGTCGATGGACTTCGCACCGAAGTTGCGGATGTCCATGAGGTCGGCTTCTGAGCGGGCGACGAGTTCACCCACGGAGTGGATGCCCTCGCGCTTGAGGCAGTTGTACGAGCGGACCGTCAGTTCGAGGTCCTCGATCGGAAGCGCCATGTCGGCAGCAAGCGCTGCGTCCGTGGGCGAGGGTCCGATCTCGATACCCTCGGCGGCGGTGTTCAGCTCGCGGGCGAGTCCGAACAGCTCCACCAGGGTGGTTCCGGCCGATGCGACGGCGTCGCGCGGGGCGATGGCGTCCTTCGTCTCGACGTCGACGATGAGCTTGTCGAAGTCGGTGCGCTGCTCCACACGGGTCGCTTCCACGCGGAAGGTGACCTTGAGGACCGGCGAGTAGATCGAGTCGACCGGGATGCGGCCGATCTCGGAGTCGCCGGACTTGTTCTGCGAGGCGGAGACGTAGCCGCGTCCACGCTCGATGGTCAGTTCGAGCTCGAACTTGCCCTTCGAGTTGAGCGTCGCGATGTGGAGGTCCGGGTTGTGGAACTCGACGCCTGCGGGAGGCGCGATGTCGGCCGCGGTGACGACGCCGGGACCCTGCTTTCGCAGGTAGGCGACGACGGGCTCGTCGTGCTCGGAGGAGACGGCGAGGTTCTTGATATTCAGGATGATCTCGGTGACATCCTCCTTCACCCCGGGGACCGTGGTGAATTCGTGCAGCACGCCGTCGATGCGGATGCTGGTGACTGCAGCACCCGGGATGGACGACAGGAGCGTACGGCGGAGCGAGTTGCCGAGGGTGTAGCCGAAGCCGGGCTCGAGCGGTTCGATGATGAACCGTGAGCGGTTGTCCGCAACTACTTCTTCAGTCAGGGTGGGGCGCTGTGCAATGAGCACTTACATTTCCTTTCGGGAAGCATCCGCTATATGAGGCTTCCAAATGGGCGGGACTGCTGGTCGGCCGGCTCTCAGCTGCTGGAACGGCATCGAACCGCCCTGCCGAACCACGAGGGTTCCTGCAGGGCGGCACGATGACCGGGCGGCTGGATTAGACGCGGCGACGCTTGGGCGGGCGGCAGCCGTTGTGAGCGCTCGGGGTGACGTCGGAGATGGATCCGACCTCGAGGCCCGTGGCCTGCAGCGAACGGATCGCCGTCTCGCGACCTGATCCCGGGCCCTTCACGAAGACGTCTACCTTCTTGACGCCGTGCTCCTGCGCACGCTTCGCAGCGGCTTCGGCAGCCATCTGCGCGGCGAACGGAGTGGACTTGCGTGAACCCTTGAATCCGACCTCGCCTGCGGAGGCCCAGGAGATGACCGCTCCGCTGGGATCCGTGATCGAGACGATGGTGTTGTTGAAGGTGCTCTTGATGTGCGCCTGACCGAGCGCGATGTTCTTCTTGTCCTTGCGACGCGGCTTACGAACCGCTCCACGAGTCTTGGGGGGCATTACTTCTCCTACGAAGGTATTGGGTAAAGCATTGATCGGCTGATCGGACGTTCTCCGGCGATTTGGACGATCACCGGGCGGATGGGCCCCTGATGGCGGGGTTCCCTGGCCGGACGAGCGCTAGCGAGCCCGGTTAGGGTGCCATTAGGGACTAGCGTCCGACCTTCTTCTTGCCTGCGACCGTACGCTTCGGACCCTTGCGGGTACGGGCGTTCGTCTTCGTACGCTGTCCGCGTACGGGAAGGCCGCGGCGGTGCCGAATGCCTTCGTAGCTGCCGATCTCGACCTTGCGGCGGATGTCGGCTGCAACCTCGCGGCGGAGGTCACCCTCGACCTTGAAGTTGCCTTCGATGTAGTCGCGGAGCTGGACCAGCTCGACGTCGGAGAGGTCCTTGACGCGCGTGTGCGGGGAGATCCCCGTATCCACGATCGTCTTCTCTGCACGGGTCTTGCCCACGCCGTAGATATAGGTAAGCGCGATGACTACCCGCTTTTCGCGGGGGATGTCTACGCCAGCGAGACGTGCCATAGTGGCGGTTCTCCTTTGGTGTTACCGGAGGTGTGGAGCAGAACGGCCCCGGGACCGCGGTCCCGGTCCCCGGCCTCCGAGCCGGGGGTGTACGTCCCCGCAGGGACGCTGTTCTGCCGTGAGATGTACTACTACGCGCGGGAAAGGACCTCGGAGGAGGTGCTTAGCCCTGACGCTGCTTGTGGCGCGGGTTTTCGCAGATGACGAGAACGTTGCCCTTGCGGCGAACCACCTGGCACTTCTCGCAGATACGCTTCACGCTCGGCTGGACCTTCATGGTTTTCCTTTGCGTTCGTTCTTATTTGTAGCGGTAGACAATACGGCCCCGGGTGAGGTCGTACGGGCTCAGTTCCACTACGACCCGGTCCTCAGGAAGGATTCGAATGTAGTGCTGACGCATCTTTCCCGAGATGTGGGCGAGAACAATGTGTCCGTTGGCCAACTCAACGCGGAACATCGCGTTGGGCAGCGCCTCGTTCACAGTGCCTTCAATCTC
>JASLAA010000074.1 GCA_030147325.1 Arthrobacter sp. | reverse complement strand
CCATGTCCTCGATGCGGCGCGCCTCGGCGGAAGCATCCGCACGGACCGACTCCTCCGGCACGACGGCGGTCTGCGCTGTGAACTGCCGACGACGGTCCCTGCGGCCCCCGGTCACCGGTTCCCGGTCCGCTCCGGCGACGGTGGACCCCGTCCGGAGCACCGCCGCGTCCTCCTTCACCGTCGCCGAAGGATCCTTCGGTGACTCGCCCGAGGTGGACGCCTCCGCCCATGGAACCGTGCGGGGCGTGCCCTGCGCCGGCACGAATGCTGAGCCTCCCGCGTCCTGCTGCAACCGCCTCTGCCGGCGGGTGGGCGTCTCCGTGCGTGCGCCGTCATCCTGGGCAGACTGGCCCTCGGCCAGTGCGCGGTAGGCCCTCAGCGCCTCACGGTTGCGGGCGCGGGCCTGGGATTCCCGTTCTGTGCGCGGTTCCGGGACGGCGTCGACCGGCCCTTCCGCTGCGCGCCTGCTCCGCCGGACGGCGTCGTCCGCCGCCCCGACGCCGCTGTCACCCGGACTCGGGTCCGCGGATGACTCTTCGTCGCTGCCTGCCATGTCCGGCCCCCTCGACTCGGCACGGTCCGTCGATTGAGACCCGGTGACCCGTGCGCCGTCCGCTGCCTTGCTCATTGCTGATTCACCCGGTTGCTTGTTGTGCGGAGCTGGGGTCGCCCCCGCGCTTCCCTTCCCTCGGAAAGGCTTCCTCGATCTTCGATCGCAGCGAATCGACGGCCCCCCGGCGCACCTCACCGCTCCTGTACAGCTGGTGCTTGGCGATGTACTGGACAACCCCGTCCGGTACCAGATACCACACCGGTTTCTGCTCGCCCACCCGCCGTCGACAGTCCGTGCTCGAGATAGCCATGGCGGGCACCTCGAGCAGGCTCACATCGCGGCCTTTCCCGTTCAGTTCGTGCCCGGGCCGGGTGACCCCGATGAACTTGGCCAGCGACCACAACTCCTCCGCGTTCTTCCAGGTCAGGATCTGCGCCATGGCATCCGCGCCGGTGATGAAGAAGAGCTGAGCATCGGGTCGCTCCACCTTGAGATCACGCAGCGTGTCGATGGTGAAGGTCGGGCCCGGCCGCTCGATGTCGACCCGGCTCACCGTGAAACTCGGATTCGACGCCGTCGCGATGACCGTCATGAGATAGCGGTGCTCCGCTGCGGTGACGTCCTTGTCGGCCTTCTGCCACGGCTGGCCGGTCGGGACGAAGACCACCTCGTCCAGATCGAAGACCGAGGCGACCTCACTCGCCGCGACCAGGTGGCCGTGGTGGATGGGGTCGAAGGTTCCGCCCATCACGCCGAGGCGCCAGGGCGAGCCGTCGTGCCGACGCTGGCGCGGGCCACCCATGACGTCCCGTTCGATACCGTCTGCTGCCACCGGAACTGCTAGTGCCGGTTCGCTTCGCCGTGGTCGTGGTTGTTCGCGTGCTGCTTGTGAGGATCGGTGTGTTCCTCGACGGCCTCGTGACGGTTGCGCACGTTCGAGAAGGACACCGTGACGAGCATGAGGGTGAGCAGGATGGCCATGACGATCAGCCCGTACGCGATGGCCGGCATCGGCAGCTCGGTGTGGTGTTCCATGGCTTCATTCGCCAGCAGTGCGCTGCCGAGGGAGTAGAGCATCGTTGTTCCTCTGTCAGATCAGGTTACGCCGGTGCGATTCCGCCCGGCACGGACATCAGGTTCCATCGTACGCGTAAAGGGGGAACCGCCCGGCAGCCGAAGGGAGCGCGTCAACGACGAATCTGTCCCTCGCCCTGGACGATCCACTTCGTGGTGGTGAGTTCCGCGAGACCCATGGGTCCGCGGGCATGCATCTTCTGGGTCGAGATCCCCACCTCCGCGCCGAGGCCGAGCTCCCCTCCGTCGACGAAGCGGGTGGACGCATTCACCAGCACGGCAGCGGAATCGACTCCGGCGATGAACTCCTCGGAGGATGCGAGGTCATTGGTGATGATCGCCTCGCTGTGACCCGTGCTCCAGCGCCGGATGTGCTGAAGAGCCTCGTCCACGCTCCCCACGGTCCGGACGGCCAGATCGAGCTGCATGTACTCGCGACCCCAGTCGTCATCGGTCGCGGTTACCGCATCCGTTCCCGGGGGCAGGAGATTCCTCGACCGTTCGTCGACGTGCAGGGTCACCCCTGCGCGGAGGAGTGCGGCGAGGACGGCGGGGGCGGCCGCCGACCTCTCGTGCACCAGCAGGGTCTCGACCGTGTTGCAGACACTGGGTCGCTGAGTCTTCGCATTGAGCAGGATGTCGACAGCCATGTCCTCGTCGGCCGACTCGTCGAGGAGGATGTGCACGTTCCCCTCTCCCGTCTCGATCACCGGGACGCGCGCCGTGGTCACCACGGACTGGATGAGGTCGCGCCCGCCCCGCGGGATCAGGACATCGATCCTGCCACGGGCCTGCATGAGCACCTGGGCACCCTCCCGGCCGAACTCGTCGACGGTGAGTACGGCGTCGTCCGGCAGTCCGTGGTCCTCCAGGGTGTCCCGGATGATCCCGATGAGCGCCGCGTTGGTCGCGGACGCAGCACTGCCGCCGCGCAGGACGACGGCATTGCCGCTCTTGAGCGCAAGCCCCGCGATGTCGACCGTGACGTTGGGGCGCGCCTCGTAGATCGCCGCCACGACGCCGAGGGGTACGCGCACCTGCCGCATGCGCAGCCCGTTGGGCAGCGTCTCGGCGCGGACCGCGGTGCCGACGGGATCGGGCAGCGCGGCCAGTTGGGCGAGGGCGTCCGCCAGCAGTCCGATGCGCTCGGGGTCCAGACTGAGCCGGTCGAGCAGGTAGTCGGACGTATTGGAGGCCCGGCCGCGCTCGACGTCGGTCCGGTTAGCGGCGAGGACCAGGTCCCGCCGCGCGACGAGAGCCGCGGCGATGGCCAGGAGGACGCGGTCCTTCCGGGCACGGTTCACCCGGCCCAGGATCCGCGACGCGACCCGCGCCCGATCGGCGATCGAGTGGACCGCGAGAGTGAGCTCCTCCGGGGAGAGCGAAGCGGCAGCGTCGGTCCGGACGGAGGGTTCGGCCTTCAGATCGGTCATGATTCCATCCTAGCGAGGTGCCGCCGTGCCGGCCCGGCGAGGGTCCTTCATGACGCGGCGGGTAGCAGCACCACGAGGTCGTTGACGTGCACCACGGAGCGCTCGTACTCCGCGCCGAACTCCTCCGCGAGGTCGTGCGTGGAGCGCCCCAGCATCCGGGGAAGCTCTGCCGAGCTGTAGTTGACGAGCCCACGCGCGACGACGGTCCCGTCGCCCCCCACGAGCTGAACGGGGTCACCCGGCTCGAAGGCACCCGAGACCTCGACGACCCCGGCCGGAAGCAGGGAGCGCCTCCGCTCCCCCACGGCGCGCACCGCGCCGTCGTCGAGCACGAGCGTGCCGAGCACGCGCGCCAGGTGCGCCAGCCACAGCAGCCTGATCGGCTGCCGCTTACCGGTCGCCGTGAACCAGGTGCCGACGTCGTCGCCCCGGAGCGCCGCGGCGGCGTTCGCCGTGGACGTGACGAGCGCGGGAATCCCCGAGGAGGCGGCGATGGTCGCGGCCTCGACCTTCGTGACCATCCCGCCGGTGCCGACCCCGGCCTTGCCCGTGCGTCCGATCGTGACTCCGGCGAGGTCGAGGGGTGAGGTGACCTGCGGGATGCGGACGGCTCCCGCGGCAGGAGGGCCGTCGTACAGGGCATCGACGTCGGACAGCAGCACCAGGGCCTCCGCCTTGACGAGGTGCGCGACCAGGGCCGCCAGCCTGTCGTTGTCGCCGAACCGGATCTCGTGGCTCGCCACGGTGTCGTTCTCGTTCACGATCGGCACGACGCCGAAATTGAGCAGCCGCTCCATGGCCCGATGCGCGTTGGCGTAGTGGGAGCGACGGACGAGGTCGTCGGCGGTCAGCAGGATCTGGCTCACGGTGATCCCGTGGGCAGCGAAAGCGCGGGAGTACCGCTCCATGAGGAGACCCTGCCCCACGCTGGCGGCTGCCTGCTGCGTGGACAGCTGGGAGGGCCGGCGAGCCAGCCCCAGCGGAGCCAGACCCGCGGCGATCGCCCCCGAGGAGACGAGGATGATCTCCGTCCCGGCCCGTCGTCGCGCGGCCAGGACGTCGGCGAGGCCCACGAGGGCCTCGCCGGAGATCCCGCCGGACACGGACGTCAGCGAGGACGAGCCGACCTTGACGACGATCCGCCCCGCCGCGGGGAGTTCCGCGCGGGAGCCGAGGGGCTGACGGGACTGGTCAGCGGCCACGCCCGACTAGCCCTCGGACTCGCCGTCCGCTTCCTGCTGGGCAGGGGCGGGCTGCTTGCGGTTCTGCACCGACTCCGTCCAGAGCCCGGCCTTGCGGTCGGCCTCGAGGTCGGCTCGCGCCGCTGCCTTCGCTTCCTTCCGCTCCTGGTACTCCTCGCGCTTCTGTTCCCGGGTGGGCCGGATGTACTCGGCCAGCCGCAGGTCACTGCCGCGGGGCCCGGCGAGCAGCTCCGCACCGCCCATCATGGTGGGCTCCCAGTCGAAGACGACGCCGTCGCCCTCTCCGATCACCACGGTGTCCCCCGGTTTGGCTCCGGACTTGAACAGCTGCTCCTCGACTCCCAGCTTGGCCAGGCGGTCGGCGAGGTAGCCGACGGCCTCGTCGTTGGTGAAGTCCGTCTGCATGACCCAGCGTTCGGGCTTCTCACCGAGGACGCGGAACAGCGGCAGGGCGTCCTTCTCCTCGTGCCGGATCCGGAACGACGCCGCGTTGACGCCCCGCGGGCGCAGGACGGGCGGCTCGACCCGTGGCGGCGTGGTGGCCACGACCTTGCGGGCGTTCTCGACGATCTCAGCCATGGCGAACCCCAGCTGGCGCAGTCCCTCGTGGCTCGACGCCGAGACGTCGAACACCCGGTAGCCGCGCGCCTCGAGCTCGGGACGGACGAAGCCCGCCATGTCCCTGCCGTCCGGGACGTCGACCTTGTTCAGCGCGATGAGGCGAGGGCGCTCGTTGAGGGGCACCACGTCGCCCCCAGGTCCCGCGAAGCTCATGTCGACGGCGTACTTCTCCAGCTCGCGCTCGATGATCGCGAGGTCGTTCAGGGGGTCGCGATCGGCCTCGAGCGCTGCGCAGTCGAGGACGTGGACGAGCGCTGCACAGCGTTCGACGTGGCGGAGGAAGTGGTGCCCCAGACCCTTGCCCTCGCTCGCGCCTTCGATGAGACCCGGGACGTCCGCGATGGTGAACCGGGTGGAACCGGCCTCGACGACGCCGAGGTTCGGCACCAGGGTGGTGAACGGGTAGTCCGCGATCTTCGGGCGAGCTGCCGACATCGCCGCGATCAGGCTCGACTTGCCTGCTGAAGGGAACCCGACGAGGGCGATGTCCGCGATCGACTTGAGCTCGAGGACCACGTCCCGCTCGTCACCCGGGATGCCGAGCAGCGCGAATCCCGGCGCCTTGCGCTTCTGGGAGGACAGGGCGGCATTGCCGAGACCGCCCTGACCGCCGGCTGCGGCGACGAACTCGGTTCCCTCGCCCACGAGGTCGGCGAGTACTTCGCCGTCCTTCGTCTTGACGACCGTGCCATCGGGTACGGACAGGATCAGGGTCTCGCCGCTCTTGCCACCGCGCCAGTCGCCCATGCCGCTGCCACCGTTCGTGGCATGCCGGTGCGGGGCGTGGTGGTAGTCCAGCAGGGTGGTGGTCTGGTGGTCGACGCGGAGGATGACGTCGCCACCGTCGCCGCCGTTGCCGCCGTCGGGCCCGCCGAGGGGCTTGAACTTCTCGCGGTGGACGGAGACGCAGCCGTGGCCACCGGTGCCTCCGGATACGTGCAGGACTACGCGGTCAACAAAGCTCGCCACGTTGGTCTCCTTCTACAAATGCTTCGCTGTGCCGAGCGGTGTCGGCTTAAAAGAAGGTGGGGCGAGCCGTAGAGGCTCACCCCACCCGAATGCTGGTGCACGGTCAGTGCACGTGGCGCAGGCAGATTACTCTGCTGCCGCACCGACGATGTTGACGACCTTGCGTCCGCGGCGCGTACCGAACTCGACGGCACCTGCCTCGAGTGCGAACAGGGTGTCGTCGCCGCCGCGGCCGACGTTGGCGCCCGGGTGGAAGTGGGTGCCGCGCTGGCGGACGATGATCTCGCCGGCCTTGACGACCTGGCCACCGAAGCGCTTGACGCCGAGGTACTGAGCGTTCGAGTCGCGGCCGTTACGAGTAGAGCTTGCGCCCTTCTTATGTGCCATGAGTTATGCCTGCCTTCGCTGAAGTGTCTGCTGGACCGATCGGAAGCCCGAAGGGACTACGCGATGCCTGTGATTTTGACGCGGGTCAGTTCCGAACGGTGACCCTGGCGCTTCTTGTAGCCGGTCTTGTTCTTGAACTTCTGGATGACAATCTTCGGTCCACGAAGATTCTCGACGATCTCGGCAGTGACGGAGACCTTCGCGAGGTCCTCCGCTGCGGAGGTGATCTTGGCGCCGTCTACCAGAAGGAGGGCCGGAAGCTTGAACGTGCTTCCTGCCTGACCGGTGACGCGGTCAAGGGTAACGAGGTCTCCTACAGAAACCTTTTCTTGGCGGCCGCCTGCGCGGACAATCGCGTACACCACTTGGGAACTCACTTCTCTCGACGAACTTGACTTCTGATGAAAAAACTAGGGTGCGGCTTCACGGCGATCCGGGAGTATCCCTCCCTGCCGACCCTCCCCTGTGCGTCCGTGACGCCGCTGCCCGTGGGCCGCCGTCGTCCGTGGACTTCACAGTGGTGGATCCTTGCGCGGTTGCTGCCGGACATGCCGGTTAACAGGCGAGTGCACCGAGGGTCAAGATTACGCCAGGACGGCATCTTCCCGCAAATCAGCGGCCGGTGTCGGCGCGGCGGAGCAGTGGAGCCGGGGCGCGTCGAAGAAGTCGCGCTCGTAGGCGGCCGACCTGCGGAAGGAGGCGAGCATCGCCTGCCGCTCCGTCGCCGAGGAGCGGCGGTGGACGTCGTCCGCCAGTTCCTTCGCGTGCGCGGTGGCGTTCGCGAACTCCGGATCCGCGTAGGTCCCGATCCACTCGGCATAGGGATGGGCGCTGCTGCCGTCGTTCGCGGTGCCGTGGACCTCGTCGTGGATCCGGTCACCGACCATGGCGTACAGCCAGAAACACGGCAGGACGGCCGCTACGAGCTCGGCGTAGGACCCCCGGGCGGCGGTCGCTGTGAGGTGGTCGCAGTATGCGCGGGTGACGGCGCCCGCGTCCCCCTCACCGAAGCGCGGCCCCGCCTCCCGTGCCAGCCAGGTCCGGTGCAGTTCCGCTTCGGTCTCCAGGCAGGACGTCGCCGCGCCCAACCAGAACAGCTGCTCGTCCTCGGTAGGCGCCATGGCTGCCGTCCGGGCCAGCACGCTGCAGTACTCACGCAGGTACAGGGCGTCCTGCTGGAGGTAATAGGCGAATTCCTCGGTCGCGAGACTGCCGTCGGTCAGCCCGGTGATGAAGGGAAGCTCGAGGATGGCGCGGCGGATCGTCGCAGTCTGCCGCCACGCCAGGTCGGTGAACCGCTCGCCGGAGCCCGGGCCGACGCCGTGGAAATGATGGACGGGACCGCTGCCCTGGCCGACATGGAGCCGATCGGCTCCCCTCAGGGCACCTTCGAGCCAGGACTTCGCCTCGCGGATGGCCTGCTGCCAGTCGCCGGTCGCGGCGAACCGCGTGGCGACAGCGGAGGAGAGCGAGCATCCCGTTCCGTGCGTGTTCGCCGTGCTGACCCGGACGCCGTCGAAGACCAGGGCGTCGTTCGGGTCCGCCGACGGCAGGAGGAGCGCGTCGGGGCATCGGTCACCCGGCAGGTGCCCGCCCTTCACCAGGACGCTCGTCCCGAGCCGGGCGGCGAGGGCACTGCCCTGGCCGAGCGCCTCGCGCCAGGACGTCGCTTCGGCCGTTCCCGAGAGCACGGCGAGTTCGGCGATGTTGGGAGTGACCAGGGACACCCGGCGAGCGAGGTCGACGACGGCGCGCACGGCGTCGTCATCCAGGAGGCGTGCCCCGCTCGTGGCCACCATCACCGGGTCCAGCACGACCACCTGCGGCCGGACGTCGTCGAGCCACGCCGTCACGCAGCGCACCACGTCGGCGCTGCCCAGCATCCCGATCTTCACGGCGTCGATCACCACGTCGTCCGAGACGGCGTCGAGCTGCTGCCGGAGGAAGGCGGCGGGTGGGGTGTGGACCCCGCTGACGCCGCGTGTGTTCTGTGCGGTCAGTGCGGTCACGACGGCCATCGCGTACCCACCGTTGGCGCTGATGGCCTTGATGTCCGCCTGGATACCGGCCCCTCCGCTGGGATCCGATCCCGCGATACTGAGGATGTTGGGAATCCTTCGATGGCCGGCTTTCGTTGCAGGCGCAGTCTCCATGCGTGACATCCCTCCGCTAGGCCTCGGGCGCTGACGCCCACTAGATCAGGTTCGACGGGTTTGATCTCAGCCCTGCATCCGGCAGGGCACCCCGTGTCACGCTCCACCCTATAGCAGCGGGGGACGGATACGACGAAGGCCGGAGTCCTTCCGGACCCCGGCCTTCGGCCGGCCTCTCCTACCGCGCGTCGGTGATCACAGCTCGGATGCGGGCACCCCGACGCCGAAGATCAGCGGCTCTGCAGCGGCGGGCGCCTGCGTCACCGCCGGCTGCTGCGCCCGGGCGACGTGACGCGTCCCTGCCGGCTCGGCGGTCGTCGACGCGGGCAACGTCTCGATCGTCGTGTCGGCTGCACCCTGGGCGCTGCGGGCCACCCGGCGTGGACGGGAGCGGCGGGCCGGGGTTTCGACGGGCGCGACGACGGACTGCTCCGGCACACCTTCCCGGCCTCCGTCCGCACCTGCTGCGGACGGAGCGTCCGCCGGGGCGGGCTCGTCGGCCGACGGCTTCCGGTTGAAGGCCTCACTCAGGCTGTCGAGCGTCAGGCGCGTCACCGGGGCTTCCTGCGTCTCCTGGGCCTCGGCGCGACGACCCTCCGCCCGGGGAAGGGTGACCGTCTCCCCGTTGATGGTGAGCACGGCCTCGGTCACCTCGACCTCGGCGGCCGGTCCCGGCTGATCGATCGGCTCCTCGTGGGCGTGGTGTGTCGCTGCAGCGATACTCGCCAGTGCCACGCGGGCCGCTTCGGCCTTCGCCGCGCGGTCCGGGGTGTCCGCGACGGGAGCCTGGATCGGAGCGAAGCCCTCGTCAGGCTGGCCGCCCCGGCCCCGATTGCGCTTGCGCTCGCTCCGCGACGGCTTGTCCTGCCGCACCTGCTGCTGCGGCTCCGGCGCGGTGGTGGACCGACGGTGCTCGACAGGCTCCATGTGGGTCACGACGCCGCGCCCGGCACAGTGCTCGCAGTCCTCGCCGAACACCTCGAGCAGGCCCGTACCCATACGCTTGCGTGTCATCTGGACCAGCCCCAGGGACGTGACCTCCGCGACCTGGTGCTTCGTCCTGTCCCGCCCGAGGCATTCGACCAGACGGCGGAGCACGAGATCGCGGTTCGCCTCGAGGACCATATCGATGAAGTCGATCACGATGATGCCGCCGATATCGCGCAGCCTCAGCTGGCGTACCACCTCCTCGGCCGCCTCCAGGTTGTTCTTGGTGACAGTCTCCTCGAGGTTGCCGCCGCTGCCGGTGAACTTGCCGGTGTTGACGTCGACCACGGTCATGGCCTCGGTGCGGTCGATCACGAGCGAGCCGCCGGACGGCAGGAAGACCTTGCGTTCGAGGGCCTTCGAGATCTGCTCATCGATGCGCGAGGACGCGAAGATGTCCTCGTCGCTGGTCCATTTCTCCAGCCTGCCGACGAGGTCCGGGGCCACGTACATGACGTAGGCCTCGATGGTGTCCCAGGCCTCCTCGCCGGAGACGACGAGCTTGGTGAAGTCCTCGTTGAAGACGTCCCGGACGACCTTGATCGTGAGGTCCGGCTCGCCGTACAGCAGTTCGGGCGCCAGGGCCTTCGTGGATCCGGCCTTCCGCTCGATCTCCTCCCACTGGGCCCGCAGGCGGTTGATGTCGTGGGTGAGCTCCTCCTCGCTCGCGCCCTCGGCCGCGGTGCGGACGATCACGCCGGCGTTCTCGGGCAGCCTGTCCTTGAGGATGCGCTTGAGGCGGTTGCGCTCGACGTCCGGGAGCTTGCGTGAGATCCCGGTCATGGAGCCGCCCGGCACATACACGAGGTACCGACCGGGCAGCGAGATCTGGCTGGTGAGGCGCGCTCCCTTGTGGCCCACCGGATCCTTCGTCACCTGGACGAGGACGGGGTCGCCCGACTTCAGGGCCAGCTCGATCCGGCGGGGCTGGCCGTCGAGGCCTGCGGCGTCCCAGTTGACCTCGCCCGCGTAGAGCACGGCGTTCCGGCCGCGTCCGATGTCGACGAAAGCTGCTTCCATGCTCGGCAGGACGTTCTGCACCTTGCCGAGGTAGACGTTGCCGATCAGTGAGTCCTGCTGCGTCTTGGAGACGAAGTGCTCGGCGAGGATGCCGTCCTCGAGTACGCCGATCTGGATCCTGTCGTCGCGCTGGCGGACGACCATCTGGCGGTCCACGGATTCACGGCGGGCGAGGAATTCCGCCTCGGTGATGACCTGGCGGCGGCGCCCCGTGTCGCGGGATTCACGCCGGCGCTGCTTCTTCGCCTCGAGCCGCGTGGATCCGCGCACACTGGTCACGCGGTCGGACACCGGCTCGGTCGCCTGCCGCGGAGCCCGCACACGCGTGACGGTGTTGGGCGGGTCATCGTCCTCGCCCCCGGAGAGTTCGAGGTCCTGGTCCCCGCGGCGACGGCGACGACGGCGGCGCGAGGAGACAGCCGATCCTTCCTCCGGACCGGACCGGCGAACGTCGCCGTCCTCGGACTCGCCGGCGGACTCGCCCTCGGTGTCGCTGCCCGTCTGGTCGGCCTCACTGCGGGATTTACCGCGACTCCGCCGACTGCGGCGCGACCGACGCCCCGACTCCTCCGGTTCGGCCTCGTCCGTGTCCTCGTCCTCGCGCGGTGGCGCCACCCTGACGGCGGGCACGGTCACGGTGGCGAGGTCCGGTGCGTGGAACAGCAGCGACAGCGGTGATTCGGGGACCGCGAAGGGATCGAACCGGGTCTCCTCCGACGACTGCTCGCTGGCTGTGCCGTCCGCGGCTTCCGGGACGGCGGGTGCTGCGACGTCGGTGGCCGACGCCTCACCCTCGGCGGCCGGAGCCGATTCTACGGAGGCGGTAGCGGCCGGGGCAGCCGGAGCATTCTCGGCCTGCACCGGCTCGGACGCCCTGCGGCTGCGGGTACGGGCAGGGGCCCGACGCGCGCGGGTCGGCTTCTCCTCCGCGACACCGTCGGCCGAAGCATCGGCGGTCACGACGGCCTCGCCGGCGTCGGACGCGGGGGCAGCAGGTTCGGCGTCGGACTCGGCGACCGGCTCGCTGACGCTGGCTGGTCCGGCTTCGGCCGTCGCGGCCCGTCGTCGTGCGCGGGGGGCCCTGGCGGGCGGTGTGCTTCGGGCGGGAGCCTCGGCCGTCGCCTCGGGTTCCGTGTCCGTTGTTGCTGCCTCGGCAGCGGTAGCGGTTGCTGTCTCGTCCGTCACCACGACCGGCTTGCGCGCCCGGGTGGCTCTCTTGCGCACCGGCGCGGCGGGTGTGTCCTCCTCGGCGGAAGGCTCCGGCGCAGCGGGAGGAGCTCCGGCGGGAGCACTCGCGGTGCGGCGCTTCCTCGGCGCCTTCGCCGGTGCGGCCTGCTCCGGCGTCACCGGTGCGTCCGTGGTGCTCTGTTCGTTGCCCAGCTGTTCTGACTGATCCATGGGTACTCGCTCCAAGCCCCTGCGGCACCGGCCACATTCCAGCACCCTCGGGGGCGGTATGTCGGCCGGCCGCGGGCCTTTCGCCCGGCGGCTGACCGGAAGTCGTTGTCATATCGTCCGGGGTCGCACCGTCTTGGGGGTGCGGAATCACTCGGAGACCAGTGGCGCTTTTCCAACTCAACCGCCCTTGTGGACGGTGGGTGTCACGGGCGGATTCCGCCTACTTCCGCCGACGGGCGGACTCGGTAGGACGGAAGCATCGCTCGTGGAACGGAAGCCTGTCACTGGACCGGTGTGGGAATGTGGTTCCCCCACCAGCCTTCGTCATTGTCTCACACCACCCTCTCCCGGCGCCGTCAGGCAGCACCGGGCGGGGTGCGCGCGTCAGAGTTTGGGCAGCTGGCCCGTGGCCGGTGACTGGTCGTTCAGCAGCGGCCTCGCGACCGGCACCTTGGTACCGAGCACCTGCGCGACGACGTCGTGCGTGATCTTCTGCGCGGTCAGTCCGACCCGCTCGAGGACCTGGTTGCGCGAGCCGTGGTCGAGGAACTCGACGGGCAGGCCCACCTCGTTCAGCGCCGTGTCGACGCCCGCGGAGCGCATCTCCTGCCGGATCCGGGATCCGACTCCTCCTGCGCGCACGCCGTCCTCGATGACGATCACGATGCGGTGCTCGGCCGCGAGGTCGATCACGGACCGACGGACCGGCAGGAGCCAGCGCGGATCGATCACGGTGGAGCTGATGCCCTGTGCACCGAGCCGGTTGGACACGTCGAGGGCCAGCTCGCTCATGGCACCGACGCTGACGATGAGGACATCGTTGGACCGCGACCCGGCGGGACGCCTGGACAGCACGTCCACGCCGTCGTCGAGCCGTTCCACGGCCTCGACCTCCGCTCCCACGGAACCCTTGGAATAGCGGACCACGCTCGGAGCGTCCGAGATGGCGACGGCCTCCCGCAGCTCCTCCCTGAGACGCGATGCGTCGCGCGGAGCCGCGAGGTGGAGGCCGGGGACGGCCTGGAGCATCGCGAGGTCCCACATGCCGTGATGGCTCGCACCGTCCGGGCCGGTGACACCCGACCGGTCGAGGACGATCGTGACACCGGCCCGGTGGAGGGCGACGTCCATGAGGAGCTGGTCGAAGGCCCGGTTCAGGAACGTCGCGTACAGCGCGATGACGGGATGCAGTCCGCCGAAAGCCATGCCCGCGGCGCTGGTGACCGCGTGCTGCTCGGCGATGCCGACGTCGAACACGCGGTCCGGGTGGCGGGCGGCGAAGCGGTGGAGACCGACGGGGATGAGCATGGCGCCGGTGATGCCGACGATGTCGGGCCGCTCGTCCGCGATGTCCGCGATCTCGTCGGCGAAGACGGAGGTCCAGGACTCCGACCCGGCGACGCCGACGGGCTGGCCCGTGTCCGGATCGATGATCCCGACGGCATGGAACTGATCGTCCTCGTGAGCGCGGGCCGGGGCGTAGCCGTGGCCCTTCTCGGTGATCGCGTGCACGATCACCGGCCCCTCGTACTTCTTGGCGAGGTGCAGTGCCTGCTCGACGGCGGCCTGGTCGTGGCCGTCGACGGGTCCCACGTACTTCATCCCGAGGTCCTCGAAGAGCCCCTGCGGAGCCCACCAGTCCTTGATGCCCTTCTTCATGGCGTGCAGGCTCTTGTAGCTGAATTCGCCGACCGTACCGCCGGTCTGCATGCGGTGCTTCACCCAGTCGAGGGTGCGTTCGTAGACACGGTGCGTCCGTACCGAGTCCAGCGTGGGACGCAGGGATGCGAGGTAGTCGGCGACCCCGCCGATCGTCGGGGCATAGGAGCGTCCGTTGTCGTTGACCACGATCACCACGCGGCGCCGCTTGTCCGCCGCGATGTTGTTGATCGCCTCCCAGGCCATCCCACCGGTGAGGGCGCCGTCGCCCACCAGGACGACGGTGTAGCGGTCGCCCTCACCGCTCAGGACACGGGCGCGGGAGATGCCGTCCGCCCAGGACAGCGAGGACGAGGCGTGTGAGCTCTCGACGACGTCGTGCACGGATTCCGCCCGCGACGGGTAACCGGACAGGCCGCCCTGCTGGCGCAGCGTGCTGAAGTCCTGGCGTCCGGTCAC
>JASLAA010000073.1 GCA_030147325.1 Arthrobacter sp. | reverse complement strand
CACGCTTTGAGCACATTCGTCATCGATCAACGTCGACAACGAGTGAAGCATCGTGACCTGTAAAATGCGTCAGATCAACGATCTTGAGTGGAGCTTGGGGGAATCGAACCCCCGACCTTTTCATTGCGAACGAAACGCTCTACCAACTGAGCTAAAGCCCCGGATACTACTTCCGACCACCAATACTGTACCCAGAAGGACGCCCTGGGCCCAAAGTCCCGTCCGGGCCGGCGAGCGCCTCGGAGTGTCACGAGCCGGGAGTAGTCTTCTCCCCATGCCCCGCCATGCCCCGCAGGTGTCCCCTGCCCAGTCCCGGAACGACGACGTCAGGCCGTGGCCGGCCCTCTGGTCGCTCGTCATCGGATTCTTCATGATCCTCGTCGATTCGACGATCGTCTCCGTCGCCACTCCTGCCATCATGGAGGGGCTGGGAGCCGGGATCGACAGCGTCATCTGGGTGACCAGCGCGTACCTCCTCGCCTACGCCGTCCCCCTGCTCGTCACGGGCAGGCTCGGTGACCGGTTCGGACCGAAGCGCGTCTACCTCGTGGGGCTCGTGGTCTTCACGCTCTCGAGTGCGTGGTGCGGGCTCTCGGGATCGGTGGAGGCCCTCATCCTCGCGCGCGTCCTGCAGGGTCTGGGCGCCGCCCTGATGACGCCACAGACCATGTCCGTCATCACCCGGATCTTCCCGCCGGAGCGCCGCGGAGCTGCCATGGGTCTGTGGGGTTCCGTCGCCGGGATCGCGACGCTCATCGGACCGGTGCTCGGCGGGATCCTCGTGGATACCGCGGGATGGGAGTGGATCTTCTTCATCAACGTGCCGGTCGGCATCATCGGATTCATCCTTGCCGTGCGTCTCGTGCCCACGCTTCCGACGACGTCGCACCGGTTCGACATGCTCGGGGTCTTCCTGAGCGCAGCAGGCCTGTTCTGTCTCGTCTTCGGCATCCAGGAGGGCGAGAGCTACGACTGGGGCACCATCGCCGGCCCCCTCTCCGTGTGGTCCCTGATCATCACCGGACTCGTGCTCCTCGTCGCCTTCGTCGTCTGGCAGCGCATCAATCGCGGTGAGCCCCTCGTCCCGCTGCGGCTCTTCGGCGACCGTAACTTCTCGCTCGCCAACACCTCCATCACCGCGATGGGTTTCTCGATCACCACCATGGCACTGCCGCTCATGCTCTATGCGCAGACGGTCCGGGGGCTCTCTCCCACGCAGGCTGCGCTCCTGCTCACCCCGATGGCCGTCATCTCGGGGGTTCTGGCCCCCTTCGTCGGCAAGTACGTGCAGCGCAGCAATCCCAAGTACATCGCCATCGCCGGGTTCGCGGGCATGTCTGCGGCCCTCTTCTGGATGGGCTCGATCCTCACGCCGGACGTCCCGATCTGGCAGCTCCTCCTGCCTGTCTCACTCCTCGGCTTCGCGAGTGCGGGGATCTGGGCGCCGGTGTCACTCACGGCCACCCGGAACCTCGCACCATCCCTGGCCGGTGCCGGTTCCGGCGTCTACAACACCACCCGCCAGATGGGTGCCGTCCTCGGCAGCGCCGCCATCGCTGCGATGATGCAGTCCCGCCTGATGACCAACCTCGGCAGCGACGGGATGAGTGCCACACCGGGAGTTGCCCTTCCGGACGAGGCCAGGGCCGGGTATGCGCTCGCGATGGGACAGTCCCTCTACCTTCCGGCGATCGTGATCATCATCGGTTTCGGTGCTGCCCTGTTCTTCGCCAAGCCCGAGCAGAACACCGCGTGGTCCCGTGACTCGGGAGCCGTGGCGGCCGCGGAGGGGGCTGCGTCCCGGCGGGACGACGCTGCGTCACCCGGTCCGAAGGCAGCAACGACGACCGATTCGTGAGCTGTTGCCTTGGGGAACTACCGGTAGTCTGTCCCCATGGCTGATGAGATCAAGGACACACCGACCGACGATCGCAAGGACACGCGGGCCGCGGAGCCGAAGGACGTCTCCGACGACTTCGCCGTGCGCGAGCACACGTCGCCCTCGGGGCTGAGGTATACGACCACCACCGGTCGCCTCGTGTTACGCCGGGAGGAGACGAAGGACGGCAAGGCGGACGGCTTCAAGCCGAAAGCCGAGATCTTCATCGTCGCCTACACGAAGCAGGACCCGGAGCCGGGCCGGCCCGTGACGTTCGCCTTCAACGGTGGCCCTGGTTCGGCGTCGGTCTGGCTGCACCTGGGCCTGCTGGGTCCGCGACTGGTCGACTCCGGGGATGCCGGTGTTATGACGCCTCCCCCGTTCGGACTCGTCGACAGTCCCGACTCCCTCCTCGAGTCGAGCGACCTCGTGATGATCGACCCGGTGAACACCGGATTCTCGCGGGTGGTCGAGGGCGAGAAAGCGGACGAATTCCACGCGTTCGTCCAGGACAGGGACCTGGTGGCCGAGGTGATCAGGCTCTGGACCACGCGCAACAACCGATGGCTGTCCCCGAAGTACCTCGTCGGCGAGTCCTACGGGACCCTGCGTGCTGTCGCGGTGGCGGGACGGCTGTTCGACGCCTACGGGATGACGGTGAACGGGCTCGGCCTGATCTCGACCGTACTCAACATGTCCACGCTCCGGTTCTTCCCCGGCAGCGATCTGCCCTATGCGCTGCATCTGCCCACCTACGCGGCGATCGCCCACTACCACGGCAGGCACGGAGACCGGCCGCTCGACGACGTCCTCCGCGAGGCCGAGGAGTACGCGGCACGCGACTTCGGCTACGCGCTGACCCAAGGCGCCCGGCTGACCACCGAGGAGTACGACACGGTGGTCGGCCAGCTCCACGCCATCACCACCCTGGACACCGGCTTCATCCGCCGCACGAACCTTCGCTGGGCCTACCACGAGTTCGCGGCCGAGCTCCTCCGCTCCGACGGACTCGCGGTAGGACGCATCGACGGCCGCTTCACGGCGAGGCCGGGCAACCTGCAGGCTTCCGATTCCTTCGACGACCCGAGCATCCGGGCCATCACCGGCCCCTACTCGGCAGCGATGAACCATTACGTCCGTGCCGAACTCGGGTACGAGAACGACCTGCCCTACGAGATCCTCACGGCCAGGGTCCAGCCCTGGAGCTACCGGACCTTCGAGGGTGCACCCGTTGACGTCTCCGGGGTCCTGGAACGGCTCCTCGTCCACAACCCGGATCTCCGGGTCCATGTGGACTACGGCTACCACGACGGCGCCACACCCCACTTCGCCGCCGAGTACGTCTGGGCGCACATGAACCTCGATGCCGCTGCCCGGGCCAGATTCACGCATCACTACCATGAGGCCGGTCACATGATGTATCTGAACCCCGTAGCACGGGAAGCGCAGCTTCGGGCGTTGCGGGCGTTCGTGACGGAGGAGTAGTCCGCCGACGGACCCTCAGTAGGATGATGATCAGGGCGGCGGCCGTCGCCGACCATCGATCGTAAGGACTTCATCGTGCTGAAACGGATCCTCTGGGCACTGGTGCCCGTCATCGCGTCGAAAGTGCTCAGCAAGCGCCGCACCGGCCAGCAGCCACGGGCCGACAAGACCCGGTACAAGGGCATGAACGGCAGGTAGCGGCCGGGAAAGAACCAGGGAAGGGGACCGACCATCGCACTGCGTGACGACGCCGGCTTCGTCGACCTCCGCTCCTATGCGGCCATCGGTGACGGGCGTACCGTAGCCCTCGTCGCCCTGGACGGCTCCATCGACTGGTATCCCACTCCCGACCTCGACTCCACCCCCGCCTTCGCGCGTCTGCTCGACGCGGACGAAGGCTTCATGGCGCTCGCGCCCACGGCGGAGTTCACCGTCGAGCGGCGGTACGCCGACGGCTCGAACGTCCTCGAGACGACGTACACGACGGCGACGGGCTCGGTGCGGGTGACGGACTCCCTCAACACCGGTGTGGCCGGCCGACTGCCCTGGGGCGAACTCGCCCGGCGCGTCGACGGCGTGACAGGCACCGTCGACATGGCCTGGTCGATCTCGCCCGGAACCTGCTTCGGGTCCTCCTCGCCCTGGCTCGACAACGGGCCGGCCAACCCGGTCCTGCGGATCGACGGCGTCGGGCTCGGCATCCGGGGAATCGACCACGGGCTCAAAGTGCCCGTGGGGCAGTCGGTCGAGGGCGCCTTCACCACGTCGGAAGGGTCCCGGCACCTCGTCGCCGTGGTCTCCACGCACGGCGAGCCGCTGCCGCTGCCCGATCCCCGGACCATCGACGACGGCGTGGACCGCACCATCCGCAACTGGCAGCAGTGGTCCGACAACTTCGCCTACGACGGCGAGTACCGGCATGCCGTCCTGCGCAGTGCGCTCACGCTGAAGCTGCTCCTCCACAGCCCCTCCGGCTCCATCGCCGCCGCCGCCACCACGTCCCTTCCCGAGAGCGCCTCCGGCGGGAAGAACTGGGACTACCGCTACGCGTGGGTGCGGGACACCGCGTACACGCTGCACTCCCTCACCCGGGCGGGTCTCCGCGAGGAGGTCCATGCAGCGGTTTCGTGGATGCTCAAGAACCTGCGCTCACAGGGTTCCGACCTGGAGGTGTTCACCCGGCTGAACGGCGACATCCCGGAGGGTACCAGCCGGCCGGACCTCACGGGGTGGCGGGAGATAGGGCCGGTCGTCGACGGCAATCCTGCGGCCGGGCAACTGCAGCTGGGTGTCTTCGGCGACGTCTTCGACATCGTCTGGCAGTACGTCCAGGCAGGTCATGTGCTCGACCCGGCGACGATGCGCCAGCTCGCCGACCTCGCGGACCTGACCTGCGACATCTGGCACCGGCGCGACGCCGGCATGTGGGAGCTCCCCGAGGAGCGCCACTATGTGACCTCGAAACTCGGCTGCTGGAATGCCCTGCGCTGCGCCGTCCTGCTCGCCGAGCGCGGCCAGCTGCAGGGCCCTGTGGAGCGGTGGGCGGCCGAGCGCGACCGCATCAGGGACTGGGTGCACGAGAACGGCTGGTCCGAGGAACGCCAGAGCTACGTCTGGTACCCGGGATCCACCGAGCTCGATGCCTCGATCCTCCTGCACGCCATGAGCGGCTTCGACACCGGGCCGCGCATGTCCTCCACCCTCGACGCGCTGCGGGCAGAACTGGGGAAGGGACCCCTGCTCTACCGCTACAGCGGGATGCAGGAGGAGGAAGCGACCTTCGTGGCCTGTGCGTTCTGGATGGTCTCGGCGCTGGTCGCCGTCGGGCGCCGGGACGAAGCGGTCCGCCTCATGGACGAACTCCTGCCGCTCTCCAATGACGTCGGCATCATGGCGGAGATGATCGAGCCTTCGGACAACGCGTTCATGGGGAACATCCCGCAGGGACTGAGTCACCTCGCACTGATCGTGGCTGCCCTGTCGATCTCGGGCAGGTCCTGAGCCTCACCGCGTGGCGAAGTAGACCCAGACCCCGATGACCCAGGTGGTCCCCGCGAGGCAGGCGAGCGCCAGTTCGGCGAGGATCCCGAGGCCCGTGGCCTTCAACGCATGGAGACTCGAGGTCAGGGCTGCCCGCGCATCCCGCTGCCGTCCGAACTCGCTGAGGAAGAGACCGAGCGCGAAGCCGACGAACAGCCCGACCACGGGAATCACGAACATCCCGACGATCCCGGCGATCACGCCGATGGTCACCGACCGGCCCGGTATCCGGCGCTGCTTCAGCGTGCGGCCCGTGAGCACGATGCCCGCAGCGAGTCCGGCGCCCGCCAGGACGGTGCCGATCGAGAAGACCGTCCAGCCCTCCGGTGCGGCCACCGTCAGCGCCCAGGCAAGGAGCGACACGATGATGAGGATGCTCCCGGGCAGGATCGGCACCACCACACCCGCGATACCGACGGCGATCAGCGCGCCGCACACAATCGTCATGAAGACCTGGAGATCCATGCCTCCAGTCTTCCACCTGCCGGCGCGACGCGGTGCCGGAACCGGGCCGGCGACGCCCATGCATGGAATACTGGTGAGAATAGTAAGCCAACTTAGCGAGCCTGCGGGCCCTGAGAGCAGGAGGACCTGATGAGTACACCAGTAGCAGGAAACGACGACGGCGAGCGCCGCGACGTGTCGCAGGACGGGCCACGGCACGCGAACGGCCAGGACACACCCACGGAGATGATGGACACCGGCCGCAGCGGTGCGAGTCCCGACAGCGCCCGTCCGGCAGGCGCATCGCAGGTGTCCTCGGCGGGCGCTCCGCAGTCGGGACACGGCAGCGGCTCCTCACGGGATGCCGGTGACGACTACGTCCCCGGCGCCTATTCAGCGGACGACGACGCGAGCGGCGAGTACGTGCCGGGAATGTACTCCGGTGGGTCCGACGACGCAGACCGCCGGACCGATCCCACCCCTACCCGTCAGCAGGCAACGGCGCCGATCCCGGCGTCCTCCCGGGGGCAGGATCCGACGACGGAGGCACAGACCCGCGTAGCCCCGGTGACAGCGAGCAAGAACGCGAACACCGGGTCCGGCGACGGCACGCGCGAGCACCGACTGCCCCGGGCGGCGACCGGCGGAGCAGGCGTCACCGGCGTACCGAGCCTCGAGGACCGGAAGGTACTCCACCAGCGGGAGAAGGAGCACTTCGGTGGCATGAAGTTCGGAGCGGCGTTCTTCGGGTGGCTGACCGCGACGGGCCTGTTCGTCCTCCTGTCCGCGCTCGTCGGCGCCGTGGCCGGGCTTCTCGGCTATGGGGCCGACCTGTCCACGTCCGATATCACCAGTGGCTCGGGCGAGGCACAGACCGCAGGAGTGACGGCCGCGATCGTCCTCGGCGTCGTCCTCCTCGTCTCATACTTCGCCGGAGGCTACGTCGCGGGACGGATGGCACGTTTCAGCGGCATCAAGCAGGGCGTAGCCGTGTGGCTGTGGGCCGTCATCGTCGCCGTGGTACTCGCGATCATCGGCTTCGTCGTCGGCAACCAGGCGAGCGTCACCCAACGGTTCCAGGACCTCGGTGTTCCCTCGATGCAGGAGTTGACCGGACCGGGGCTCATCGGCCTGCTCGTGGTGGCCGCCGTCGCCCTGATCGGGGCGATGCTCGGCGGCCTCGCCGGGATGCGCTACCACCGGCGGATCGACCGCGCGGATTTCGACGCCCTCGACGGCGCCGAGTAGCACGCCCGCAGGCGCCAACGGCGCTCTGCTCGCTGCACCTGAACAAAACAGGACAGCCCCGGACCAGAAGGTCCGGGGCTGTCCTGTTCTGTTCTGTTCAGGCGGATATCAGGGCGAGGGCATTCCACCGTTGACGTTGAGGGTCTCCCCGAGGACGTAGCTCGCCTCGGACGAGGCCAGGAACACGTAGGCGGGCGCGAGCTCGGTCGGCTGGCCGGCGCGTCCCAAGGGCGTGTCCTTGCCGAATTCCGGCAGGGCCTCCGCGGGCTGGCCACCCGAGGGCTGGAGCGGCGTCCAGATCGGACCGGGCGCCACCGCGTTGACCCGGATGCCCTTGGGAGCGAGCTGCTGGGCCAGTCCCTTGGTGAAGTTGTTGATGGCGGCCTTGGTGCTGGCGTAGTCCACGAGCGTGGCGGAGGGCTGGTAGGCCTGGATCGACGTCGTGTTGATGATCGCCGAGCCGGGATGGAGGTGCTTGAGCGCCTCCTTCGTCACCCGGAAGAACGAAT
>JASLAA010000060.1 GCA_030147325.1 Arthrobacter sp. | reverse complement strand
TAGCCGTACTCGCCGAAGGTGAACGACGTCTGGAACATGTAGAGGGTGAGTGGACTCGTCTCGGTGCCTGGTCCGCCGTTGGTCAGGGCGATCACGCTGTCGAAGACCTTCAGGGTTCCGTTGACGCTGAAGATGATGGCGGAGATGAGGATCGGCAGGGACAGCGGAAGGACGATGGTGCGTACGAGCTTTAAACCACTTGCTCCGTCGAGACGGGCGGATTCGAGCATCTCCTCGGGGATGTCGACGAGGCCGGCGTAGAGGAGCACCCCGTAGAATCCCATCGATCGCCAGATGTCCATGAGGGCTATGACGAAGAAGGCGCTGCCGCCGCCACCGAACCAGTCGACCGACTCGATCCCGAAGATGTTCAGTCCCTCGTTGACCAGACCATTCTGCGGGGCGATGGCGAACAGCTGCTGGAAGAGCAGGGCAACGGCGACCGTGGGGAGCACGATGGGAAAGAAGACCAGTGTCCGGATGACGTTCGAGGACTTCTTCAGGACGAAGACGTAGAGCAGCGACAGAGCGTACCCGATCAGGACCTGCCCGACGGTGATGACGAGTGCGTACTTGATGGTGAAGAACAGGGCATCACGCACACGCGGATCGGACACGAGCTGCGTGAGGTTGTCCAGGCCGGTGTAGGTGAACCCGGTGAGGGCATTCCCCTCGAACACCGTGTAGCCGAGCGACCACACGACAGGGACGAGCATGACGAGGCTGTAGATCAGAAGTGCCGGACCGACCAGGATCAGCGTTGATCGCCGGTCGCCGAGAATTGCATTCACAAGTGTTCCGTTCGATCGAGGGGCCGGGACGCTTCGGCATCCCGGCCCAGTGAGTGGATCGTCTACTCGAGGTCAGCCTGCACGAGGGCCATGAAGTCCTCCGGAGTGATGTTTCCGGTGACCAGCGACGCCGCGTTGGTCTGGCTGGAGGTGGTCGCCTGGGTGCTGAACAGCGCTTCGAACCACAAGACGCTTTCCTCGGTGCTGTCGACGCGTTCCTGGACTTCCTGCGTCAACGCGGGGAGGTCGGCCACGGGTTCGTTCGTGACGAAGCCGCTGATGCGATCGGCCTCCGACAGGGCGACCGACCCGTAGTTGTCAGCGATGCATCCGAGCCATGACTCAGTGTCCTCATTGATCGCTGTTGCGTTCATGGTGATGGGGAGTCCAACGTTGGCGGCGATCTGGGAGCTGTCGCCCTCGCCACCGTCGACGTTCGGGAACGGCATGTAGCCGATGTTGTCGTAGCCGATCTCGGCCCGAGCCTCGTCGGAGAAGTCGCTCAGTGCCCAGCTGCCCATGTAGAACATGGCGGCGCTGCCGTTGAGGAACTGGCTGGTCGCGGTGTCGTAGTCGATGGAGCCGACTCCCTCGCCGAAGTAACCGGCCGCACCGAGATCGGCAACGGCCTGAGCGGCCTCGACGTACTCGGGGTCGGTCAGCGAGGCTTCCCCGTCGGCGACGGCCTGCAATGCGTCGGGACCGATGCTGCGGAAGAGGTAGTTTCCGACGAGTCGGGTGATCGGCCAGCCCTGCTCACCACTGGCGGAGAACGGCTGAACACCGGCACTATCAAGAGTCTCTGCCGCGCTGACCAGATCGTCCCAGGTCTCGGGAACGGCGATATTGTTCTCGGCGAAGATCTGCTTGTTGTACCAGATCCCCTCGACGTTGTACTCAAACGGTAGCACTTTGAAGCCGCCGTACAGTGCCTCGATCGTGGAGATCGCGGCCGGCTGGATGTTGTCGATCGCGTCGATGCCGGTGAGGACCTCCTGGAAGTCGGCGACGTTGCCCGACTCGTCCAGCGTCTTGGTCAGCGCCGGGGCGTTGCCCGCCGAGTACAGAACAGGGAGCCCACCCTGCCCTCCGAGGAGCTGCAGCTGCTGGTCCAGGTTCGTCTGCGGAACCGTCTCGATGGAGAGCGGCAGCGTCTCGTTCTGAGTCTGACACGCCCCTTCGGACAACGCCGTCAGCGCTGTCTGCGCCGCATCGTTCTCAACATTAACGAGCACACTCAGATCGGACGGGGCCGCGGAATCTCCTCCGCTACCACCGCCGCAGGCAGTGAGTGCGAGTACAACGCTTCCTACGGAGCCCGCCAGGACGCCCCGCCGGATGAAACCTGAAACCATCATTCCTCCTTGAATGGATGCTCCGATTGAAGCGCTTCAAACCTAACCATGAAAGATACTGCACTGCAAGAGGTCGAGGCGGATAATTCCTTTTGGACGCTCTAAGGTTGCACCTGTGAATAAACAACGTCGTGAGATCGAGCCGAGGAGGCTCCCTGTCATGGGAGACGTTGCCCGGCTCGCCGGTGTCTCGCTGGGCACGGTCTCGAACGTTCTGAATTCGCCGTCGATCGTCGCTGCCGGCACCCGTGACCGGGTCCAAGCCGCCATCGACGAGCTCGGCTTCGTGCGCAACCGCAACGCACGCTCCCTCGCCTCGGGGCGCGCCGACACGGTCGGATTCGTCGTGATCGACCTCGCGAACTCGTTCTTCGTCGACATCGCCCGAGGGGCGGAGAAACACGCCGACGAAAACGACTACCGTATGCTCCTAGCCGACAGCCACGTTAACCTCTCGAAACAGAACGATTACCTCGAGCTGTTCGAGGAATACCGCGTGTCAGGCGCCCTGCTCGCCCCGTTCGACGGTCCTCTCGAGGCCGCCCACCGCGTCAGGGAACACGGCCTACCCGTCGTCTACGTCAACTGGCCCGGCGACGGAACCAACAGTTGCGGGGTGGTGGTCGACGAGCAGCTGGGCGGGTACCTCGCGACACGTCACCTCCTCGACACCGGACGGCGCCGACTCGTCTTCATCGGTGGGCCGATGAACCTCTCTGCCGTGCGAAGCCGGTACGACGGAGCGCGACGCGCCGTGTCGGAAACGACGGGCGCGACTCTCGAACTCCTCGAAACAGACCGCCTGACGGTACCTGCCGGACTCGCGGCCGGTGCACGGTTTGCCGCCTCCGACAGCCTGCGCCGCTCCGACGGCGTAGTCGCGGCAGCCGACGCTCTCGCGTCAGGTCTTGTGCAGTGCTTTCTTCAGGCGGGCATCGAGGTCCCAGGCGATATTGCGGTGATCGGCTACGACAACAACCATTTCGCCTCCGATCACATCGTCCCGATCTCCACGGTCGGACAACCCGGTTTCGAGATGGGCATGCTCGCTGCCGAGCTGCTCCTCGAAGAAATCAACGATCCTGAGGCTCACGTGCACCGCAC
>JASLAA010000053.1 GCA_030147325.1 Arthrobacter sp. | reverse complement strand
GGGCCACATCCGTGATGGTGGCGGCCGTTGAAGCCTTTCGATTCCTCATACGACCTATTCAACCAAGGAAACCCATGCAGCGACGCAGCCACGGCCTCGATACCGTGACGGAGCGGACCGGACTCCTGTTCGGTGCCGACTACAACCCCGAGCAGTGGCCGGAGGAGACCTGGCCAGAGGACGTCCGCCTGATGCAGGAAGCGGGCGTCACCGTGGTCACCGTGGGCGTGTTCAGCTGGGCGCGTCTGCAGCCGTCCCGGGACGCATGGGACTTCGGCTGGCTCGACCGGATCCTGGCGCTCCTCCACGAGGGCGGGATCGACGTCTGCCTCGCCACGCCCACGGCATCCCCACCGCCCTGGCTGGGGCGCCACCATCCCGAGTCGTTGCCGGTGGACGCGTCCGGGACGACGCTCTGGTACGGCTCGCGCAACCAGTTCTCGCCGTCGTCGGCCGCCTATCGCAGCGCGGCGGAACAGGTCACGACGGCACTGGCCGAGCGTTACGGGCGGCACCCGGCCGTGGTGATGTGGCACGTCGGCAACGAGCTCGGGCAGATCAGCTACGACGACGAGACGGCCGCCGCCTTCCGCGGGTGGCTGGGGCGCCGGCACGGCTCTCTCGAGCAGCTCAATGCAGCCTGGGGGACCACGTTCTGGAGCCAGGGGTACTCGTCCTGGGAGGAGATACTCCCGCCGCGTACCGCACCCTACCTGCACAATCCGGGCCAGGTCCTCGACTTCAGGCGCTTCGTCTCGGACTCCCTGCTCGAGCTCTTCACCACCGAACGGGACATCATCCGCCGGCACGCCCCCGACGTCCCGGTGATGACCAACCTCATGGGGTTCTTCCGCGGAGCCGACTACTTCCGGTTCGCCGGCGAGAGCGACCTGGTGGCGAACAACTGGTACACGGACCCTGCGGAGTCGAGGACCTGGGAACTCGGCGCGCTCACCCACGACCTGTGCCGCGGACTCGCGGAGGGCAGCCCTTGGCTCCTGACCGAATCGGCAACCTCGGCCGTCAACTGGCGCTCCCACAACGTGGCGAAGGATCCGGGCGAGCTGCTGGTCGATTCGCTGTCCGCCGTCGCGCGCGGTTCCGACGGCATCTGCTTCTTCCAGTTCCGGCAGTCGGCTTTCGGCGCGGAACGCTTCCACTCGGCGGTGGTACCGCTCGCGGGGGAGGACACGCGGGTCTTCCGCGAAGCAGCAGCCCTGGGAGCCCGGCTGCGGGACCTGCGCTTCGTCGCCGGTACCCCGGCGCCCTCGCGGATAGCCCTGCTGTTCGACTGGGACAGCTGGTGGGCTGCCGAGTCGCCCGACCGCCCGAGTGACCGGCTCGGGGTGCTGGAGCAGGTGCAGGCCTACCACGAACCCCTGCTCCGACGCGGGTTGTCGGTGGAGGTGGTCCATCCCGGGGCGGCCCTCGACCGCTTCGACCTGGTCCTGGTGCCCAGCCTGTTCGTCCTCGGCGCCGAGCACGCCGAGGCGCTGACCGCGTGGGTGCACCGGGGCGGGACGGCCGTCGTGGGACCCTTCTCCGGCGTGGCCGACTCCCGGGCGCATCTCCGCACGGGTCGTTTCCCCTCGGTCCTGGCCACGGTGCTGGGGACGAGCGGTGAGGAATGGCGCCCCCTGGCCGCACCGGTGGAGCTCGAGTGCGACGCCGCGCTGCTGCCGGGGTGGACCGATCCGGACGAGCGGTTCGAGGCCTCCGCATGGTCGGAGGACCTGCGGATCCACGATCCGCGTGCCGAACCCGTCCTCACCTATCGCAGCGGTCCCCTTGCCGGAAAGCCGGCCGGCGTCCGCAACCGGCACGGCGCCGGCACCGCGTGGTACGTCGGCTGTGACCTGCCGTCGGGGCTGCTCGGTCACCTGGTGTCCGCCGCCCTCGCGGAGGCGGGGCTCACGTCGCCCGTCGTCGGCGTCCTGCCCGACGACGTCGAGCTCGCCACGAGGGCGGGCTGCCATTTCCTCCTCAACCACAGCGCCGAGCCCCGCACGGTGCACCTCGCCGAACCGTCCGTCGACCTGCTCGGACAAGGCGGCCAGGGGACACGACTCGACCTGAAACCCTACGACGCCCTGATCCTGACCAGGAGCGCCGGCAACACCGAGAACGGACACACAGCATGAAATTCACCGATGGCTACTGGCTCTACCGCCCGGGTTTCTCCGCCCTGCGCCCCCGCGACGTCTCGGAGGTGGTGGTGGACGGTGGCAGGATGACGGTCTACGCGCCGACCAAACGCATCGAGTCCCGCGGCGATGCCCTCAATCTGCCGCAGCTGACCATCACGTTCGACGCACCGATGCCGGACGTCATCAGCGTGACGATCGAGCACTTCCAGGGCGGGCTGGACAACGGACCGCACTTCGAGGTGAACCGGTCGGCGGTCACCCCGGTCTTCAGCAGCGACGCAGACACCGCGAGCATCACCTCGGGTAGCCTGACCGCCCGGGTCCGGACGAGCGGGGACTGGAATGTCGACTTCCTCGGGGACGACGTCCTGCTGACGAGTTCCACTCCGCGCAGCGTCGGCGTCATCACGGACGACGCCGGACGGACCCACGTGCACGAGCAGCTCAGCCTCGGCGTCGGCACGAACGTCTACGGCCTGGGGGAGCGCTTCGGCACGTTCGTGAAGAACGGGCAGTCGGTGGACATCTGGAACGAGGACGGCGGCACCTCCAGCGACCTCGCCTACAAGAACATCCCGTTCTTCATCACCAATGACGGCTACGGCGTCTTCGTGAACCACCCGGAGAAGGTGTCCTTCGAAGTGGGGTCCGAGGTGGTCTCCCGGAACCAGTTCAGCGTGGAGGGCCAGAAACTGCAGTACTTCCTGATCCACGGCCCGTCGCCGAAGGACATCATCCGGCGCTACACGGAGCTGACCGGCCGGCCCTCCCGGATCCCCGCCTGGTCCTACGGCCTGTGGCTCTCCACCTCCTTCACCACGGACTACGACGAGGAGACCGTCACGTCCTTCATCGACGGCATGGAGGAGCGCAAGCTTCCGCTGTCGGTGTTCCACTTCGACTGCCACTGGATGAGGTCCTTCCACTGGAGCGACTTCATCTGGGATCCCGCGACGTTCCCCGATCCCGAGGGGATGCTCACCCGACTGCACGAGCGCGGACTGAAGGTCTGCGTCTGGATCAACCCCTACATCGCACAGCGCTCCCACCTCTTCCGGGAAGGCCTGGAGCGTGGCTTCCTGGTCAAGCGTGCGGACGGCTCCGTCTGGCAGTGGGACATGTGGCAGGCCGGTATGGGGCTCGTGGACTTCACCAACCCGGACGCCGTCCTGTGGTACCAGGAGAAGCTGCGGGGACTGCTCGGCCAGGGCGTGGACTCCTTCAAGACGGATTTCGGCGAGCGGATACCCACCGACGTCGTCTGGCACGACGGCTCGGACCCGGGCAGGATGCACAACTACTACGCCCAGCTCTACAACCGGACCGTCTTCGATCTCCTGACCAAGGAGCTCGGCGAGGGCGAGGCGGTCGTCTTCGCGCGGTCCGCCACCGCGGGGGGCCAGACCATGCCCGTGCACTGGGGTGGTGACTGCGAGTCGACCTTCACGGCCATGGCGGAGTCGCTCCGG
>JASLAA010000039.1 GCA_030147325.1 Arthrobacter sp. | reverse complement strand
CCTGGCCTACCTGCTCCGGTCCTTCGACATCATCGAGGACGATCCGACGCCGGTCATCGAGGACTACTTCCGCCAGTGCTCGGTGATGGTCAACTGCATGGACCTGTCGGTCATGGCGGCCACGCTGGCGAACTCCGGCCGCAACCCGATCACGGGCGTGGAGGCGCTGGACCTGCTCGCCGTCGAGCGCGTCCTGTCCGTCATGACCACGTGCGGCATGTACGACGACGCCGGCTCGTGGATCAGCACGGTCGGCATGCCCGCCAAGAGCGGCGTGGGTGGCGGGACGATCGCCGTCCTGCCCGGACAGGTGGGCCTCGCCGTGTACTCGCCGCCGCTCGACGAGCACGGCAGCAGCGTGCGCGGCGTCGCGACCAGCCAGCGGCTGTCACGTGACATGGAGCTGCACTTCGTGCGGGCGGCACGCGCAGGACGTTCGGCGATCCGTGCGACGTACGACATCACGGCCTCGCCCTCGGGCATCCGCCGCGCGGACGAGGCGATGGACGTCCTGCGCGACCACGGACACCGCGCGAAGGTGATCGAGCTCAACGGCGACCTGCTGTTCGCCGGGACGGAATCGATGGTGCGCGCGCTCAGCAGTCTCGATGACGACGTGGACTTCGTGATCCTCGACCTGCGGCGCGTCGACGAGGTCGCCGACGTGTCCCTCCGCCTGCTCGGTGAGGTCCGCGAGAACCTGGCGACCGTCGACCGGGACCTCGTGCTGATCGACAGTGAAGGGACCCTGGCGGAGACCTTCAAGGACGTCGACCGTGCTGTTCCGACCTTCGACACCCGCACCGCCGCCGTCGAGTACTGCGAGAACGAACTGATCACGCGGTACGGCTCGGAGCTGAGCCTGCCGACCGTCGTGGAGGTCGCGCAGTGCCCGGCCCTGGAACCCCTGACCGCGGAGGACGTCGCAGCCCTCGCGGAACGGATGGAGGACCGGACGTACGAGAAGGGTCACGTGGTGCGGCGCGTCGGCCAGTCCTTCGGCGGCGTGTACTTCATCCTCTCGGGGAAGATCGTCACCTCCGTGCCCGGACCCTCCGGCGAACGACTCAAGCTGACGACGCTGAGCGCCGGCATGACGTTCGGGGAACTCGCCCTCGGGAGCGACAACCGCCAGGAGACGACGGTCAAGGCTTTGGAGGACGTGCAGGTGAAGGTCCTCTCGGCGCGCGCCATCCGGACCCTCGAGACGGAGGACCCGCGGCTCGCCGTCGAGCTCTGGAAGGCGCTGACGCGCGACGCCTACACCCGCGTGGACCTGTATCTGCGCGAGACCGCCGTCCGCATCCGCGACTGACGGGCGAGGGCCGACGGCCGACGGCCGACGACGGATACGACCGGAGGCCGGCCCGGACCTGCGGGCAGGCACAGGCAGGGACGGGCAGCGGGACTGCCCGACGAGGGAGGGACGCACGATGACGGTATTGATAGCGGGATGCGGTGACCTCGGCACGGAGGTGGGCCTTCGCCTCGCCGCGCGCGGCGAACGCGTGGTGGGATGGCGCCGGTCCGCGGAACGGCTCCCTGAGGGCATCGAGGGGGTGGCTGCCGATCTGACGGAGGCGCTGCCTCCGATTCCCGGGGACACCGACGTCGTCGTCATCGCCACGGCTGCCGGTGGACGCAGCGAGGCGGAGTACCGCAGCGCCTACGTCGACGCGACGTCGAACATCCTGGACGCGCTCGATCGCGACCGGGTGGAGCCCCGGCGCGTCCTCTTCGTCTCCTCCACCGCGGTCTACGGGGACTTCGACGGCGCGTGGGTCACCGAGGACACACCCGCTGCGAGTACGGCACCGACGGCGCGCCTGGTCCGGGAGGCCGAGCAGGTGCTGCTGGACCGGACGGCTCGCGGCACGGTGCTCCGGCTCTCAGGGATCTACGGGCCGGGACGGACCCGCTTGATCGACCAGGTGACGGGTGGCACTGCAGTGCTGCCACGCGAGCCGCAGTGGACCAACCGGATCCATCGGGACGACGCCGCGGCTGCGATCGTGCACCTGGTCACCGCCGTCCGGGAGCCCGCGCCGATCTACCTCGGCAGCGACGACCTGCCGGTGGATCTCGGCGAGGTCCTGCAGTTCCTCGCCGGCGAGCTGGCACTGCCGGAACCGCCCCGTGGAGAAGCCGCGTCCACCCGCGGCGGCGCCCGGCGCGTGGACAACCGGCTGCTGCGCTCGACCGGTTTCTCCTTCACCTATCCCACCTACCGCGAGGGCTACCGGGCGGTCCTCGCGGGCGAGGGCGTCAGGCACCCGTAGGAGCTCCGGCCGGAACGGACGTACGGGCCCGCGCCGTCAGCCGTCCCAGCCGCAGGAGCGACCAGGCGAAGATGCTGACCACGAGCAGGTTCCGGAGCGTCAGCAGGACGGCGACGGCGGGGTGCAGGTCGTAGCGCAGGGCGTCGTAGAGGATCGGGTACACCAGGGTGGTCAGGCCCGCCGTCGCCAGCATCGCCAGTGCCGGGTAACGCCACGAGCGGGCGTCGTCGAGCACGAGCCCCACGGCGACCACCGCTGCGATCCACAGCATGAACTGCGGCGAACCGACCTTGTTGAACACCACCAGCGTGCTCACGAGGGCCAGGGACCCGGTGGCGAGCAGGGCCGCCGCAGGCACACCGCGGTGAAGTGCGACGGCGAGGAAGGCTGCGACCAGCACCACGGTGAGGGCGAGCAGCGGGGTCATCAGGGTCCCGACGAGTCCACTGAGAGCGCCGCGGACCTCCATGGTGTTGATCACCTCGTCCTCGAAGAAGTACGCACCCGAGGTCCCGGTGATCGCCTGCCATACCCCGGGGGTGCTCAGCGGCGCTTCGAGCTGCATCCCGCGGGCCCCCTGGGCGCCGAGGAACCCGGTCACATTCCGGAGGTCCCCGAGGACCGCGACGACGGCGGCGATGCCGGCGGTGAGCACGATGCCTGCTCCCAGGATCCGGAGCCGGCCACTGCGGATCACGACGAGTGACGCGAGCACGACGGCGGCTGGCCACACCTTCATCCAGGTCGCGGCGCTGAGGACGAGGGACGCGATGAACGGCCGCGCGGCCACCATGAGCAGTGCGGCGACCACGAGCGGCGCGGTCAGACCGTCGATCCTCCCCACGGCGACCGGGCCGAGCAGCGCGGTGGCCGCGAGCCACCAGTAGGCGGCGGTGAACGACGACGGCGTGCCCCTGCGGATGAGGGCTGCGGTGCCCACGGCATTGAGGCCCGCGAACAGGACGAACCAGGCGAGCTGGTAGAGGTGGGGTCCGAGGACGGCTGCGGCCAGCATCGGCGCCAGGGCTCCCGCGGGGTAGACCCAGGCGGTGTCGATACCCTGCCAGACGCCGTCGTCCAGAGCCTGGTACGCCCACTCACGGTAGAAGCGGATGTCGCTGAGCACTCCCCCGCCGATGATGAACGGCAGCAACCGGGCGAGGAAGCCGACGTGGATCAGGGCGAAGAACAGCCAGACCGGACGGGCCCGGTTGCGGGTCTCCGGTCGGGGCAGGCGGATGCGCACGGAAGGCTCCTGATCGGCGGGTGGCGGCAGCGGCCAGTGTCTCACCCGCGGGACGGCGGGCGCCAATCCCTCCGGGGCCGGCGTCCGGGTCAGCC
>JASLAA010000024.1 GCA_030147325.1 Arthrobacter sp. | reverse complement strand
GCCCCGCGCCCGCGGCCCGCGACAGGGCGGGGAACCCCCCGGGGCGCACACACTAGAGGGCGGGTGCACCGGATGACCCACCGCCCTTCTCGTTCGATCGGTCAGGCTGAGCCGTTACCCGCCGGTGCTACTTGTCGCCCGTCGGAGTCGTGGCTTCGCGTGGGCCCGTCAGGAGCTTGTCCGCCGGGTTGACCGTGGGCAGTTCGACCTGCGCCTGTCCAGCACCGGTGACGACGACGGCCACGTAGGTGACACCCGTCGCGCCGGCGTACGAGATCCGGCCGATGTACGAACCCGGAGCGAGTCCGGTCCAGTTGAGCGTCACGGCGCCGGTCCTGCCGCTCGCGAGCTGCAGCGGGTTCGGCGTGACGGTCGCATTGCCTTCGTTGCCGCCCAGGACCACCGATTCGATGGTGGCAGCCGTGGCTGCTCCACCGGGGCTGTCATAGAGGTTGGCGACGATCCGGTACGTACCCGGAGCGGGGTTCGTCAGCGTGATGGTCTCGCTGGACTCCGATGTGGCGACCTGCGTGACCGAGTTGTTCGGGTTGACCAGGAACATGTCGAAGTCGGCTGCCGGATCCGAGGACAGGACCGAGAACCTCGCCAGTGACGTACCGGCCGGGATCGTGACGGTCTTGAGGGCGTTCGACGCGTTGTTGCCGAGCACTAGTCCACCGGGGGACAGCGAGATGGCGGTGGTGTCCGCCTTCGACAGTCCCTCGAGCTTCATCGGCACCGGGGCATCCGACCCTGACGTGACGTCGAACGTGCCGCTGCCGTCGGGACCAGCCGAGGTGAACGCGACGTCGGCGGGCGCCACGACGGCCTGGGGACGGACGGCCACCGGGGAGGTGACCTTCTTGCCCTGTCCGGACCAGGTGAGCGAACCGGCGGCGAACGCACCCTGCTTGGCGCTCTGGTTCTCGAAGGAGACCTTGAACGTCCGGGTCTCGCCGGCTGCGCTGAAGTTGAGGATCGACGGCGTGACCGTGACCTTTACACCCGGCACGTTGGCAGTCGCCCGGTAGAGGCCCGGCGTCACCGCGGTGACGGTACGTGTGACCTCGGTCCGGCCGGCCATGTTGCCGAGGGCGAAGGACGGCACGTTCGTGTCCTTGGCTGCAACGGGCTCGATGCCGTCGATGCCGAGGTCCACGCCGGTGCCCTGGATGAAGCCGAGGTAGTCGTCGACGTCCTGGTCGTAGACCAGTCCGGGGCTGAGGACCGTAGCGGGATTGATGTGTCCCGCACCGACGGCGAGGACGTCCGTCTCGACGCCTCCGTTCGCCGTCTTCAGCGGGTACGCGGTGGTCATCATCGCCGACTTCACGGCAGCCGGGGACCACGCGGGGTTCTTCGCGAGGACCAGCGCTGCGAGCCCGGCGACCTGTGGGGACGCCATGGACGTGCCGGAGAGGAAGCCGAACTTCTCACCGTTCGAGCCGACCGTCGAGACGCCGGCGAGGACGGCCACACCGGGCGCCGTGACATCCGGCTTCAGCAGGTCCGAGCCTGCGGCGAGCAGCGGGCCGCGCGAGGAGAATCCTGCGACCTGGGGCGCAGGCGGCAGGGGCTTGCCCGTGGTGTCCGTGGCTGTCAGCGCGACCGTGAGGGCCGGGTTGGCGGCGACCTTCGCCTTGAGCTCGAGTGCCTCGGGGGCGTTGACGTGGACCGTCGGTACCACGTGCTGGTCGGTGTCGGTCGACTGGTCGATGAGGTTGACGAGGATCATGCCGACGCCTCCGCCACGGGCGACTTCGGCGCTCTTCGCGGTGCGGTCGACGACGCCGCGGTCACAGACCACGATCTTGCCGGCGACCTTCGCGGGATCGAGGGTGTTGGGGCCACACAGGGCCGGGTTGACCGCACCCGCGGCTGCGGCGTCCGCCGCAAGCACCACGGGGCTCGCAGGAACACCGGTGCGCATGATGGAAGCGCCGCGGTACTTGCTGCCGTCGGAGAACTCGGCGGTTCCCTGCAGCTCGTAGCTGAAGGTGCTGGCAGCGACCGTGGTCATCCAGGGAGCGCCGTGATTCACTGTGCTGGCCGTCGGACCGGAGTTGCCCGCGGACGCCGCGACGAAGATGCCCGCCGAGGTGGCGGACAGGAAGGCGAGCGACACCGGATCGGTCGTCGTGGTGGTGCTGCCGGAGATCGAGTAGTTCAGGACGTCGACGCCGTCCAGGATCGCCTGGTTGATGGCGTCGATCGCGGCGGAGGAGTAGCAGCCGCCCGTGTCGGGGTTGTCGTCCTCCCAGCAGATCTTGTAGACGGAGATCTTGGCTTCGGGTGCCACACCGGCGGAGACGCCGAAGTCGCGGCCGTCCACGGTCTGCGTGATGTCCGCGTTGCCTGCTGCTGTGCTCGCGGTGTGCGTACCGTGGTTGTCGATGTCCACGGGGGAGTTGACCTCCTCGGGCGGGCGGTTCTCCTCCGGGACGTTCTCCAGGAAGGTATCGGCGAAGTAGCGTGCCGACAGGACCTTGGAGTTGCAGAGGCTGCCGTCGAAGTCCTCGCCGGCCTGGCACTCGCCCAGGAAGGTGGTGCCGTCCGCCTTGAGCATGGCGATCTTGCCGCTGGGATCGAGGTAGGGCTCCCCGACCGTGGGCTGCTGGTTGCCCTTGAGGGGCTTGACCTTCTTGCCGGCGAAGAAGGGGTTGTCGGGGGCGTACCCGGTGTCGATGACGCCGACCACGGTCCCCTTGCCCGCGTTCTTCTTGCCGCCGAACTGGGTCTTCCAGGCTCCCTTGCCGCCGTCGAGGCCCAGGAAGTCGATGCTCGAGTAGTCCGGCGCGTTCTCGACGTCCGGCGCCACGAGGAGCACCTCGTCGCTCTTGGCCAGCTCTACGGCCTGGTCGGAGCTGAGGTCCGCGGAGAAACCGTTGATCGCTGCGGTGTAGGTCCGCTTGATCTCCACGTTCTCGCCGGCAGCGATCTCCTGCTGCTTGGTCTCGAGGAACTGCGAGTACTGCTGGACGTTCTCCGCCTCGGCGTCGAGCTTCTCACCCTTCTCGGGCTTGGTCTGGGCGATGCCCGCGACGCCGCCCTCGTAGGTGGCGATGGGCTTGTCGGCGAGCACCACGATGTACTTGCCGTCCGGGTATTGCGCCGGGTCCAGTTCCTTGGCCGGCGCCTTCTGCGGCACCAGCGCACCGGCCGGTGAGGGCGCTGCGAAGGCGACGGGCGCTACGGCCGTGGATGTCACCAGGAGCGGTAGACCCAGAACGATTGCCGCGGCGGCGCGCAGGGTGCTGCGCCCCTGCCCGGCTAGTCTCCGTTGTGTCATAGGAAGGTAATGCCTCTCATGAAAGTGCGGATCGGCCGAAACCGTTCCCCCTGCGCCGCGGTCTCCTGGATAGGACCCCCACCTGTGATGACGCTCACAGACGCCGCGGCGAGGCCAAACTTACCCGAGGCAACCCTTTTCGACTACGTGGATCGCCCTCCGCACCCCAGAATTTACCTGGAGTGTTTACCGATGGGGTCCGAGGTGATAATGGGAAGGTGCCCACCGAACTCCTGACCCGACTCCTCCCGTCCGAGGGGATCGACCGCGAGCGACGCCACCAGGAGCGTGTGGCGCTCTTCGCCGAGCCCTATCTCGACCGCCGGTCGAGGAACGCGAAGCACCCCGTGGAGGATTTCCTCTTCACCTACTACAACCAGAAGCCGGGCCGGCTCCAGCGGTGGCACCCCGGCGCGGGCGTCGTCCTGACCGGTGCTGCAGCAACCACCCGGGCGGACTGGAAGTACTACACGAGCTGCGACGACGGCGTCCATGTGGACGTGTCGCGATTCGTCGAGGAACGGCGGGAGGCCGTCGAATTCGCCCGGCTCATCCTCGCGCGGACGGCTGCACGACCTGCGCAGTTCGGGTGCTTCGGTCTGCACGAGTGGGCCATGGCCTACCGCTCGGCGGTCAACGGAGTGCGTCATGAGTATCTCGAGCTGCGGCTGGGCGCGGCCGGGACGGACGGCGTCGTCGAAGCAGCCCGCATCCGCTGCACCCACTTCGACGCCTTCCGCTTCTACACCCCGGAGGCGGTGCCGCTGAACGAGCATGCGCCGACGCGGGAGACCCAGCGTGATCTCGAACAACCGGGCTGCCTGCACGCGAACATGGATCTGTACAAGTGGGCGTACAAGCTCACCCCCCTCCTGCCGAGCGAGCTGGTCATGGACTGCTTCGAGCTGTCCTGGCGTATCCGGACGATGGACATGCGCGCCTCCCCCTACGACCTCCGGCCCTGGGGGTACACCCCGATCGAGATCGAGACGACCGACGGCAAGGCCGAGTACGTCCGGCTGCAACGCGGCTTCGCCGAGGAATCGCAGCTTCTCCGGAGACGCCTGCTCGACCAGCTCGACCGGGCCCTGCCTGCCGCCTGATGGCGGGAGGTTGCCGCGGGCGGTGCCCCGTCGTCGTCCGTTGCCGCCGTCCTTCGTCGTGCTGCAACCAGCGGCTACTCTGGAGAACCAGCCGAAGGGGGGCTCATGACCATCACCGACCCGTCGTCGACGAGCCGATCGCGGCACGCTTTCCTGCGCCTCGCGGCCCCCTTCGCCGCACTCTGCCTCGCCCTCTCCGCCTGTGCGGGGGGCGGACCGGCCGCAGAACCGACAGAGCAGGAGACCTCCGTGCAGTCAGCCATCCCCGATCCCACCCCGCCTGCCGGCGCCACCCCGTCGCCCGTCCCGTCGGCGTCGGGAGCTCCTTCCTCCACCGGCACGACGGCACTACTGACCGTCGCGATCCAGCGGGACGCGTCCGCGGACCCCGAGCAGTACACCCTGGAGTGCATCGACGGAGCACCCGGACCAGCGTCGACCCTGCCGGGCGCCGAGGGGGCGTGTGCCGCGCTCGGTCGGCTGGGCACACAGTTCTTCACCGCGCGTCCGAGCAAGGACGTCATCTGCACGCAGCAGTACGGGGGCCCGCAGCGGGCCAGCATCACCGGGACGATCGACGGCACCTCCGTCCTCGCGTCCTTCGCCCTGACGGACGGCTGCGAGATCTCGCGGTGGGAGAAGGCACGCGACATCCTGGGCGCGCCGGGCGGGCAGTAATCGCCGGTAGACTTCGAGGGCAAGCTCGCGGAGCGCCAGTGTCTGACCGATACGGCGTGAGACGGCACTCCCGGGCTGCTGCCGTCAATGCTGGCCCCCCAGCGCCGCTCACGCACAGGAGTTGCCGGATGCCCCGGATCGTTGTCGATGTCATGCCCAAGCCCGAGATCCTCGACCCGCAGGGTAAGGCGATCGCCGGAGCCCTCCCCCGGATCGGCCTCACCGGTTTCGCCGGTGTCCGCCAGGGCAAGCGCTTCGAACTGACCGTGGACGGTGACGTCACCGAGGAGGTCCTCGAACAGGCCCGCCACGCCGCCACCACGCTGCTGTCCAACCCCGTGATCGAGGACGTCACGCGCGTGGAGGTCATCGAGGAGGACGGCCAGTGAGCATGTCCAACATCGAGACGCCCCTCATCGGCGGCCCCCAGCCCGTGGCGTCGGACAACGAGGACAGTCCGCTCAAGGGCGTGACGGTCGGTGTCGTGACCTTCCCCGGATCGCTCGACGACCGCGACGCCGTGCGCGCGGTCCGCCTCGCGGGCGGTAGCGCGATCCACCTGTGGCATGGCGACCACGACCTGCACGAGGTCGACGCCGTGATCATCCCTGGTGGGTTCTCCTACGGTGACTACCTCCGGGCCGGCGCCATCTCGCGCTTCGCCCCGCTCATGGAACAGATCGCCGATGCTGCGTCCGGCGGGTCGGACGCCCTTCCCGTACTGGGCATCTGCAACGGGTTCCAGGTCCTCACCGAGGCTCACCTGCTCCCGGGATCGATGATCAAGAACAACGCCCTGCACTTCATCTGCCGCGACCAGCGACTGCGCGTCGAGAACACCGGCACGGCCTGGACCTCGGAGTACGCGGAGGGCGAGGAACTCGTCATCCCGCTGAAGAACCAGGACGGCCAGTTCGTCGCGGACAACTACACCCTCGACGCTCTCGAGGGTGAGGGCCGCGTGGTCTTCCGGTACGTCGACGGCAACCCCAACGGCTCGCGCCGCGACATAGCCGGCATCTCCAATGCGGCAGGGAACGTCGTCGGGCTGATGCCGCACCCCGAGCACGCCGTCGAGGCCGGGTTCGGCCCGGACTCGTCAGCCCGCGGTCCGGTCGAGGTCCGCGGTGGCACGGACGGGCTCGGCATCTTCACCTCGGTACTCAAGAAACTGGTTGGCTAAGTGACTGCAGAGACATCGTCCAGGAAGTTCAACATCGACACGGTCGCGAACGCGGAGACCACTCCCGGTCAGGCGCTGCCGTGGGCGGAACTCGGTCTCAAGGAGAACGAGTACCAGCGCGTCGAGGAGATCCTCGGCCGCCGCCCCACCGGCGCCGAACTCGCGATGTACTCGGTGATGTGGAGCGAGCACTGCTCCTACAAGTCCTCCAAGGTGCACCTGCGGCAGTTCGGCGAGAAGGTCACCGACGCCATGAAGGAGCACCTGCTGGTGGGTATAGGCGAGAACGCCGGCGTCGTCGACATCGGGGACGGCTGGGCCGTGACCTTCAAGGTGGAGAGCCACAACCACCCCTCCTTCGTCGAGCCCTACCAGGGCGCTGCCACCGGCGTCGGCGGCATCGTCCGCGACATCATCTCGATGGGCGCCCGCCCCGTCGCCGTCATGGATCCGCTGCGCTTCGGCGCGATCGACCACCCCGACACGGCGCGCCTCGTCCACGGGATCGTCGCGGGCATCGGTGGGTACGGGAATTCGCTCGGCCTGCCCAACATCGGCGGTGAGGTGGTCTTCGACTCCGTCTACCAGGGCAACCCGCTGGTCAACGCCCTCGCGGTCGGAGTGCTGCGCCACGAGGACATCCGCCTCGCCAACGCGTCCGGCGCCGGCAATCGAGTGGTCCTCTTCGGGGCCCGTACCGGAGGGGATGGCATCGGCGGAGCCTCGGTGCTGGCGTCCGAGTCCTTCGACTCCTCGAAGCCGTCCAAGCGCCCCGCCGTCCAGGTGGGCGATCCGTTCGCGGAGAAGGTCCTCATCGAGTGCTGCCTCGAACTCTTCAAGGCCTCCGTGGTGGAGGGCATCCAGGACCTCGGGGCCGCGGGGATCTCCTGCGCGACGTCGGAACTGGCGTCCAACGGCGACGGCGGCATGCACGTGGAGCTCACCAACGTGCTGCTCCGTGATCCTTCCCTGACGCCCGGTGAGATCCTGATGTCGGAGTCGCAGGAGCGCATGATGGCGGTCGTGACACCCGAGAACGTCGGGGCGTTCGAGGCCATCATGGACAAATGGGCCGTGGAGTACTCCTGGCTCGGTGAGGTCACCGACACCGGCCGCCTCATCATCGAGTGGGACGGCGAGAAGATCGTCGACGTCGACCCCCGTACCGTCGCGCACGAAGGACCCGTCTACGAGCGGCCCTACCACCGGCCCGAGTGGCTCGACGGCGTCCAGGCGGACGCCTTCACACCCGAACAGCCCGCCGACCTGCGGGAAGCGGTCCTCGAACTGATGGCCTCGCCGAACATGTGCTCGAAGAACTGGGTCACCGACCAGTACGACCGCTATGTGCAGGGCAACACGGCCCTCGCCATGCCCGACGACGCCGGCGTGGTGCGTGTCGATGAGGAGACCGGTCTCGGTGTCGCCATCTCGACCGATGCCAACGGCCGCTACTCCTACCTCGATCCCTACGAGGGTGCACGACTGGCCCTCGCCGAGGCGTACCGCAATGTGGCGACCTCGGGCGCCGAACCCCTCGCGGTCACCGACTGCCTGAACTTCGGCTCCCCGGAGGACCCCGAGGTCATGTGGCAGTTCGCCGAGACCGTACGCGGCCTCGCGGACGCCTGCCAGGAACTCGGCGTGCCGGTCACCGGAGGCAACGTCTCGCTGTACAACCAGACCGGCGGGATCGCCATCCACCCGACCCCGGTGGTCGGTGTCCTCGGTGTGTTCGACGACGTGGCCCGGCGCACGCCCGCTGGTTGGCGGGAGGACGGACAGGCCGTCTACCTGCTCGGCACGACGGCGGCGGAGCTGGACGGATCCGAGTGGGCCAACCTGCGCGGCCATCTCGGTGGACGGCCCCCGGCGCTCGACCTCACGGCGGAGAAGACGCTGGCGGCGATCCTCGTGAACTGCTCGCGCGACGGCATGATCGACGGCGCCCACGACCTCTCCGAGGGCGGCCTCGCGGCGGCGCTCAGCGAGATGGCGCTGCGCTTCGATGTCGGTGCACGCATCGGCCTCGACGAGCTGTGCGAACGTGACGGGATCGACGCGTTCACCGCCCTGTTCAGCGAGAGCCAGGCACGCGCCGTCGTCAGCGTCCCTCGATCCGAGGAGGTGCGCTTCAACGACATGTGCACCGCGCGGAACTTCCCGACCATCCGCATCGGCGTGGTGGACACGGAGAACCAGGCGCTCGACGTCCAGGGGTACTTCACCCTGCCGCTCGACCGGCTCCGCGAGGCACACGAGGGAACGCTGCCCAAGCACTTCGGCTGAGTCCGGGGGCGGGATGGGACGGCCCTGGCCATCCCATCCCGCGGTGTGACGGTCGGATGTCCGACAGCAGTCCCACGACGGGTTCAGCGGGCTAGCTGAAGTGCGCCTTCGCGATCAGCCCATGAACGCCGACCGTACGATCGACGACCTGGGAGACGGCGAAATCCGCCGCCGCCGAGAGGTACGCATAGGCCACGGCGCGGTCCATGCCGCGGTCGTGCTCGAGGAAGTCGAGCGCATTGATGATCGCCCTGCGCATGGCGACATTGAGGTCGCCCGAGACACCACCGCCCGCGAGACCATCGGGGTCGGAGAGCCCGATGGGGATCCAGGCATCCTTCGTCTCCCCGAAGGGGTACGAATAGGCCACCGAGGGCGCATCACCCGAACCGGGCTTGCACACCGTCAGTCGGAACGTGCCGCGGAGCGACCCTTCCATCGCGGTCAGCGCCACCTCGCCGTCGCCCATGCCCATGTGCGGATCGCCCACGTAGAAGAGGCCTCCCGGAGCCCTTACCGGCAGGTAGAAGGTGGACCCCGCGCCGAGATGCCGGATGTCGATGTTGCCGCCCCCGAGCGTCGGTGGAACGGAATTCGCCTCGGGAGAGGTCAGCCCGTCCGCCTCGGCGAAAGCGACGCCCATCATGCCCATGAAGGGCCTGAGCGGGAAGCGGACACTCATGTCCCCGCTCGTCATGACACCGTTGCCCTTCTCGATCTTCGTGAAGACCGAGACGTTGCCGTAGTCCGAAGGGATGCCGGAAGCCCTGTTGTCCGTCTCGACCGGGGGCATGACCTCGTCCAAGGTGATGCCGGCCGGCGGCGTGGGGCCGGGCTGGACGGCGAGACCGCCCTTGCCGTGTCGGCTGGACACCACGCCGTACGGCACCCGCGGAAGCACCTCGAGTGTCTCGATCTTCAGGACGTCGCCCGGCTCCGCCCCCTCGACCGCGATCGGACCGGTGACGATGTGCGGACCGTCGACGTCGAACCGCCGCTCGGTCCGCCGGTATCCCGCGGCGATCTCGACGGCGTCCGTGAGGATCTCGGAAGGAGGTACCCCGAGGGAACCGAAGTACTCGAGCGGATCGCGTCCCTGGTCCTCCAGGATCCCCTCGTGGGAGAGCGCGTCGATGGTGACCGTGCGGCCGGATCGGACCGACATGACCGGCGCTGCGTGAACGGTGGGTACGTACCCCCAGAGCACCTCGTCGGGAGTCGAGGAGAGGTAGTGGTCACCACGGATGCGTCCTCGCCCCGGCTGCAGGATCTCACCGCCTGCCTTTCCGTTGCCTTTACCGGGCGATCCCGGGCCCTTGCCAGGCGCGGCCGGCACGGATGCGGCCGTCGGCCCGGCCGCGAGCGCGGGGGGAGCTGCCGCAACGGACGCGGCGGAGAGCGTGCCCAGGGCCGCCACCACCCCCATGAATCGCCGTCTGCCCAAACCGTCCGTCAGCACCTCGGCAGCTTCCTGCCCCACTGTGTTGTCCATGGTGGATCCTCTCCGGGTCGTGGAACTCCACAACGTAGCCCTCCACCGTTACGGCCCGGTTTCCGCGCTGTGTCGCGTCCGCGACGGCGGTACCCGTCCGGCAGCGACCCTTCCATCGGGCATCCTGCAGGTGCGGTCACCGCAGGATGCCCGATGCGGGGTCCTGCTAGGCTCCCGCCGCCAGTTCGCGTGCAGCCTTCACGTACCGCGACAGCACGTAGCGCTGCGTCAGCCGGGTCACCGGAGCCGCAAGCCGGAACAGAAGACTCGCCGGCACGCTGTAGGCCGAGCAGAGGAAGTACAGCCGACCGTCGGCGGTCAGCTCCGCGTAGAAGCCCTCCTCGCCTTTGACCGGGTGACCGGGCAACGTTCCGTACCCGAAGCCGCCGCGCTGGCCCGGAGCTGCCCGCCCGGCGTCGTCGAGCCGGGCGGGCCTCGACCAGAGCACCCGGCACGGCGCCTTGATGCGCGCCGGTCCGACCCCGAAGCCTGAGACCACGCGAACACCGGGAGCGGCCCGCACGGCGTCGGACTCCATGGTGAGCCCGGCGCGGCGGTGCAGTTCCCACCCGAGAATGCCCTCCGTCAGGGCCTCGAAGGCGGCCGGAGGATCATCCGTGGCGATCTCGTACCGCTCGTACATCACGGTGTAGCCGGCAGGCCAGTCACCCTCGAGTGTCTGGGGGAAGGGCCGGTCGGTGGCGCCCCGCTCCGCGTAGGTGAACTCGTCCATGTGTGCCCCTTCCGGCCGGCGCCGTCGATTCCATGCCCGGCTGCCCGCAGTGTCGTCCCGTCAGCCGGGATCCTGTCCAAACCTAGCGGACGAAGCGCGGCCTGGAAGGGCATGGATCCGGCGCAGCAGTGGCAGGATGAAGGTCCGGACCGACCCGGACGACCCCGTCCGCCCGTGATCCGGCAGGGAAGCAGGACCACCATGGCAGGAATGACGTCGGACGACGCGCGCAGGCACGCAGCGCGGACGCTCAACGCGGGCAAGGACACTGCGGACAAGGCATCCGACGTGGCGGAGGAGGCGTCGAACTCGAAGGGGTTCGAGGTCGCGGCGCGAGCAGGGTACGTGGCCGCCGGCGTCCTGCACATCCTCATCGGTCTCATAGCCCTCGGCCTGGCGCGTGGCGGGTCCGGGAGCGCGGACCAGAGCGGGGCGATCGGGCAGTTGGCCGGCAGCCCGGGAGGCATGGCGATGCTGTGGTTCTGCTTCATCGGCTGCATCGCCCTCGCACTGTTCCAGCTCAGCGAGGTGTTCTTCGGCGTGAGGGGGCTCAGCGGCAGGGAGAAGCTCACCACCAGGCTCCGCAGTGGCGCCCAGGCTGTGGTCTACGCGGTCATCGGCGGGAGTTTCGGGATGTATGCGTTGGGTGGCTCGAGTGACAGCAGCGGGAGTACAGCGTCCCTGAGCGCTTCCCTGATGTCCAGCGCCGCCGGTTCGGCACTCCTCCTCGCGGTGGGCGTGGGCATCGTCGTGGTCGGCGGGTACTTCGTCTACAGCGGTGGCACCCGGCGCTTCCGCCGGAAGCTGACGGCCCTTCCCTCCGGCGTCCTCGGCCGCACAGTCGTGGCCCTCGGAACCGCCGGGTACCTCGCCAAGGGCTTCGCGCTCGGCGTGCTCGGCGTGCTCGTCGTGGTCGCCACGGTGACGAACAATCCGGAGCAGTCGACGGGGCTCGACGGAGCCCTGAAGGCCCTGCGGGAGCAACCCTTCGGCGTCTGGCTGCTCGGCGCCGTGGCGCTGGGCCTCATGGCGTACGGCGTGTTCATGGTGGTGCGGTCGAAGTACCAGCGCATGTAGCTGCTACCGGCCGAGGGCAGGCGCTTCCATGACAGGACACGTGTCCATGACGACGTCGAGACCGGCCTCGGCGGCGCGGCGCGCGGCGTCCTCGTCGACGACGCCGAGCTGCAGCCAGACCGCGCGGGCGCCGACGGCGATCGCCTGGTCCACCACGGCACCCACGCGGGAGGAGTTGACGAAGCAGTCGACGACGTCGATCCCGCCCGGGATGTCGGCCAGTCGCGTGTACCCCTGCTGCCCGTGGACGTCGTCGCCCTTCAGGCTCACGGGGATGATCTCCATCCCGAGCTCGTCCATCAGGAAGCGGGAGACCCCGACGGCGACCCGCCGGGGATTGCTGGACAGACCCACCACCGCCCAGCGCCCGTGCTCCGTCAGGAGCCGCCGAATCACCTGTGGATCGTTCCGGTGCGTCACGCTGTTCCCCTCGATGTCGTCCATTTGTTACAGCCTTTGTTACACGTACCATTTTGCTCCTGCCGGACCTCGGGCGTTTCATAGGAGTGACCATCCCGAGCGGCCGAGAGACCTGGATCGATGAAGCCGCAGCAACCCTGGTTGCCCGCATCCCCCTGATGCCGGGCAATATCGAGGTTCGAGCCACGGGAACCACCGCTTCCGGTGGCCAAGGCTCGAATCGTAGGGTGCTACCGCCAGGACCGATGGAGACACCATGACTGCAGTCCTGACACCCCGAAGCACCCGGCCCCACTCGAAGCAGGCCCTGGGGGTGCGTTTCTCCGGGCTCGGACGGAGCTTCGGCCCGTCCCCGGAACGGCACGTCGTGCTGCGGGACGTCACCGTCGAGGTGAAACCCGGGGAGATCCTCGCGATCCTCGGCACCAGCGGGTGCGGGAAGTCCACCCTCCTCCGTGCAGCCGCCGGGCTCGACGTACCCGACAGCGGCGAGGTGCTCATCGACGGCACGCCGGTCCGGGGCATCGACGAACGCTGCTCGGTCGCGTTCCAGGAACCGCGACTGCTGCCCTGGCACACCCTGCAGGCCAACGTCGCGATCGGACTGCCGAAGTCCTCGAGTGCCAGCGCCGGCAAGGCGAGGGTCCTCGAACTGCTGAAGCTCGTGGGGCTGGACGCCTTCGCGAAGCACAGGCCCCGCGAGGTGTCCGGCGGGATGGCCCAGCGCACCTCGCTGGCCCGCGCCCTGGCCCGGAACCCCGGTGTGCTGCTGCTCGACGAGCCGTTCGGCGCGCTCGACGCTCTCACGCGCATCAAGATGCAGGACCTCCTGCTCGACATCCATCGCGCACAGCCCACCACCGTGCTGCTGGTCACGCACGACGTCGATGAAGCCCTCCAGCTCGCCGATCGGATCCTCGTGCTGGGACGCGGCGACGGCGACGAGCCTGGGTCGACCATCGCCGAACTCGTCCCCGTCCCCGGCCCGCGGCCCCGGAACCGCAACTCGGCAGACCTCGGCGCCCTGCGCAGTTCACTGCTCTCCCTGCTCGGGGTCACCGGCCACTAGCCGCCTCCGCACCCGGCACCGCCGTCGTCGGCTGGCGCCTCCTGTCTTCCCTTTTCGCACCCCCATCGAAGGACCACCATGAATCGCCGCGCCCTCCTGCCCACACTCGCCCTCGCCACCGCTCTCTCGCTCGGTCTCACCGGCTGCCTGGCGGGCGAGAACGCCGCCGACACCCCGGCGGCAGCCGACGGCGGCACTCAGGGCGGCACACTGAACATCGACTTCGCCACCTACAACCCGCTGAGCCTCATCATCAAGGAACAGGGCTGGTTGGAGGACGAACTCGCGGAGCAGGACATCACGGTCAACTGGGTGCAGTCGGCCGGTTCCAACAAGGCCAACGAGGCCCTGCGCGCCGGCGCCATCGACGTCGGTTCGACCGCCGGTTCGGCGGCCCTGCTCGCGCGATCGAACGGCTCCCCCATCAAGGCCATCGACATCTACTCGCAGCCGGAGTGGGCCGCCCTCGTGACGCTTCCCGAGTCCGGCATCACCGGTATCGAGGACCTGCGCGGGAAATCGATCGCGGCCACCCGCGGCACGGACCCGTACTTCTTCCTGCTGCAGGCGCTGGAGTCCGCCGGGGTGGAGCAGTCCGAGGTCACCATCGAGAACCTCCAGCACGCCGACGGCCGCGCTGCCCTGGCGAGCGGCGCCGTCGACGCGTGGTCCGGACTCGATCCGATCATGGCTGCAGCCGAACAGGACGGCGCCCAGCTGTTCTTCCGCGATATCGACTTCAACACCTACGGCTTCCTCAATGCCACGGAGGACTTCCTCGCGGAGCAGCCCGACGTCGCGCAGACGGTGGTGAACGCCTATGAGAAGGCCCGGGAGTGGGCGAAGGAGAACCCGGAGGAGACCGCGGCGATCCTCGCCGAGGTCGCCGCCATCGATCCGGCCGTTGCGAACTCCGTCATCATCGAGCGCACCAACCTCGACGTGGATCCCGCACCGGGTGATGCCCAGCGCAGCGTCCTCGAGAAGATCGGCCCCGTGTTCGTGGAGACGGGCGATGTGAAGAGCCAGGAGGACATCGACGAGGCACTGGACACCCTGTTCGACCCCTCGCTCGTCGAGAAGGCCGATCCGGCCTCGATCGGCTCGGATTCATGAGTGCTGAGCAGGTGACGGGTCGCAGCGCCGTTCCACTCAGCTCCGATGGTCTCGCAGCCACCGGTTCGCCCGTGACCGCCGACGGCGGCCCGAAGCGGGCCGCCCGCACCTCCGGTCGGCGGCTGGGGATCATCATGCTCGGGCTCGTCGTGCCGGCGCTGATCCTGCTGGCGTGGCACCTCAGCACGGCCTCGGGTTTCTTCCGGCCGTCGCAGCTGCCGTCGCCCGCCTCGGTCTTCGCGGCCGCCGTCGACCTCGTGGAACGCGGGCAGCTGGCCACGCACATCCTGATCTCCACCCAGCGCGTCCTCCTCGGGTTCCTCATCGGGTCCGCGCTGGGAGTGGTGGCCGGGGCACTGCTGGGCCTGTCCCGGATCGCCGACATCCTGCTGACCCCGACCGTGGGCGCGCTCCGGGCCGTGCCCTCGCTCGCCTGGGTCCCGCTGCTGGTGCTCTGGATCGGCATCAATGAGGACTCGAAGGTCACGCTCATCAGCATCGGTGCATTCTTCCCCGTCTTCACCACCCTGTATCTCGGCCTGCGGCACGTGGACCGGAACCTCGTCGAAGCCGCGCGGGCCTTCGGGCTGAACGGCGTGAGGCTGCTGACCACGGTGCAGCTGCCCGCCGTCGTTCCCGCACTGTTCTCGGGGCTCCGGCTCGCGCTCGCCCAGTCCTGGCTGTTCCTCGTCGCGGCGGAGCTCATCGCGTCATCCATGGGGCTGGGCTTCCTGCTGACGGACTCCCAGTACTCCGGCCGCGTGGACCGGATCATCCTCGCGATCATCCTCCTCGCGGTCCTCGGCAAGACCACCGACGCACTCCTCGGCATCGCAGAGCGCTGGGCGGTGCGCCGATGGGCGTAGGCACGACGGCGATCGAAACACAGCAGGCTCAGGAGGAGGCCGAGCGTCTCGCATTCTGGGCGGATCAGGCCGCCCGGCTCGAATGGGCCACTCCGTGGGACACCCTTCACACCTTCCGCACAGCAGCACCCCAGGAGGACGGCTCGCTCAGCGTGCCCGTGATCGAGTGGTTCGCGGGCGGCACGCTCAACGTCGCCGTGAACTGCGTGGACCGGCATGTGCGTGCGGGTCACGGGAACCGCGTCGCCCTGCACTTCGAGGGTGAGCCGGGTGACCGGCGCAGCGTGACCTACGCCGAGCTGCAGGACGAGGTGTCGCGCGCGGCGAACGCGCTGGTGGCCCTCGGCATCGGCGCGGGTGACCGCGTGGTCATCTACCTGCCGGTGCTCGTCGAGACGGTGGTCGTCACGCTCGCCTGCGCCCGGATCGGAGCCGTCCACTCGCTCGTCTTCGGAGGGTTCTCCGCGGAGGCGCTGCGCTTCCGCGTCGAGGACACCGGAGCCGCCCTGCTCGTCACGACCGACGGGCAGTTCCGCCGCGGCAAGGCCGTGCCCGTGAAGGACAACGCAGACGCCGCGGTGGCAGGAGCCGACAGCGTCGAGCACGTGCTGGTGATCCGGCGGACCGGCTCGGAGGTGAGCTGGACCGACGGGCGTGATGTGTGGTGGCACGACGTCGTCGACACCGCCTCACCGCAGCACGAGCCGGAGGCCTTCGACGCCGAGACACCGCTGTTCATCATGTACACCTCGGGGACGACCGGGAAGCCGAAGGGCCTCGTCCACACGTCGGGCGGCTACCTCACGCAGGCGTCCTGGAGCTTCGAACACCTCTTCAGCAATCCCGACCCGGCGCTCCGGGAGCGGGACGTGCACTGGTGCACGGCCGACCTGGCGTGGGTCACCGCCCACACCTACGAGCTGTACGGTCCACTGGCGAACGGCGCCACGCAGGTCCTCTTCGAGGGGACCCCGAACACCCCTCATCCCGGTCGCCACCTCGAGATCATCGACCGGTACGGCGTGACGAGCTACTACACCGCACCCACGCTGGTCCGCTCGCTCATGGGCTGGTTCCCCGGCGGGGTCCCGGACCGCTACGACCTCTCGAGCATCCGGGTGCTCGGCACGGTGGGCGAGGCGGTCAATCCCGAGGCCTGGCGCTGGTTCCGGAAGAACCTCGGCCGGGACGAGGTGCCCGTCGTCGATACCTGGTGGCAGTCCGAGACCGGAGCAACGGTGCTCTCCCCCAGCCCCACCGACGCCGACTTCAAGCCCGGCTGCGCCGCCCGGGCCCTCCCGGGAGTGAGCACGCGCATCGTCGACGAACAGGGCGACACCGTTCCTCCCGGCGTCCAGGGCCTGATCGTCGTCGACCGCCACGGGCCGGCCATGGCACGGACGGTCTGGGGCGACCCGCAGCGCTACCTCGACTCCTACTGGCGGAAATTCGCCGCCCAGGGCTGGTTCCTCGCAGGCGACGGCGCACGGTACGACGACGACGGCGACACCTGGATCCTCGGCCGGGTGGACGACGTCCTCAACGTCTCCGGGCACCGCCTGTCCACCATCGAGATCGAATCCGCCCTCGTGGCGCATCCGCTGGTGACCGAAGCCGGAGTGTGCCCGGTCCCCGACGCCCTGACCGGCCATGCGATCGCGGCCTTCGTGGTCCTCACCGCCGGAGCGGACGACGGCGCCGACATCGCGGCTGTCCTCCGCGCCCATGTGGCCGACGCCATTGGCCCCATCGCCCGACCCGCGACTGTCGTCGTCGTGCCGGACGTGCCCAAGACCCGGTCCGGGAAGATCATGCGGCGATTGCTGACCCAACTGCACGAGAACGCTCCGCTCGGCGACACGACCTCACTGCAGAACGAGGGGTGCATCCCCGGGATCCAGGCGGCGCTCGCAGCCCGGCACTGACGATCCGGGATTAAACAGAAGGAAGCGGCAGGCGCCCCGTCCAAGCACCTGCCGCTTCCTGCATGTGGATCGTCCGGGTTGCTAGCCGGCAACGCGAACGAAGGATGCTCCGGCAAGATCCGAGAGCGGGTGCTGCATGGTGGCGTTCACGCCGTTCATCCCACCGCTGATGACCTGGCCACCGCCGACGTAGATGGCCACGTGACCACCGGTGATGACGAGGTCGCCTGCAGCCGGGGTCCCGACCGTGGGACCGAACTGGAAGAACTGCGAGGGACCGAGGTCGCCCACGGCGATACCCGCGGCACGCAGTGCCTTCTCGACCATCGCGGTGCAGTCCTGGGTGGTTCCGATCTGCGACTGCGCGGACCCGACGAGGATCCCGGCGACACCGCTGCTGGCGACCTCACGGGCCGGGGCGGCCGGGGTGATGGCGGCAGAGGCGAGGTAGATGCCCGAGCCGGCGGCATCGGAGACGGCAGGCGCCGGGGCGACCGCCGCTGCCTGCTGTACCGGTGCTGCCTGCTGTACCGGTGCTGCTGGGGCCACGGGCACGGAGACGGAGACCGTCTGCGCAGGCTGGGTGGCACCGGCGGTGGGGATCGCGATGCTGTCGCCCGGGAAGATGACCGAGGCCAGCGACAGCCCGTTGGCGGCGAGCAGCGCGGTCAGGTCCACACCGTAGTTGGCCGAGATGCCGCCGAGGGTGTCACCCGCGACGACGGTGTGCGACGAGGCCGCCGAGGGTGCGGCCGGGGCCGCGACTGCGGGGGCTGCGACCGCGGGGGCCGCGACGGCGGCGGCGACCGATGCCGACGTCGTGCCCTGCTCGGTGTAGGACCCGGCGTGTGCGGTGCCGACGGCGCTGAGGGCGAGGCCCGAGGTGACGGCGACGATGGCGACCGGGCGGCCGACGGAGGTGGCGTGTGCTTTCGCTGCGCGGGACAGACCCTGGAGTGCGAGGTTGCCGTCGATGTCGGCGCGGTGGCGTGCCGGTGAAGTGATTCGTGACATTGTGATGTACCTCTCCCATGCCTGCGGGGTGAGCTGTCGGGTTCGGATGGGAGTCACCCGGCCGCGTGCATCGCCTGTGGGCGTGCTGGGTGCGGCTTAACCCCGAGGACGCGTGCAGGTGGTCCTGCGCGTCCGGTGGAACGAGTGGTTCCCCCGTCCCTGCCTTCTTCTGTGCGGACGTGTCCCGGTCGGCGGCAGGGCTCGGCAATCCGTCCGGGAGCGCCCCACGTGGACGGGGGCACTGGATGACGATAGCCACTGCTCCGGCGATTTGTCACATTTCCGTAACGCCGCTTACCCTACCCTCCGGCCCGGAAGGACCTCGAGCGGCGGAAGGCGGCAGTGGTGCCGGCCGCGCTGAGTACCAGCAGGACCGCCTGCTGCACGTAGAACCAGGCGGTCACCTGTGAACCGGCGCTGCCCGCGACGAGCAGGATGCTGCTCCCCACGGTGATCGTGAGCACGACGCCGAGGTACGAGAGTGTCTGCCAGAGTGTCCGCTCCTGCCGCCTGCCGGCAGACTTCCAGCTGTCCATGCGATCAGCCTAGGCGCAGGAGCCACCTGCGCCTGTCCGTTCGGCTCCCGGAGCCCCGATCGCAACTCCACCTGAGGACACATTGTTTGTTTCTGCTGGGGCTCGATGTCACACTCTTGCTTGACCATCCCGAGCGGCTGAGAGATCTGGCTCACTGACGCCGCAGCAACCCTGGCCTCCGCTTTTCCGCGGCGACAGAAGGGTGCTACTGCCAGACCGATGGAGGAAACCATGAGCGTCGCCGACCTTTCCACTCCCCTGAAATTCGCCTACTGGGTCCCCAATGTCAGCGGCGGATTGGTGGTCTCGACCATCGAGCAGCGGACCAGTTGGGATTTCGACTACAACCGCCGGCTCGCGCGTATCGCGGAGGACGCAGGCTTCGAATACGCCCTGTCGCAGACGCGCTACGCCGCGTCCTACGGAGCGGACAAGCAGCATGAGGCGACGAGCTTCTCGCTCGCCCTCCTCGCAGCCACCGAGAAACTCAAGGTCATTGCCGCCGTCCACCCCGGCATGTGGCATCCGGGCGTGCTCGCGAAGTTCATCATCACGGCCGACCACATCTCGAACGGCCGTGCTGCCGTCAACATCGTCTCCGGCTGGCTCAAGGACGAGTTCGTCAACTTCGGCCTCGAGTGGCTCGAACACGACGAGCGCTACGTCCGCACCGAGGAGTTCATCCGCGTCCTGCGCGGCCTGTGGACCGAGGAGGGCTACAGCCAGTCCGGCAAGTACTACGACATCAACAACTTCACCCTCAGCCCGGCGCCGGTCGACGTCCCGGGCCGCCCGCACCCCGAGATCTTCTTCGGTGGCAATTCCACCGCGGCTCAGGCCACGGCCGGGCGTGTGGCCGACTGGTACTTCTCGAACGGCAAGGACCTCGAGGGATTCAAGGAGAACATCGCCGGAGTGCGTGCATCCGCCGCGCAGGCGGGTCGCCGTCCGAAGTACGGCCTGAACGGGTTCGTCATCGCACGGGACTCGGAGAAGGAGGCGCGTGACACCCTGCGCGAGATCGTCGAGAAGGCGCACCGCCCGGCGGTGGAGGGCTTCCGCGCCGCAGTCCAGGAGGCGGGGGCCTCGACCAAGGACGGCAAGGGCATGTGGGCGGACTCGAGCTTCGAGGACCTGGTGCAGTACAACGACGGTTTCAAGACCAGGCTCATCGGGACGCCGGAGCAGATCGCCGAGCGGATCGTCGAGTACAAGAAGATCGGGGTGAATCTCTTCCTCACGTGCTACCTCCACTTCCAGGAGGAGGTAGCAGCCTTCGGCAGGGACATCCTGCCGATCGTCCGCGAGCTCGAGGCGGACGCAGCCCGGAGGGCCGGCATCGATTTCGATCCCGAATCGACCCTCGCAACCCAGCAACCCAGCAAGGCAGGTGTCTGATGGCAGAACGTTCCTTCGGTTTCCGTACGCGCGCGCTCCACGCAGGCGGCACTCCCGACGCCACCCACGGCGCCCGGGCCGTGCCGATCTACCAGACCACGTCGTTCGTGTTCAAGGACACGAACGACGCCGCCAACCTCTTCGCGCTGCAGAAGTACGGCAACATCTACTCGCGCATCGGCAACCCCACGGTGGCCGCGTTCGAGGAGCGCATCGCGTCCCTCGAGGGCGGCATCGGCGCGGTGGCGACGGCGTCGGGCATGAGCGCCGAGTTCATCACCTTCGCCGCGCTCTGCCAGGCGGGCGACCACATCGTCGCCGCCTCCCAGCTGTACGGCGGCACCGTCACGCAGCTGGACGTCACCCTGCGCCGCTTCGGCATCGAGACCACCTTCGTGCCCGGGACGGACCCCGCCGACTACGCCGCGGCCATCCAGGAGAACACCAAGGCCGTCTACGCCGAGGTGGTCGCGAACCCCTCGGGCGAGGTCGCCGACATCGCCGGGCTCGCAGAGGTGGCCCACGCGGCCGGGATACCCCTCGTCCTCGACGCCACCATCTCCACCCCCTACCTCGTGCGGCCCTTCGAGCACGGTGCGGACATCGTGATCCACTCCGCCACCAAGTTCATCGGCGGGCACGGCACCACCCTCGGCGGTGTGATCGTGGAGAGCGGCCGGTTCGACTGGGGCAACGGCAAGTTCCCCATGATGACCGAACCCGTGCCCTCCTACGGGAACATCCAGTGGTGGGGGAACTTCGGCGAGTATGGGTTCCTGACCAAGCTGCGCACCGAACAGCTCCGCGACATCGGGCCCTCACTGTCGCCTATGTCGGCCTTCCAGCTCCTGCAGGGCGTGGAGACCCTCGCCCAGCGCCTCGACGAGCACCTGAAGAACGCGCAGGCCGTGGCCGAGTGGCTGGAAGCCGACGAGCGCGTTTCCTGGGTCAGCTACGCCGGCCTGCCCGCGCACCCGCATTACGGGCGGGGCCGGAAGTACCTGCCCACGCCCTTGGGCAGGTAC
>JASLAA010000021.1 GCA_030147325.1 Arthrobacter sp. | reverse complement strand
CGCGCCGAGGGAGAAGACGATGCCGATCGCGGCGATCGGCCCCAGGCTCCTGTTCGAGTTGAGGTCGGAGAACAGCAGGCACAGCAGGCCGAGGATGACCGTGGCGCCGGACGCGAGGATGGGCTCCACCGAACCCCGATAGGCGACCCGCATGGCATCCCAGGGCGTTTCGTTGTCCGCCAACGCCTCCCGGAACCGGGCGACGAGCAGCAGGGCGTAGTCCGTTGCCGCTCCGATCACGAGGATGGACAGGATGCCCTGGCTCTGGCCGCTGAGCTGGATCCAGTCCAGCTTCGCGAAGCCGAAGACGAGGAGGATCGACGTCGCCAGCGCGAACACCGAGGTCAGGAGGACGAGGAACGGCAGCACCACGGATCTGTAGACCGCCAGGAGGATGACGAACACCGCTCCGAGCGCTACTCCGAGCAGGATGCCGTCGATCCCTCCGAACGCGGCCACGAGGTCGTTGGTGAAACCCGCCGGACCTGTGACGTATCCGGTGACGCCGTCGGGCAACTCCGCCGTCAGGACGTCCCGCAGTGCGCCGACCACCTCGGAGAGTTCGGCGTCGGCGGAGACGAACGCGATGTACTGCACCGCGAGGCCGTCCTCGGATGAAACGGGTCCCACGACAGCGGGCTGCCCTTCGGCCGGCGGCTCGAGTCCGTCGACCGCGGCGAGCGTAGCAGCGAGTTCGGCATAGGAGGCCAGCTCCGGTGCGGCGATGGCCGTGTCCGATTCGGCGACGATGACGGCAGGGACGGCGTCCGAATCACTGAATCGCTGCTGGAACTCGCCGGCTTCCGTGGACTCGGCGCTGGCAGGCAGGAATGACGCCTGGTCGTTGCTCGAAACCTCCTCGAGTCGCCCGAAGGTCGGTCCGCCCACCGCTGCGCCGACCAGCCAGATCAGCACGACGATGACGGGCAACACGACCCTCAACCAGGTGTTCCTCATGTCCACGCTGCCCTTCCTCGATTATCTCTGTTGAAGAGTATATCCGCGATGGAGATAATAATGGTCGGTCTAAACTGGGGAGAAAGAAAGAGGGACGATGGCCGCGAGGGACGAGCTCATGGCGCTCCTGCAGCAATTCACGACCGAGACGGACCGTTATGTGGACGTCGCCGGCGAGCGCGACAACCTCTACCGCACCGATCTCCATGCACTCAGCATCATGATGGGAGCTGCCCGGGCAGGCCTCACCGTGACCCCCGGGATGCTGCGGGAGGAACTGAACCTGAGCTCACCGGCGACCACCGCTCTCGTCGACCGCCTCGATTCAGCCGGTCACGTGACCCGCAGGCGCAGCGACGTCGATCGGAGGCAGGTGCACCTCGACCTGACGGACCACGCCCGCGCCACGGGGGCGCTGCTGTTCGCACCGCTCGCCCGGCACATCAGCGGGGTCTTCGACGAGTACTCGGAGGACCAGCTCGGACTCCTGCGGGACATGATGCGGAAGGTGACCGACGCCACCGTCGCGGCGAAGAATGAGGCGCGGGACGACGCCGCTGCTGACTGAGCGCCACCCCGCACGCTAGCCTTCGAAGCATGAATGACGAGGTCTACTCCCACGGACACCACCCGAGCGTGACGGCGGCACATGCCACCCGAACCGTCGCCTCGTCGGCCGCCTACCTCGAGCCCTTCCTGGAGGCCGGGCTCGACCTGCTCGATCTCGGGTGCGGCCCCGGCAGCATCACGGCGGGATTCGCGGACCTCGTGGCTCCCGGCTCCGTGGTCGGTATCGACAGTTCCGCCGACGTCATCGCTCAGGCGTCAGAGGCCCACGCCGACATCGCGAACGTGGAGTTCCGCGAGGGCAACGTCTACGACCTCGACCTACCCGACGAGTCGTTCGACGTCGTCCATGCCCATCAACTCCTGCAGCACCTGGCCGACCCGGTGGCGGCCCTGCGTGAGATGAGGCGCGTGGTGCGACCGGGCGGCATCGTGGCTGCCCGCGAGGCCGACTTCGGCGCGATGACCTGGTACCCGGAGGTCCCCGAACTCGAGGAGTGGAGGGAGCTGTACCGCGAGCTGGCGCGGGGGAACCGCGGCGAACCCGACGCCGGACGGCGGCTGCCCGCGTGGGCTGCCGAGGCAGGTTTCGCCGAGGTGGACGTGTCGTCGTCGAACTGGGTGTACGCGTCCGCTGAGGACCGCCGTTTCCATGCCGATTCCTGGGCGCAGCGGGTGCTGCACTCGGCCTTCGCGGAACAGACACTGGAGCGCGGCCTCGCCGACCGGCAGACCCTGGACCGGCTTGCCGAGGGCTGGCAACGGTGGTCCCGCTCGGACGGTGGAGTGTTCCTCATGCCCAGCGTCGAGATCCTGGCACGGGACTGATTCCCCGTGTACCGCATCGTGACCGTCTGCACCGGGAACATCTGCCGCTCCCCCATGGCCGAACTGATGCTCGCGCATGCCTTCGCGCAGGCGGGCATGACGGGGGACGTCGTCGTCGATTCGGCGGGCACCACCGACTGGGAGTCCGGGAGGCCGATCGACGAGCGGGCAGCGGCGAAGCTGACCGAGCTCGGCATCGAGAGCCACCTGCACAGGGCGCGCCGCTTCGAACCCGACTGGTACCGGGAGCGGAACCTGATCCTCGCCCTCGACCTGGACCACTACCGTGAGCTGCGTGCTGCGGCGCCCGACGATGACGCCCGCGACCGCATCCACCTCCTGCGCGAGTTCGACCCGTCGACGACGGACACGGACCTCGAGGAGCTCGGCATCTACGACCCCTGGTACGGCGACGCCAGTGATTTCGAGGCCACCTGGCGGATGGTCGACGGGGCGGTGGAGGGCGTGGTCCGGTATGTCCGTCACGAGCTCGACGTCGACGGTTCGGACGCCTGACCCGGGGCGCTTACCATGAACGGGTGAATCCCTCCCTCTGGTTGGCCCTGCTCGGCGCCGGAACGCTGATCAGCTTCGTCCCCGGCGCAGGTGCCGTGAACACCATGAGCAACGCGCTGGCCGTGGGGTTCCGCCGTTCGATCTGGGGGATCCTCGGACAGCAGGCCGCCCTGCTGGTGCACATCGGCATCGCCGCAGCCGGCGTCGGCATCCTCGTCGCCAACTCGCCCCTGGCGTTCAACCTCATCCGCTACACCGGAGCCGCCTACCTGGTGTACCTCGGCGTGCGGAAGTTCCTCCAGGAACCGGACCACAGCGAGGTGCGGGCGCTGCAGGGCAGTGAGGGATCCCTCTCGATGTTCCGCCGCGGCGTCTGGGTGAACCTGCTCAACCCCAAGGCCATCGTGTTCTTCCTCGCCCTCATCCCCCAGTTCATCCGCCCTGACCAGCCGCTGCTCGGCCAGTACGGAGTGCTGGCCGCGACCGTCATCGCGATCGACGTCCTCGTGATGTGGTTCTTCTACGCAGGCACAGCCCGCTCGTTCCGGCGCTTCACCCGTGGCGACAGGGGCCAGCTCATCCTCAACCGCACGTTCGGGTCGCTCTTCGTCGGCGTCGGCGCGCTGCTCGCCCTGGCCTGAGCCGTGCCGCCCGGGACCCCGCTGCTCATCGCCGTCGACGGCCGGTCCGGTGCCGGGAAGACGACGCTCGCGGTCGAGCTCGCGGCACTCCTGCGCGAACACCACAGCGTCACCGTCTTCCACCTCGAGGAGATCTACCCCGGCTGGGACGGGCTCGACGACGGCGTGGACCGCTATGTGGAGCAGGTACTGCGGCCGCTTGCCTCGGGCCGGCCCGGCCGCTGGAGGGCCTGGGACTGGGAACTCGGCCGGGACGGCGCGGAACGTTCGACGCCGGTCGCGGACATCGTCGTCCTGGAGGGCGTGGGTGCTGCCGCGGCTGCAGCCCGCCTCCACCTCGACGCCGTGATCTGGGTGGAGGCGGATCCGGGCGTCCGTCACCGGACGGCGATCGCGCGTGACGGCGAGACCTATGCGCCGTTCTGGCAGCGCTGGGCCGACCAGGAGGAATCCTGGCTCGCACGCGACGACCCGGCAGGTGCGGCGGACATCGTCGTCCAGGGTCATCAGGGTGCATCGCTACCGCAGTCCGTTCGCCTCGCCCTCACGGGACTGCCCGCGTGTGCCGTGCTGCTCGCACCCGAGCGGGCCGGGAGGCGGGGGATGACGCTCGACGTCGAGCACCACGCCGCGGTGCCCGATCCCGCGGCTCTGTTCACCGCGCTCTACGGCACGTCCGCTGCTGCCGTGTGGCTGGACAGCTCCGACGCCGCAACGGCGCCCCGATCCCCTCGGGGGCGCAGCCGCTTCAGCATCATGGCGGACGCCGGCGGCGGCTTCGGACAACAGGCCCTGCATCGGGACGGCGTGACGGAGATCAGTGCCGGCCCCGTGACCACGCGCATCCGTGAGCCCTTCTTCCGCTGGCTCGACGACGTCTGGGGACGGCGCGCCGTCCGCACCCCGGAGGGCTACGGGTGCGAGTTCGGGCTGGGCTGGCTCGGCTTCCTGGGCTACGAACTGAAACGGGAGACCGGCGGCGCCGCCCGCACATCCGGTGGGACCATCCCGGATGCCGCGCTCATCTTCGCCGGGCGCGCCGTGGTGCTGGACCACGTCGAGGAGGAGGTCTTCCTGCTCACCCTGTCCGACGGCCGCCCCGACCCGGAGCTCGAGGCCTGGCTGGTGCGAGCGCGGGCAGCGATCGTCGCGCCCGCTCGGGTTCCGCCGTCGCCCCCGGTGCCGGTGCCGGTGCCGCACTTCACCGTCCGAAACGATCGCGACGGGTACCTGGACACGATCCGCCGCGCCCAGGCGGAGATCGCCGACGGCAACACGTACGAGGTGTGCCTGACGACGTCGCTGTCCTCGTGGGCCGCACGGCTGGACCCCCTCGAGACCTATCTGCGCCTGCGGACCGCGAGCCCCGCACCCTTCGCGCACTTCCTCCGCTTCCCCGGCTTCGCCGTCGCAAGCACCTCGCCGGAGCGTTTCCTCGAGCTGACGGCGGCAGGACTGATGCGGGCCGAACCGATCAAGGGGACACGCGGCCGTTCCGCCGACCCCGTCATCGACGCGGCGCTGGTCGAGGACCTCAGGACTTCGGCGAAGGACCGCGCGGAGAACATCATGATCGTGGACCTCCTCCGCAACGACCTATCCCACCACGCGGTGCCCGGCTCCGTCACGGTCAGCCGGCTGTGCGACATCGAGACCTACGCCACCGTGCATCAGCTGGTCAGTACCATCGACGCCCGGCTGCGCCCCGGCAGTGCCAGGGCCGGCGTCATCGCCTCCGCCTTCCCTGCGGGCTCCATGACCGGAGCACCGAAGATCAGCACCATGGCGATCCTCGATCGCCTCGAGCAGGCACCGCGGGGCCCCTACTCCGGCGCGGCGGGCTACTTCAGCCTGACCGGGGCCACCGATCTCGCGGTCGTCATCCGCACCCTCGTGCTGCAGGAGCACGACGGCGGCACCCTCCTGACGCTCGGCGTCGGCGGAGCGATCACCGCTGATTCGAACCCCGCCGAGGAGTGGGACGAGGTACGGACGAAAGCACGGGGGGTCCTGTCGGCGCTGGGCGCAGAGTTCCCCTCGGACGCATCCGACGCCGGGCAGCCTCCGTTCGGCGCCGTTCCGGGTGCCCTGGCCGACCGATGAGGGATCTTGAGGATTACTTCGGCTTTCGCCGGGCGAGGAACACCTCCGGATGGAGGAGACTGGGATCATGACCACGGATGAGCGGCACAGGACGTCACGACGCGCGCCGCGTCGCGGGAGCGCCGGGCGTCGCTCCGGTCCCTGGTCCGCGCATCGACCAGGGACACCCCCGCATTCCGGCACTCACCTGCCCCGCCTGATGGTCCCCACGATCAGCACCGGCCCACTCCGATGACACGCGCCTTCGATACGGACGCCTTCGAACAACTCGCCGGGGATCTCGGCTCCTACACCGTCGCCACCGATTTCGTGCGATCCTTCACCGCCCTGCTGCCCGCACGGATCGAGCGCATCGACCGCGCCCTCAGAAGCCAGGACCGCGAGGAGATCATCACCGCGCTCCTGAGCCTGCAGGCGAGCGCCGCCATGGCCGGCGCACCCCAGCTCTACGCTGCGAGCACACAGGCCCTGGCGGTGGATCCCGTGGAACGCGCACCACGCGGGCCGCTCCTCCGGAAGCTGCAGGGCCAGGCCGACCTGTTCAGGCAGGCTTCCGCCGGCCTCCACGCCCGGGCCCTCCTGTCGGAGGCCGAGCTGCTGCGCGAGTCACGGGGCTGACCGGGCCGACCACGGACCGCCCCCAGCCGCTACGCTGTGGCCCATGACAGTTCTGGTGTTCCTCGACCCGGCCCACGACGACGGCAGGGTCGTGGACGCGGCGCAGCCGCAGCTCATGGCGACCGATCTCGGTGCCACCCGGGGGGACGGCATCTTCGAATCGATGCTCGCCGTGGACGGCGCGCCGCGCAAGGAGCAGGCCCATCTGGACCGCCTGGCATCGTCCGCCGCTGCGCTCGACCTGCCGGTGCCCGACGCCGCCGCGTGGAGCCGCGCCATCCGCACGGGCTTGCGGGAGTTCGCGGCGGCCGAGCCGGAGCAGCACAACGCTGTCGTCAAGCTGATCGCCACCCGCGGGGTGGAGGGTGCAGGACGCGGGACGGCCTGGGTCCAGGTGGCACCGGTTCCGGCGTCGACCCTGGCGCAGCGTGAGGCCGGGCTGAAGGTCCTCCTCCTGGATCGCGGCTACGACAGCACCGTGGCCCAGCGTGCGCCCTGGTTGCTGATGGGCGCCAAGACCCTCTCCTACGCCGTCAACATGGCAGCCGTCCGCTACGCCAGGGCGAACGGCGCCGACGACGTCATCTTCACCTCCTCGGACGGGAAGGTACTCGAGGGCCCGACGTCCACCGTGCTGCTCGCCAACGAGCGCGACGGCCGGAAGACCCTCCTCACGCCCCTGCTCGAGAGCGGCATCCTGGCCGGGACGTCGCAGAGCGCCCTGTTCGCTGCCGCGAAGGACCAGGGGTGGGACCTCGGGTACGGTCCGCTCGAGCCGCACCACCTCCTCGACGCCGACGCCGTCTGGCTGATCTCGAGCATCCGGCTGCTCGCGCCCGTGCTCTCGATCGACGGCCAGGAGATCCGCACGTCGTCGGCCCTCACCGCGGAACTCACCGAGCTCGTGGACCGCTTCGTGTAATCTCCGCCACAAAAGAGCGCTCAAAGGGCCTTTTGCTACGTCAAACACCGTCTCGCCCCGGTTTCGTTTTGACCGGGCGCTTCGTGCTGCCCTAGCGTTTTTCTGTAATCAAGAGTTCCAGCCATCGGCCCTGGCCGGCTGGACAGCAACCCTCTCCCGTAGTGGGGTGCTCCAGGTGAAGATTCGGCCGCCGGGCCAAGTTCCCCGGCCGGCAAGTACGGCGTCGTGCGGAATGCCCCCGGTCCACTGGCCGGTCAGCCCGCGCGCGCTCAGCCCAGAACAGCGAGCGTGTCACCCAGTAGCCAACGGTTCTCCTCCCTGCCGCCCGACGGCACACCCAGCGCACCACCAGCACACCCCATCCGGGGCCAGCATTCACGAAGGACACCATGAACATCTCCCGCAAGGTCCTCACGGCACTCGCCGTCCCCCTCCTCGCACTGACGGTCTCGTGCGGTGACACCAGCAGCGAGCCCACCGAGACGACGGACGCCCTGGCCGGCAGCGACCAGCAGTCCCTCGACCAGTACACGACCGAGGACACCACGTCGATCGGCGAGATCGACACATCGGAACTCGGTCTGGTCACCGAGGGAACCCTGCGCGTCGGTACCCTCTCGGATGCCCCGCCGAACATCTTCATCGAGAACGGTGTCTTCACCGGGTACGACAACGAACTGCTGCGCGCCATCGGCGACAAGCTCGACCTCGAGGTGGAGTTCGCGTCCACCGACTTCTCCGCCCTGCTGGCACAGGTGCAGAACAAGCAGTTCGACGTCGGATCCTCCTCGATCTCCACCACCGCCGCCCGCCGCGAGAACGTCGGGTTCACCAACGGCTACGACTTCGGCTACATGGCGGTCGTGACGAAGAACGGCTCGACGGTCACCGGCTTCGACTCGCTGTCGGACAGCACACGCATCGGCGTGGTGCAGGGCACCGTCCAGGACGACTACGTCAGCAACACCCTCGGCCTCGAGCCCGTGCGCTTCGCGGACTACAACACCGTGTACGCCAACGTGAAGAACGGCCAGGTGGACGCCTGGGTCGCTCCGTCCCAGCAGGCGACCGGCCAGGTGAAGGACGGCGACGACACCACGATCGCCGAGACCATCATCAACACCGAGAACTTCACCGCCTACGCGGTGAACAGCGAGAACCAGCCCCTCATCGATGCTCTCAACGCGGGCCTCGATGCCGTGATCGAGGACGGCACGTGGTCCGAGCTGACGAAGGAGTGGTACCCCGACCGCGAGACGCCCACCGACTGGAAGCCCGGCAGCAAAGCCGTGGACGTAAAGTAGCGGACCCTGGATGAACGCCTTCGAACAGCTCGCGCAGACCTTCTTCGACTGGGAGGCGATGTTCGCCGTCCTGCCGGAGCTCCTGACCGTCGGATTGCGGAACACGCTGATCCTCGCGCTGGCCTCCGGCATCCTCGGGACGATCCTCGGCATGCTCCTGGCCATCATGGGGATCTCCCGCAACCGGCTGCTCCGCTGGGCGGCGCGCATCTACACGGACATCTTCCGTGGCGTGCCCGCCGTGGTGATCATCCTGCTCATCGGTATCGGCCTCAGCCCCATCTACCGACAGCTCACCGGAAGCACGAGTCCGTTCCCGATGGGCATCCTCGCGCTGTCCCTGATGGCGGCGGCCTACATCGGCGAGATCTTCAGGTCGGGCATCCAGAGCGTCGAGAAGGGCCAGCTCGAGGCGTCCCGCGCGCTGGGCTTCAGCTACCGCTCCTCCATGCAACTGGTGGTGGTCCCCCAGGGCGTGCGCCGTGTGCTGCCCGCCCTGGTGAACCAGTTCATCTCGCTGATCAAGGAGTCCTCGCTCATCTACTTCCTCGGCCTGCTCGCCAGCGAGCGGGAGCTCTTCAGGATCGGGAACGACGCCGCCGGCAACACCGGAAACCTGTCACCGCTCATCGCAGCGGCCGTCCTGTACCTGTGCCTCACCGTTCCGCTGACCCACTTCGTCAACTACATCGACAACCGGCTCCGTGTCGGCAAGAAGGAGAAGCCGGAGCCGGACGAAGTGGCCGCGAAGATCGGCGAAGGAGCCCCCGCATGAAAGCCATCGAATCAGGAACCCTGACCGGCAGGAACCTGCACCTGTCCTTCGGCTCCAACCATGTACTGCGTGGCATCGACCTGCACGTGGAACGGGGCACCACGGCCTCCGTCATCGGTCCCTCGGGTTCCGGGAAGTCCACCCTCCTGCGGGTCCTCAACCGGCTGATCGAACCGGACCAGGGAGACATCCTCCTCGACGGCCGGTCCGTGCTGAAGGACAACCCGGACGAACTCCGCAGGCGTATCGGCATGGTGTTCCAGCAGTTCAACCTGTTCCCGCACAAGACCGTCCTCGACAACGTCTCCCTGGCGTTGCGCAAGCTCCGGAAGATGTCGGCGGACGAGGCGAGGGAGAAAGCGCTCGCGCAGCTGGACCTGGTGGGCCTGAAGCACAAGGCGGACGTCCGGCCGGGTAATCTCTCGGGTGGCCAGCAACAGCGTGTCGCCATCGCGCGGGCACTCGCCATGGACCCCGAGGTGATGTTCTTCGACGAGGCCACGTCCGCGCTCGACCCGGAGCTCGTCAAGGGGGTCCTCGCCCTCATGGCGGACCTCGCCACAGCGGGTATGACGATGGTGGTCGTCACACACGAGATGGGCTTCTCGCGCAACGTCTCGGACACCGTGACGTTCATGGACGGCGGCGTCGTCGTCGAGTCCGGCCCTCCGGCCGCGATCTTCGACGACCCCCGGACGCCCCGGCTGAGATCGTTCCTCTCGGACGTGCTCTAGCCTCAGGCACGCCACGACAGCCTCCGGCACACATGACGGCGGTCGCCCTCGCTCAGGACAGGATGAAGTTCCAGGTCCCGGCCAGGACGGCCGCCGTCGTCGCGCCCACCGCGATGAGCAGCCCGACGGCGGCGACACCGGCGTCGAGCGCCGAGAACGTGCTCGTCCGCGCCCAGGTGCGCGTTCCCCCGCCGAAGCCGCGCGCCTCCATCGCCGTGGCGAGCCGGGTGGCACGCCGGATCGCCTGCACGATCAGCCCGAAGGACTGACCCAGCAGGTTCCGGGTCCGCGCTACGAGGGATCCGTCCGAGCCCACGCCGCGGGCATGGCGTGCGAGCCCGAGCGTCTCCCACTGCTCGAGGAGCAGGCCCACGAGCCGCAGCGAGGCCAGCCCGCCCAGCACGAAACGGTGCGGGAGGTGCAGCTTCTGGGCGAGCGCGTCGGCCAGATCGGTGGGGTCCGTGGTGAGGAGGATGAAGATGCCGGGGAGCGCGAGCGCCAGCCCCCTGAGCCCCACCGCCACCCCGGCCGCCACGGAGTCCTCCGTGAACAGGAACGGCCCGACGTCGATCAGCACGCCTCCCGTCTTCTCGGCCAGGAGTGCGGTCCCGTACGCGCCGATGCCCGCGGCGATCAGGAGCGGCCAGATCCGACGGAAGAGGCCCACGATGCTGATGCCCAGCAGTGGCATGAGGGCGAGCTCGCAGGCGAGGGCCACCGCCGCGCTCACCCAGTCGATGCTGACGAGGAGCGCGAGGGTGATCACGACGGCCGCGAAGAGCTTCGAGACGGGATTCGCCCGCACCAGGGTCCTCCCGGTCAGCACCGGGGTGAGGTAGTCCGTGCTCATCGGGACACCATCCTCCCCGCGCCCGCGGAGATGTGCAGCGAGCTGCCGCCCAGGGCGGCGATGAACTCGGCGTCGTGCGTCACCGAGAGCACGGCCACGCCGTCAGCGATCAGCTCGCGCAGCAGGGTGACGAGTTCGGCCCAGGTGAGGGCGTCCTGGCCGAAGGTCGGTTCGTCGAGGATGAGGATCCTCGGAGCGGTCGCGAGCATCGTCGCGACCGACAGGCGCCGCTTCTCCCCTCCCGAGAGCGTGAAGGGGTTGGCCTTCAGCAGGTGCGTGAGCCGGAGGCGCTCCGCCACGTCGCTGATACGCGCCGTATCGATTGCCGCGGCGACCCGACGAGGCCCGAACTCGAGCTCCTCCTCGACGCTCGCGGTCAGGAACTGATGCTCGGGCTCCTGGAAGACCGTCCCGATGCGCTGCACCAGCTGGGGTGACCGCCAGCGGAGCGGATCCCTCCCGGCGGTACCGGCGAGCCCGGCCGACGCTTCGATACGACCCGCGCGCGGGCGGAGCAGCCCGCCCAGGGTCAGTGCTGCGGTGGACTTGCCGGATCCGTTCGGCCCGGTGACGCTGAGTGCCTGCGAGGCCCTGACCTCGAGCTCGAGGTCCTGCACCACCGCCGGTCCCCGCTTCGTCCGGGCCACCGACAGCTCGTGCGCCGACAGGAGCACGTCCCCCCGGCCGACGGGTACGGACCCGCCAGGCCGGGGGTGCACGCCGGGCACCCATACCCCGGCAGCGGCGAGCTCCAGGCGCGTCTCCTCCCGGGTGAGCACCACCGCGGGCGGACCGTCCGCGAGCACTCCTCCCCCGGCGTCGAGCACGATCACGCGGTCGACGACGTCGGCCCACACCGCCACGCGGTGCTCGACGACCACGAGCGTCGCCCCGGTGCGCTCGAGGACGCGGACGACGGCGTCGCGGACCTCGAGCACGCCGTCGGGGTCGAGATTGGCGGTGGGTTCGTCGAGGAGAAGCAGACCGGGCTCCATCGCGAGGACGGATGCCAGCGCGAGCCGCTGCTTCTGGCCGCCGGACAGCGCGGTGGTCGGATGATCCAGCGGGAGATCGAGGCCGACGTCGTCGAGAGCACGTCCCACGCGCCGCCAGATCTCGTCGCGTGGCACGCTGAGGTTCTCGGCGGCGAAGGCCACCTCGTCACCCACGCGGGCGAGGACCACCTGTGTCTCGGGGTCCTGCAGGACGAGCCCTGCCCGCCCCCGCACGGAAGCGGGATGCTCACCGTCGAGGAGGAGTTCGCCTTCCTGCTCCCCCTCGTCATTGCTGCCGAGCACGCCCGCCAGGGCGTGGAGCACGGTGGACTTGCCGGCCCCGGATGCCCCGAGGAGCAGCACGCGCTCCCCGGGCCGGATGTCGAGATCCAGGTTGCGCGCCGCGAAGGCCTTCCGGCCGGCATGGCGCCAGCCCCATCCCCGGGCGGTGACCTGCACCGCTCCCCGGGCCGACGCGACAGCTGGTGTCACACGTCCGCCGTGCGGCCCGCGGCGAAGGACGACAGCACGCCGGTCCTGGCGAGTCCGCGCATGGCCAACCAGGACAGCAGCCCGGCGATGACGATGCCGGAGAGGGCGGCGAACAGCGTGTACAGGAGCTTGAACTCGATGGTCCAGAGAGCGTTGTACATGATGTTCTCGCTGATGGCGAGGGCCAGTCCGGCACCGAGGCCTGCGAGCAGCGCTACAGGCAGGTTCCACTTGCGGTAGAGGAACAGCAGGAAGACGAGTTCGGCCCCGAGTCCCTGGACGAGTCCGGACACGAGCACCAGGATGCCGAACTGGGTGCCGATGAGGGCGGAGACTGCTGCCGCGAGGACTTCGCAGTACAGGGCGGCGCCGGGCTTCCGGATGATGAGTCCGCCGAGGACGCCTGCGATGAGCCAACCACCGGAGTACAGGCCCGCGAGCGGCGGGAAGCCGGCCGTGAGCAGGCTGATCCCGGAGTAGCCTGCCGACCAGGCGAAGAACAGGACGCCGACGGCGACGGCGATGACCGATGCCACCACGATGTCGACGACGCGCCACTGGTTGGTACGCGGAGCGGTGCCTGTGAGGGCCGTTGATGATGCCATGCTGATTCCTCCTGAGGTACAGGAGGGGATAGTGCCGGGCGGTGGAAGCAGCGTCCGGACACTCTGAGAACTCGACTCCCTTCGCCGGTACTAGCCGGATCAGGTTCGAGGGTCTGCGGCGGTCCGCACTCTCAGCGCCCGCTCCGGCAGCATGCTGCGGATCGGCGCTCCCCTGTCGTGTGTTGGTTGAGCGCTACCGATCCTACACCTGCCGGAGGGGCGGGCGCGGGCCGCTCGGCGCCGGTGCGGTATCCGGTCCGCGCAGCCCGCATACCGCTGCGGAGCGGTAACGGCCGCGGCTAGGCTAGGCGCAGGACTATCGAACAGAAGGAGAGACCATGAATGTCGTGTTCAAGCTGCTCGGCGTGGGAATGAGCGTCGGCGCAGGTTTCGTGGGAACGAAGCTCGTCGACTTCCTGTGGGAGAAGATCACCGGTGAAGCACCACCGAAGAGCAAGGACGGCCTCGAGAACACCCTGCGCTCGGCCCTGGTGTTCGCCGTCATCTCGGGAGCCGTCAGTACCACCATCCAGGTGCTGACGAACCGCTCCACCCAGAAG
>JASLAA010000306.1 GCA_030147325.1 Arthrobacter sp. | reverse complement strand
GCGGGCGGGCAGGATGTCAGTCGTCGACGTCGACGTGCGGGCGGTCATCGGTGGGAGGATCGGGTGCCGCTGCGTGCCTCCAGAGGTGCAGTGTCGCATAGGAGCGCCAGGGGCGGACGGCCGCCATCGCGTCGTCGAGCGATACGCCGGGCTGCCGGGGGTGGTGGCTCACCCGGGGACCGGTCCGATCGTCGAGCCGCGCCCACCCGCTCCTCACCGCAGCGTCCATCGGCAACCGGATGTCCGGATGCCCGAGGACGCGCATAAGGACGTATTCGGCCGTCCATGGTCCTACGCCGTCGAGTCGGAGCAGGGACGCACGCAGGGCGCCCGGATCGGCCCCGATACCGACGTCGAGCGCACCGGAGGCGAGAGTGGACGCAGCGGAGCGCACGGCTTCGCTGCGTCGGCGAGGACCGCGGACGAGCGGCTCGTCGGCGTCCGCCAGGTCAGCCGCGGACGGGAAGTATCTCGTCAGCTCCGTGTGCGGCACCCGGACCGGAACCCCGGCGTCGGCCAGCCGTCCTAGATCGGCTGCGGCCGTGGCCACCGCCACCTGCCGGCCGACGATCGCGCGGACCACCGCCTCGTGCGGGTCGAGCGATCCCGGGAGTCGCATCCCAGGGGCGCCCGCGACGAGGCGCGCGAAGGACGGATCGCGAGCCAACCCCGCGTCGACGGCGACGGGATCCGCATCGAGGTCGAACAGCGCCCGGATGCGGCCGAGAAGAGCCGGCAGATCGGCCAGCCCCGACACCGACACCGTGACGGGCAGCGCACCCTGCCCGTCGACGCGGGCTCGCACGGCGCTCGCGCTGAACCAGGCGGGCCCTCCCGGCAGGCGGACCAACCGTTCGTAGGTCGATCGCGTGCCCCGCTCGACGCCGGCCACGGCCCGTGCCCCGAGGAAGCGGAAGATCCCGTTGTCGTAGGGCGTCCGGACCGGCAGGGACAGCGAGATCCGCACGGTTCCGTCCCGGGTACCGCCGCCCTCCACCGCGCCGTGCTTCTGTCGCGCTGAGTCCCTGACCTGCCGCGGTGTCAGGTCGAAGACCTGCTGGACGGTGTCGTTGAACTGCCGGATGCTGCCGAAACCCGCAGCGAACGCCACGTCGGCGAAGCGGAGGGTCGTGCCGCACAGGAGCGTCCTGGCCGTCTGCGCCCGGTGGGCTCGGGCAAGGGCCAGCGCGCCCGCTCCGAGTTCCTCCCTGAGGATGCGGTTGAGGTGCCGGGAGGAGTACCCGAGCCTGTCGGCGAGGCCCTGGACCCCCGTGCGGTCCACCTCGCCGTCGGTGATGAGGCGCATCGCGCGGGTGGCCGTATCACTGCGCAGGTTCCACCCGGGGTCGCCGGGGACCGCCTCCGGCAGACACCGCTTGCAAGCCCGGTAGCCGGCGTCGTGCGCCGCGGCCGACGTCCGGTAGAACGTCACATTGGACGGCTTGGGAGTCCGGGCGGGGCAGGACGGACGGCAGTAGATGCCGGTGCTGGAGACCGCCGTGACGAACTGCCCGTCGAAGCGCACGTCGCGGGCATCGATCGCCCGGTAGTGCTGCCAGAAGTCCATGCCGCCATCCTGCCAGCCCGCAGCAGTCCGAACTAGCGGGATTCGGACACGGGTGTGCGGCGGGGCCTTTGCTACGGTCGATGCGTGGACGAGGCGAGCGGCGGGGACCAGGACCTGCGGGGCAGGTTGAGCGGCAGTGCCCTGGACGTCGCGCCCTGGCTCCTCGGCGCGCACCTGACCCATAGCGACGACGTCGGCGCTGTCACCGTCCGGATCTCGGAGGTGGAGGCCTACCTCGGGCCTGATGACCCGGGCTCACACGCGTTCCGTGGCCGGACGGCACGCAACGCCACCATGTTCGGGCCGGCAGGGCACCTCTACGTCTATTTCACCTACGGGATGCACTACTGCGCGAACATCGTCTGCGGCTCGGAGGGCTGGGCCACGGGGCTGCTGCTGCGGGCGGGAGAGATCGTGGAGGGAGCAGAACTCGCCCGGAAGCGTCGCTCGCACCCGGCATCGGACCGCGACCTCGCGCGGGGGCCCGCCCGCCTCGCCCAGGCGCTCGGGCTGGACCGGCGATTCGACGGCGCGGACGCCCTGGCCGAGCCCTTCCGCCTCGCCCTGCCCCCCGAGCCGGCAGCTGCCGTGGCGACCGGTCCGCGAGTGGGCGTCAGCGGCATTGCAGGCACGGAGGAATATCCGTGGCGGTTCTGGCTGCCGGATGATCCGACGGTGTCCAGATACCGTCCGGGCAAGGCCCGTGCAGCCCGTAAGGTTGATCCGTGATGATCAGCGCAGCGGACAGCAGCCCGGTACCGGATGACGGGACGGGTGTCGCAGCGGTTGCCAGGGATGCGATCGACCGCCTCTGCGCCGTGGTTCCCGACTTCCCCTCTCCGGGCATCGTCTTCCGCGACCTGACCCCGGTCTTCTCCGATGCCGCGGCCTTCCGCGCCGTCATCGACGCCGTGGCCGAGTCCTTCGGCGCGTCGTTCGACGTCGTCGCCGGCGTCGAGGCTCGCGGTTTCCTGCTGGCCGCCGCGGTGGCTTACGCCACGGGGACCGGTGTGGTCGCGGTCCGTAAGGCGGGGAAACTGCCGCGACCCGTATACCGCGAGTCGTACGACCTCGAGTACGGGCAGGCTGCCCTGGAGATCCATCAGGACGACCTGCCCGCGGGCACCCGCGTCCTGGTGCTGGACGACGTCCTCGCCACCGGCGGAACGCTGGTCGCAGCATGCGCGTTGCTCGAAAAGGCGGGTGCCGCCGTCGTCGGGTGCGGGGTCGTGCTCGAGCTCGGAGCCCTGGGCGGACGAGAGGGCCTCGCCGGCAGGACGGTCCATTCGCTGGCAACCGTGTAGCTTCCGCCGCGCTAGAATTGACGGTCTGCCTTTGAAGGAAGGAAGTGTCCGATGCACGAGACGTCCCAGGCCAGAGCCGAGCTCGACCACGAGCGCGACTACGTCGATGGCCTGTACCGCCGTCTCGACGAACTCCGTGCGGAGAAGGCGCAGCAGTTGGCCGATGTCCGACGCACGCAGGCTGCCGGATCGCACCAGAACCGCTCCGAACGGGACGCGTTCGCGACGATGTACGAGGACCGGCTCGCGCAGCTGAACGCCGTCGATGACCGGCTGGTGTTCGGACGCCTCGACCTCGATTCCGGCGACAAGCGATACATCGGTCGGATCGGTCTCTCGGATGACGACCTCCGCCAACTGATGGTGGACTGGCGGGCCCCCGAGGCGGGCACCTTCTACCAGGCCACTGCTTTCGAGCGCATGGGTGTCCGTCGCCGTCGGCACCTGATCCTCTCCCGGCGTGACGTCGTCGCGATCGAGGACGACGTGCTCGACGCCGATCTGCTGGGTGACGACGACTCCCTCCAGGGTGAAGGCGCCCTGCTCGCGGCTCTCAACACGCGGCGCACCGGCCAGATGTCCGACATCGTCGGCACGATCCAGGCGGAACAGGATCGCATCATCCGTGCACCGCTTCCCGGGGTCACCGTCGTCCAGGGCGGCCCCGGGACAGGCAAGACGGCTGTGGCCCTGCACCGCGCCGCCTACCTCCTGTACACGCACCGCGAACGGCTCAAGTCGGCCGGCGTCCTCCTCGTCGGTCCGACGGACGCGTTCATGAAGTACATCGAGCGGGTGCTCCCGTCCCTGGGCGAGACCGGCGTCGTCATGGCGGGCATCGGGACCCTGATGCCGGGCGTCCGCACGGTGCAGGAACCGGACGAGCAGGCAGCCGCGACCAAGGGCCGGCTCGAGATGGCGCAGGTCCTGAGGAACGCCGTCGCCAACCGGGAGCGTGTACCGGCGGAGAACCAGCGGCTCAATGTCGAGGGGACATGGCTCACCCTCACACCGCGGCAGGTCGGCCGTGCCCGTGAGCGCGCCCGAGCGACGGGCAAGCCGCACAACGAGGCCCGCGTCACCTTCGTGAAGACCCTCCTGCGCGAACTCACCGAGCAGCTGCTGGAGAAACTCGAGGAATCGTCCGGCGGAGGCAACAATGCCGACCGTTCCTACCTCGCGGAGGACGTCCGCAGCTCCCGTGACGTACGCATCGCCCTGAACCTCGCGTGGATGCCCCTCTCGCCGCAGAAGCTGGTGTCGGAGCTCTTCGCCCGGCCCGCCCTGTTGCGCGCCGCGGCGCCCACGTTCAGCGACCGCGACCTGGCGGCACTGGAGCGACCCGTGGATGCCCCCTGGACCGAGGCCGACGTACCACTCCTCGACGAAGCCGCGGAGCTGCTGGGGGAGTTGGACGTCTCCGCAGGGCGCGACAACGCGGCGCGCGAACAGGAGCAGAAGCGAGACCTCGCCAACGCCGAACGTGCCCTCGAGAACGTGAACGCATCCCTCGAGGATTCGGGAGTCGACGGCGTCCTGACGGCCGAGGATCTCGCGCAGCACAACGCCGTGTCCGCGACGCGACTCTCCGCTGCGGAGCGGGCGTCGGGCGACCGCACCTGGGCCTACGGTCACATCGTGGTGGACGAGGCGCAGGAGCTCTCCCCGATGCAGTGGCGCATGCTCATGCGACGGTGCCCGCTGAAATCCTTCACGATCGTCGGCGACATCGCGCAGACGAGCTCGGCCGCGGGATCCCGTTCCTGGCAGCAGGCGCTCGAGCCGTTCGTGGGTGATCGCTGGCAATTGGAGGAACTGACGGTGAACTATCGCACGCCGTCGCAGATCGCGGAGGCTGCCGTGCGCATGGCGAATGCGGCCGGGCTCGTGGTGTCCGCACCGAAAGCGGTCCGTGAAGGCAGGTTCGCCCCTGTCCTCGACACCGTGCAGGATCTCGTCCCGTTCCTCGTGCGCGTCATGCCCGAGGAGCTGTCGGCCATCGACGGCGGACTGCTCGCCGTCATCGCGCCCGATCACCTCCTCGGCGACGTCCGCCCCGCACTGGAAGCCGAGTACGGAGCACGCGTGGGTACGGGCGCGGGCGGGCCCGGCCAGGACATCGTGGTCATCGGTCCCCGTGAGTCGAAAGGCCTGGAGTTCGACGGCGTGGTCATCCTCGAGCCACAGGACATGCTGGACTCGGCAACCGCGCGCGTGGGAGATCTCTATGTCGCCATGACGCGGCCCACCCAGCGCCTCCGCGTCATCTCGACCGGTCGAATTCCTGCCGGTATCGCCGGCTGATAATTTGGTGGGGTGTCCCAGCAAACAGATTCCCCGGTCAGTGGCCTCGTAGGCCAGAGCAACGATCCGTCGTTCGCGAACGTGTACGACGAGCTCGTCTGGCGCGGCCTGGTGTATGTATCCACGGACGAGGGCGAGCTGCGGGAGCTTCTCGCGGGGGATCCGGTGACGTTCTACTGCGGGTTCGACCCCACGGCGCCGAGCCTCCACCTGGGCAACCTCGTCCAGCTGCTCACAATGCGCCGGCTCCAGCTGGCCGGTCACCGGCCCCTCGGCCTGGTAGGCGGTTCCACCGGTCTGGTCGGTGATCCCCGCCCGACGGCGGAACGGACGATGAACACGAAGGAGACCGTCGCCGAGTGGGTCGGCTACCTCCAGGGCCAGGTGCAGAAGTTCCTGGCGTTCGAGGGCGAGAACCCGGCCCGGATGGTCAACAACCTCGACTGGACAGGGCCGATGACGGTCATCGATTTCCTGCGCGACGTCGGCAAGTACTTCCGGGTCGGGACGATGATCAAGAAGGAGACCGTCGCCAAGCGGCTCAATTCCGACGAGGGCATCAGCTACTCGGAGTTCAGCTACCAGATCCTGCAGGGCATGGACTACCTGCAGCTGTTCCGTGAGTACGGGTGCGTGCTGCAGACCGGGGGATCGGACCAGTGGGGAAACCTGACCAGTGGCACCGAGCTGGTGCGCAAGGTCGAGGGTAAGAGCGTCCATGCGATCGGCACGCCGCTGATCACGAACTCGGACGGCACGAAGTTCGGGAAGAGCGAGGGTAACGCGGTCTGGCTCGATGCAGCCATGACGAGTCCCTACGCCATGTTCCAGTTCTGGCTCAACACCTCCGACGCCGACGTCACCGAACGTCTGCGCATCTTCACCTTCCGCAGCCGCGAGGAGATCGAGGAGTTGGAGAAAGCGACGACGGAGCGCCCGCACGAGCGGGCCGGGCAGCGGGCCCTGGCCTACGACGTCACGTCGCTCGTCCACGGGGTCGAGGCGACGGAGAAGGTGATCGCCGCCTCGGCTGCCCTGTT
>JASLAA010000301.1 GCA_030147325.1 Arthrobacter sp. | reverse complement strand
GGCGGATACATGCACGATGCCGTTGGCGTCGATGTCGAAGGTGACCTCGACCTGCGGGACGCCGCGCGGTGCCGGCGCGATGCCGGTCAGCTCGAACGTACCCAGCGGCTTGTTGTCGCGGGTGAACTCACGCTCGCCCTGGAAGACCTGGATGGCCACGGACGGCTGGTTGTCGTCCGCGGTGGTGAAGGTCTCGCTGCGCTTGGTCGGGATGGCCGTGTTGCGCTCGATGAGCTTGGTCATCATGCCGCCCTTGGTCTCGATGCCCAGGGACAGCGGGGTGACGTCGATCAGCAGGACGTCCTTGCGCTCGCCCTTCAGCACACCGGCCTGCAGTGCGGCACCGACGGCCACGACCTCGTCCGGGTTGACGCCCTTGTTGGGCTCCTTGCCGCCTGCGAGCTCCCTGACGAGTTCGACGACGGCGGGCATGCGGGTGGAACCACCGACGAGGACGATGTGGTCGATGTCGCCGACCTTGATGCCGGCCTCGGCGATGACGTCCTGGAACGGCTTCTTGGTGCGGTCCAGCAGGTCCTTGGTCAGGTCCTGGAACTTGGCACGCGAGAGGTGCTCGTCGAGGTGAACGGGACCGTCCGCCGTGACGGAGAGGTACTGCAGCGAGATGTTGGTGGACGTCGCCGAGGACAGTTCCTTCTTGGCCTGCTCAGCGGCTTCCTTCAGGCGCTGCAGGGCGATCTTGTCCTTCGACAGGTCCGCGCCCTTGGCCTTGGCCTGGGAGAGCAGGTAGTCGACCACGCGCTGGTCCCAGTCGTCGCCGCCGAGGCGGTTGTCACCGGCCGTGGAGCGGACCTGGATGGTGGAGAACGCGTCCTCGTCCTTGCCCACCTCGAGCAGGGAGACGTCGAACGTTCCACCACCGAGGTCGAACACGAGGATGAGCTCGTCCTCCTTGCCCTTGTCGAGGCCGTAGGCGAGGGCCGCCGCGGTGGGCTCGTTGACGATGCGCAGCACCTTGAGGCCCGCGATCTCGCCGGCCTCCTTGGTGGCCTGGCGCTCGGCGTCGTTGAAGTAGGCGGGCACCGTGATGACGGCGTCGGTGACCTTCTCGCCGAGGTAGCTCTCCGCGTCGGTCTTCAGCTTCTGAAGGATGCGCGCCGAGATCTCCTGCGGGGTGTACTTCTTCGCGTCGATGTCGACGCTCCAGTCGGTGCCCATGTGGCGCTTGACCGAGGCGATGGTGCGGTCGATGTTGTTGACGGCCTGGCGCTTGGCGATCTCGCCGACCAGGACCTCGCCGGCCTTGGAGAAGGCGACGATCGACGGCGTGGTGCGCGCGCCCTCGGCGTTCGCGATGACGGTGGGCTCGCCACCCTCGAGGACCGAGACGACCGAGTTGGTGGTTCCGAGGTCAATACCTACTGCACGTGACATGCAATTTCCTTTCGACTGCCCGGGATTTGCGAGGCGCTCATCCGCCGGGCGCGTGGATTGAGCGTTCTGCACTCAACTATAGTCCTGCGCGGCCGGAGGTCAAAACAAAGTTGAGCCTTGCGGACTCAACTCCTTCTATGCTGCGGGTACGGCGGTGATGAGCCCTTCGCGGAACGCGTCCACGAAGAGGGCGTGATCCTGCCGCACCGTCTCGGCGTAGGCCTCGCCGAATCCCACCATGTCCCCGATGAAGTCCTCGCGCGCGTCCCCGACGGCGGCGAGGATCGCGGTCTCGGTGCGGAACGGCACGAGGTCGTGGTCGCTGTCCTCGTCCGTGGAGCAGTGGATCTTCGCGGTGGCCTGCCCGAGCGCCTCGAGCACGGGCGCCATCTGCTCGGGTTCCGTCAGGTCCTCCCAGGAGAGGTCCCGCTTGTAGGGGGACAGCTCCGACACCACGAAGGAGGTCCCGCGGATCGAGGTGTAGCCGAGGAACGGGTCGGTGTGGGTCTGCAGCGAGCGCTGGCTGACGACGGCGCGGTGCCCGTCGTCGTCGAAGTACCCGCGGACGCGCTCGTCGTCGACGATCCGGCTGGGCGCAGCGATGTTCGACTGCTTCATCGTGAGGATGATGTCGTTCTCCTGCGCCTCGTCGAAACCCTCGATCAGCACGTTGTAGGTGGGCAGCCCCGCGCTGCCGATCCCGAAGCCCTTCTTCCCCACGATCCCCTTGACCCGGTAGAACACGCGACGGCGGGAGCGCTCGCCGTCAGGGATGGTGGCGAGGTAGCGCTCGAACGCGTCCGACACCTCCGCGAACTCCTCGTCCCCCAGCACCCGGATCGAGCCGTCGTCACGGAACTGGCGCTCGTAGTCCTCGATCAGCGTGAGGGAGTCGAGCAGTCGGGTCCGCCGCGCGGCGCGGGCCTGCTGCAGGACCCGGTGGATGGTGCCCTCGGTGTTGTCCAGCCCGAAGGCGAAGGCGGACTGTTCGTCGTCCACGTAGTCCCCCACCCGACCCAGGTACGCCTCGAGGTACGTACGGGACAGGTCGCGCACCGCCTGCGACGGCAGTGCCTTCTGCCAGCACAGCAGGGTCAGCGAGGCCACGAACCGACGCAGGTCCCAGGAGAAGTGGCCCACGTACGCCTCGTCGAAGTCGTTGACGTCGAACGTGAGACGGCCCTCGTTGCTCATGTAGGTACCGAAGTTCTCGGCGTGCAGGTCGCCGTGGATCCACACGCGGCCCGTGCGCCCGTCCGCCCACCTGTCGTCGAGCCCTGCCATGTCGGTGTAGAACAGCGACGCGCTGCCGCGGTAGAAGGCGTAGGGGTCCGCCGCCATCTTCCGGAACCGCGCCCGGAAGGCGAGGGGGTCGGCGACCATGAGGTCCTGGTGCGCCTCCACGAGGGTGTTGACGATGTGCTGCTGACGGGACTCGGTGGCTGCCATCCGCCCACGGTACGCGCCCTGCCCGGGTGGAGCAGGCCCGGCAGGGTCAGCAGCCCACGAGGACGGGCTGCCGGGACCCCGGGACGGAGGCGCGCCGTGCCTTCAGGAAGCCGTCCACCACGTCCCAGGCCGCGATCAGCACCGTTCCGGCCGTGACGATGGAGGTGACGGTCCAGCCACCGCCGGCCGCCACCGCCGGATCCCAGCCGACGGCGTCGACGAAGTCCGGGTTGAGCAGCCGCCCTCCGGACCACAGGAGGATCGCGGGGACCGCGAAGGCGAGATTGAGAAGGACGTTCACGACGGCGGCGCGCCAGGACCAGCCCCGCAGGTACAGCCAGACGGCGAACCCCGCCTCGAGGACGATCAGCGCCAGGAACCACGGGAGCCAGAAGGACCACAGGGCGGGGTCGAGCAGCGGGATCGCGGTGCCGTCGTCCGCGCGGGCGACGGACCGGATCTGCTGCCACAGGATCGCCCCGGCGAAGAGCGCGAGGAGGACGAGGGAGGCGATGAGTTCGGCGAGGCGCCCGTCACGCGTGCGGTCCGGCGGCTCGGGAAGGCGCTCGAGGGTCCATCCCCTGCCGGTGTCGGCGGTGCCGCTGCGTTCGAGGACCACGAAGAGCAGTGTGGTCCAGAAGCCGATGTGCACGGTCGTGGTGATCGCCGTCGACGCCGCGCCGCCGATCGCTCCCCCGATGCTGCCCGAGGTGAGGAGCTGCA
>JASLAA010000265.1 GCA_030147325.1 Arthrobacter sp. | reverse complement strand
TGTTGGCGGCGGGCTCTTCGGAGCAGGCCGCAAGTGCAAGCAGCGAGGCAAAGGCAAGCAGGCGCATCGATCATCCCCTTATTGTTCTGGGGCGAAGCTAGCGCAGACGGACCCGCCGACCACGATGTCGATCTGCTTGCTCTCCGCCGGCAGCTTGTTGCGATCCACCGCTTCGGCGATCACCGAGTTGATGTCCACCGCCTTGCCGCGACGGACGACGTCGGCGCCCTGCAGGCGGGAGAGTTCGATGATGTCCTGCACGAGGGCGGAGAGGCGGCCGGATTCCTTGTGCATGCGCTGGGCGAAACGGCGCACGGCCACCTCGTCCTCGGCGGCGTCGTCGATGGCCTCGGCGAGGAGGGAGATGGCGCCGACCGGCGTCTTGAGTTCGTGCGACACGTTCGCCACGAAGTCGTTCCGGATCTCCTCGCTCCGTGTGATCTCCGTGCGGTCGTCCGCGAGGATCAGGATGTACTCGGCGCCGAGGGCTGCGACGCGGACCTGCACCACGATGGTGCCCTGCCCCAGCGGCCCGCGCGGGAGCTCGAGCTGCTGCTGCTCGATCACCCCGTCACGCCGGACACGGGCCGTGAGATCGAGCAGTTCGGAATGGACCACGGTGTGCCCTCGCACGAGCCCGAAAGCGTAGGCGGCCGGGCTCGCGCGGACGACGCCGTCGATCGCGTCCACGATGACGTAGGCCCGGCCGATGATGGAGAGGACCTCCGCCGCACCGTCGGGCAGCGAGGGTTCGTCCTCGTAGAGGAGACGGAGCCGCTGGGCCTCGCTCGCACGGAAAGCCGCCATGCCACTCACGCCGAGGGCGAGGCCTACCAGCCCGGCCACGAGCGTCAGGAGAAGGGGGTCCACGGACATAGCTTATGCTCTGCGATTTCCGGCCCCGGCCCATCCGGTGGCAATAGGTAAGGGGTTCAACTAACGTTCACATAAAGCGGGCAAACAGTTCACCGCTGGCTGGAAGGCTCGTCGGCAGAACTGTGACAACGGTTGATTCGAAACTTCCAGGGAAGGACGCCCACGTGCGCAAGGTTTTTCAGGCCGAGCTACACCAGATCGGCGAGGAGCTCATCGAGATCTCGCAGCTGGTGTCCGAGGCCATCCAGAAGGCCAACAGCGCTTTCCAGGGTGCGGACACAGAACTGGCCCAGGAAGTCATCGCCGCCGATGCGCGCATCGATTTCCTGCAGAACGACCTCGACGAGAGGGCCATCGACATCCTCGCCCTCCAGGGGCCGGTGGCGTCCGACCTGCGAATGATCGTCGGGGCGCTGCGCATGAGCGCGTCGCTCGAGCGCATGGGCGACCTCGCCCGCCACGTGGCGCAGCTCGCGCGCCTGCGGTTCCCGGCGAACGTGATCCCGGAGCGGATCCGCCCCACCTTCGACGAGCTGGCCCTGCTCGACGTCCAGATCGCGGCCAAGGTCACCGAACTCCTCGAGACCCGGAACCTCGATCTCAGCAACGAGATCAGCGCCGCCAACGCCCGGGTCAACGAACTCCACGCCGGGGTGTTCCGTGCGATCGCCGCCGAGGACTGGAACGAGAGCGCACCGACGACGGTCGACGTGACGCTCGCCAGCCGCTACTACGAGCGCTTCGCCGATCACGGCGTCTCGGTGGCCCGGAAGGTCACCTACCTCGTGACCGGCGAGTGGCAGCCCAGCGCACCGCTGAGCTGACGCCGGGCCCCGGCCCACCAGCACGACTGCGACTGAAACATACAAGCGACGGCGGCCCCTGAGGGACCGCCGTCGTTCTGTTGAGCCGTGCGGACTAGTGCTTGCCCTGGTTGGCGACGGCCTGGATGGCAGCAGCTGCCGCGTCCGCGTCGAGGTAGGTGCCACCGGCCTTCACGGGCTTGAGGTCCTCGTCGAGCTCGTAGACCAGCGGGATCCCCGTCGGGATGTTGAGCGACGCGATGTCCCTGTCGCTGATGCCGTCGAGGTGTTTCACGAGCGCCCGGAGCGAATTGCCGTGCGCGGCGATCAGGACGGTCTTCCCCGCTCTGATGTCCGCGGTGATGTCCGATTCCCAGTAGGGAAGGAAGCGGTCGAGGACGTCCTTCAGGCATTCCGTGCGGGGGACGGCGTCGCCGAGGTCCGCGTACCGGGGGTCGCCGGCCTGCGAGTACTCGCTGTCGTCGGGCAGGGGCGGCGGCGGGGTGTCGTAGGACCTCCGCCATTCCATGAACTGCTCCTCGCCGAACTCCGCGAGCGTCTGGGCCTTGTCCTTGCCCTGCAGGGCGCCGTAGTGGCGCTCGTTGAGACGCCAGTCGCGCTTGACGTCGATCCAGCTGCGGTCCGCCGCCTCGAGTGCGAGGTTCGCGGTGATGATCGCGCGCTTCTGCCGGGAGGTGTAGACGATGTCCGGGAGGATGCCGGCCTCTGTCAGCAGGTGGCCACCCCGGGCCGCTTCCTCGCGGCCCTTCGCCGTGAGGGCGACGTCCACCCAGCCGGTGAAGAGGTTCTTCTCGTTCCATTCGCTCTGCCCATGGCGCAGCAGGATCAGTGTGTAGGTCATGATTCCTAGTCTGCCGCATCAGGGGTTCGACGGTCATGCCGGGAGCACCCTGTTCCACCAGTGTTAAGCAGGTGCCCTACCCTTGACGGGTGCCTCCGAGACAGCGTCCCCCGAAGCCGCTCGGGACCATCACGCGCGGCACGACGAACCCGAACCGCCTTCGCCGGGTCGACCGCTGGCTGGCCGGTCCACAGGGGAACCGCCTCCGCCGGGCAGTCGACCCGCTCGTCGTGGACCTGGGCTATGGCGCGGCTCCCGTCACCGCCGTCGAACTGTTCACGCGCCTCCGGGCCGTGCGCGACGACGTCGAGGTGGTCGGCATCGAGATCGATCCCGTGCGGGTGGCAGCCGCGGAACCCCTCACGCGGCCCGGACTCAGCTTCCGGCAGGGAGGATTCGAACTGCCGCTCGAGGGCCGGAAACCCGTGATGGTGCGTGCGTTCAACGTGCTGCGCCAGTACGGGGAGGACGAGTACGCAGCCTACTGGGACGAGGTCCGTGCGCGGCTCGCCCCGGGCGGGCTGTTCGTGGATGGGACGTGCGACGAGATCGGCAGGCGATCCAGCTGGGTGGCCCTCGGCACGGAAGGGCCGGTCTCGCTCAGCATCTCGCTGCGGTTCGGCGCCTTCACCCTGCCCTCCGACGTCGCCGAGAGACTGCCCAAGGCCCTGATCCACCGCAACGTGGAGGGCGAACGCATTCGCGGCTACCTGCAGGCGATGGACCGCGCCTGGCTCGATGCCGCCGCACTGGCGTCCTTCGGGACCCGCCAGCGCTGGACGGGGATGTGCGCCGCGCTCAGGGCGGACGGCTGGCCCGTCGCGGACGGGCCCTCGCGGTGGCGCCTCGGGGAGATCACCGTGGCCTGGGACGCGGTGCGGCCGGGCTGAGAGCTACGGGCGGTCCGGTGCTACCACGGGCCGTAGGGGCCGTAGTTGCCGCCCCGACCGGAGGTCTGGCTGACCGCCGGCTTGACGTCGGCGAGGTAGACGCAGGCGGCGATGATCGCCACGAGCTGGAACAGGTTGAACCCGCCCCTGCCGGCGAGCGCGGAGAGCAGCCCGACGACGACGGCTCCGCCGGTGAGGGCGAGCCAGAAGCCCTTGGTCCGCTTGAACGCACCCTCGAACGCCGTGCCCGGTCGCCGCACGCAGTCGGAGAACGCCCACAGCTCGATACCCAGGGCCACGAAACCGAGCGCCAGGTACAGGAAATACTGGAAGTTGAGAACGAGTTCCACAGCTTCAGCTTAGCTGGCCCATCCCGGATGCCGCAGACCGGGTCCGCCCGTGACGCCGGGGGCGATCGTCCCGGTCAGCGGTCGGCGTTCCGCCCGTCCCCGGCCGCGCGCAGGGCCTGGTCGAGGTCAGCCCAGAGATCCTCGGGGTTCTCGATGCCGACGGAGAGCCGCACGAGCGCCTCGGGGACGGTGGTGGGCTCGGCCGGCTGGCGACGTCGTCGTTCGATGAGCGACTCGACCCCGCCGAGCGAGGTGGCCGGCAACCAGAGCCGCACGGCGCCGACGAGGGCGTCGGCAGTCGCGACGTCGTCGAGCTCGATGCTCACGATGCCGCCGAAACCGTCGAACTGCGCTGCCGCCCGCGCGTGACCCGGGTCCGACGCCAGGCCCGGGTAGCGGATGCGGCGAACGGACGGATGGTCGGCGAGGCGCAGTGCGAGGAAGGCAGCGTTCGACTGGCTGCGCTCCATACGCAGTGCCAGTGTCCGGAGTCCGCGCAGCGCGAGCCACACCTCGAACGGTCCCGCGATGGCCCCGTGCAGGGTCCGGTGCGCGAGGAGCCGCTCGCGCAGGGCCGGGTCGGACGTGACCAGCGCCCCCAGCACGACGTCGGAGTGACCGGCGAGCCATTTGGTCACGGAGTGGAGGACCAGGTCGACGCCGACCTCGAGCGGCCGGTGGACGATCGGGGTGTTGAAGGTGTTGTCGGCGACGACGACGGCCCCGACCGCATGCGCTGCCTCCGTCAGGACCGACAGCTCCGCCACCTCGAGCATGGGGTTGGTGGGGCTCTCGAGCCAGAGCATCACCTGACCCGCATCGAAACGGGCGGCGAGGGCGGCGAGCTCCGCCAGCACCGCAGCCGTGTCGGCGATGTCGACGGTGCGCAGCTCGAAGCGACCGCTCCGGGCGAGGTCCGCCGCGAGGCTGATCGAACCGGCGTAGGCGTGCCGGGGCATCACCACCGCCCCTCCGGTCGGGACCAGGGACAGCGCCGCTGCGGCCGCGCCGAGCCCCGAGCCGAACACGAGCGCCGGCAGCTCCGCGCCCTCGAGCGCCCCCAGCGCGTCCTCGAACGGGTCCCACGTGGGGTTGGAGCCCCGTGCGTAGATGCGGTCGCCGGCCTCGGGGGCGCGGGTCTCGTGGTACGTCGTCGAGAGCGTGATCGGCACGTTGACGGGCGCGTCGTGTTCGCGGGGAGGACGCCCTGCTGCGACGGTCAGGGTATCCGGAGCGAGGCGGGAGTGCGGTGCGTACGGGACGGTCATGGGGAACACAGTAGTTCTCCCGGTCCAGGCATCTTCAATGGATGACGCACCCTCACGGACCTCGGCCGGGAGGAGTTGTCACTGTTCCTCGGTAGTCTTGGCGCGTGACCTATCCCTTCCCGCACGGGCTTCCCGGGCTCTTCATCGCCCTCGAAGGTGGCGACGGCGCCGGTAAATCGACGCAGGCGGCTCTGCTCTGCCGGGCCCTCGAGGAGAGCGGCCGCACCGTCGTCCGCACCCGGGAGCCCGGCGGGACCCCGATCGGCGAGGAACTGCGTGCCCTGGTCCTGGATCACGGGCACGGCGACATCGATGCGCGGACCGAGGCACTGATGTTCGCCGCCTCCCGGGCGGCCCATGTGCACCAGGTGATCGTTCCTGCGCTGGAGCGCGGCGACGTCGTCGTCTGCGACCGGTACGTCGACTCCTCCGTCGCCTACCAGGGCGCCGGACGCGGGCTCGGGACGCAGGCGGTGCTGGAGGTGAACCTCTGGGCCACCGATGCCCTGAGGCCGGACCTCACCGTACTGCTCGACGTCGATCCCGGGGAGGGCCGCAGCCGCCGCACAGCCGGACCTGCCGCCGAGGACCGCCTCGAGTCCGAGCCCGACGACTTCCATGCACGGATCCGCTCGGCGTTCCTGGAACTCGCCGACCAGGAGCCCGGGCGGTACCTCGTCCTGGCGGCCTCCGGCACCCCGGAGGATCTGCACCGCGCGATCCTCGAGGCCCTGCCCCGGGACCGGGCATGAGTGCCGTGACCCATGACCTGCCGGTCACCGGGGTGTGGGCGGAACTCCGCGGGCAGGAGCAGGTCGTCGAGCAACTGCGCCGCGCCGCCCGCTCCGGCGCACCCACGCACGCCTGGCTGTTCACGGGACCTCCGGGCTCAGGGCGGTCCAATGCCGCCCGTGCCTTCGCCGCGGCGCTCCTGTGCGAGCGCGAATCTCTGAGCGAACGCGGGTGCGGCATGTGCAAGGCGTGCCGGACGGTGCTCTCCGGGGCCCATGCGGACCTCACCAATGTCACCACCGAGAAGGTGACCATCAGCATCGACGAGGCCCGGGAACTCGTCCGGAAGGCGCAGGACAAGCCGTCCACCGGCCGCTGGCGCATCATCATCGTCGAGGACGCCGACCGCATGCTGGAACGGAGCACGAACGTCCTGCTCAAGGCCATCGAGGAGCCGCCGCCGCGCACCATCTGGTTGCTCTGCGCGCCCAGCCCGGGCGATGTGCTGGTCACCATCCGCTCACGGTGCCGGGCCGTGGGTCTGCGGCTCCCTCCCGTCCAGGACGTCGCCGAGTTGCTCGTCGCGCGGGACGGCATCGATCCGGTGACGGCGGAGGCTGCAGCACGGGCGGCGCAGAGCCATATCGGCGTGGCCAAGCGCCTGGCCACCGACGACGGCGCACGCGAGCGCCGGAACCAGATCGTGCGGCTGCCCCTGACATTGCGCTCGGTCTCGGGCGCGATGCGCGCCGCGGCGGACCTCGTGAAGCTGGCCGAGGCGGAAGCGCAGAGTTCCTTCGAACAGCGTGACGCCGAGGAACGGGCCGCCCTCCTCGCAACCCTGGGAGCCCCGGAGACGGGAACCCTGCCCCCATCGATGCGGGCGCAGATCAGACGGCTCGAGGAGGACCAGACCCGGAGGGCGAAGAGGTCCCGGAACGACTACTTCGACCGGGCCCTCACGGATCTGATCTCGTTCTACCGCGACGTGCTCATGCTGCAGGTGTCCAGCGGGCAGGCGCTCGTCAACGAGCCGCTCCGCCCCGAGCTGGAGGAGTTCGCCCGCCGCGAGACCGCCGAGGAGACGCTCCTGCGCCTCGAAGCGATCAACGAGGTACGCATGCGGCTCGTCAGTACCAATGTCTCGCCCCTCCTCGCGATCGAAGCGATGGCGGTAAGCCTCCTGTCCCGGAAGGACCTCGACCGATGAGCCCTGGAACCCCGGACCCCAGGTCCTCCCCGCTCAGGGTGGGCCGCGGGCTGTCCCTCCTCGCCGGTGCAGCCGCCGTCGTCGTCGGGGTGTCGGGGTGCACACTGTTCGCGCCCGACGGCCCTTCGGAGGAGACCTCCTCCGCGGTGGAGACAGCCGATCCTGCGACCGTCGGCGAGGTGCCCGGCACCCTCGACGCGTTCTACACCCAGGAGGTCAGCTGGGAGACCTGCGAGGGTTCCTTCTCCTGTGCCTCGATCGAGGTACCCCTGGACTACAGCGACCCGGGCCGCAGCAGCATCGAGATCGCAGCCATCCGCTCCGACGCGACGGGCGAGGCCCAGGGCACCATCCTGGTGAACCCCGGCGGTCCCGGCGGTTCGGGTGTCAACATCGTCAAGGACTCACTGGACTTCGTGACGAGTGAGCGGCTGCGGAAGAGCTACGACATCCTCGGGTTCGATCCGCGTGGGGTCAACAGGTCCAGCGCGGTGCGCTGCTACACCGCCGAGGAGCAGGACGAGGCACGGCAGGAGGCGTACCCGGTGGACACCTCCGAGGACGAACTGCTCGCCCTCCTCCAGGCGGACGCCCAGGAGTACGCGGACCTGTGCGCAGAACGCACCGGAGAGCTGCTCGGCTTCGTGGACACCGAGTCGTCCGCACGCGACATGGACATCCTGCGCGCGCTCGTCAGCGATGCGCAGCTCAACTACCTCGGCTTCTCCTACGGGACGCAGCTCGGAGCCACCTACGCAGAGCTCTTCCCCGAGCGCGCCGGACGGCTCGTGCTCGACGGCGCCATCGATCCGTCGCTGGGCAACGAGGAGATCACGCTCGGACAGGCGGCCGGTTTCGAGAAGGCAGTGAGGGCCTACGTCACCGACTGCCAGCAGTCCACCGAGTGCCCCTACCCGGGAACGGTCGACGACGGCGTCCGCCAGATCCAGGACCTGTTCGCCGCCGTGGAGCGCGAGCCGATGACCGCCGACGACGGCAGGAGGGTTCCTGTCTCGACCTTCGTCCAGGGCTTCATCCTGCCGCTCTACGACAACGGCAACTGGCCCACCCTGACCCAGGCCGTCGCCGCGGCTCTCGACGGGGACCCCTCCAGCATCCTGTACCTCGCCGACCTCTCCGCGGAGCGCCGGCCCGACGGCACCTATGCCGGCAATTCGACCGCGGCGTTCCTCGCGGTGAACTGCCTCGACTACCCGATGACGAGCGACCCCGCGCAGATGCGTGCCGACGAGCAGGAACTCATCGCTGCGTCGCCGACGTTCGGGCGGTTCCTCGCCTTCGGTGGCGTCACCTGTGCCCCCTGGAAGTATCCGCCCGTGCTCGAACCGGCCCCGGTGCAGGCCGCCGGCGCCGCACCCATCGTCGTGATCGGCACCACCGGCGACCCCGCGACACCGTACGAGTGGTCGACGGCCCTCGCTGAGCAGCTGGAGTCCGGGGTGCACGTCACCTGGGAGGGCGAGGGCCACACTGCCTACGGCCGGTCCAATGACTGCGTGCTGGACCTCGTGGACCGCTACTTCATCGACGGATCGGTTCCGGCAGACGGGACCCGCTGCTGATCCCGTCCGGTGCGAGCCATTGCGGGAGGGAGCACATGGACGGCAGGACGACATCGGCCCCGGCGGAGCGCAGCTCCTCCTCCGAGTGCGCCCCCGTCAGGACGCCCACCACCGCTCCCGCTCCGGCACGCTGCCCCGCGATCACGTCCGAGGTCGTGTCTCCCGCCACGAGGACGGAGCGCACGTCCTCGATGTCCAGGGCGAGCACGGCCGTGAGGATGATGTCCGGGTAGGGGCGTCCGCGGCCGGCGTCGGACGGGCAGAGGCTGAGGTCGGCCAGGCCCATCCAGCCCAGCGATTCCAGGATCATGTTCTGCGTGTGGCGGCCGAACCCCGTGGCCAGGCAGATCTTCAGCCCGGAGTCCCGCAGGGCGAGGATGGCCTCCTCCGCCCCCGGGATGGGCTCCACTCCGTACTTGGCCAGCAGGTTGTCGTACGACATCTCGAAGGTGTGGTTGACGGCGACCGCGGTGGCGCGATCCTCGAACAGGTGGCGGAAGACGAGCTCCTTCGAGGTGCCCATGGTCCGGCGCGCGTAGACCGTCATGGCGTCGAAGGCACTGGTCCCCTCCAGCACCCCGTGAGATGCGAGCGCGCGGGTGAACGCCTCCTCCTGGAGAGCGCCCTCCTCGACGGTGGTCCCCGCCATGTCGATGACTGCGAGCGAGTATGAGCGGTCGTGCGTCATGCGGCGTCCCCTTTGCCGGCCGTCACCGTTCCGGTCGCGGATACGGCTGGTGCAAGGCTCGCCGGTCCGGCCTGCCGTCCGGCGTCCGGCAGGCGAGCACCGAATGAACGGAACCCGAACGTCCGGCCCCGGCACCCTTTTTGACCCCGGGACGGAACCTCCTATAAAGTTGCTCCTTGTGGATCGGACCGGGTGATACCCGGTCCGGGAAGCATTGCCTCCTTAGCTCAGTCGGTAGAGCGTCTCACTCGTAATGAGAAGGTCGCCAGTTCGACTCTGGCAGGAGGCTCCACCGAAAGCCCCGGACGGTTCCCCGCCGGGGCTTTTCCGTCTCTGGGCGCCTGCACCCGGGCAGCGCAACGGCGGGCTCCGGAAGGAACCCGCCGTTGCGTCGGAGCTGCGCCGGTGCGGATCAACTCATCGCAGGACCCGACTCCGAGGACGACGTCAGCTCGCCGAGGAAAGCATGGCACTTCGCGGCGCGCTCGGAATCCTGCGCCATGACCTGCTCGAAGAAGTCGGCGATGTCGTCGCGCCCCGCATTGCGGGCGTCACGGACGTACTGGCCGTAGTCATGACCGGCCTTGAGCGAGTGGTACTGCAGCGAGATGAGGTCGAACGAGACGTCGTCGAACCCGGTTTCTCCAGTTGCCATGAGGCACCTCCATACGTGGTGTGGACAGGTGCAGTCAGGCTAGGTCGCGCTCTTTCCGGGCGGCAACGGGAATCGAGTCCGCCGGGTCGCTCGCGTCGCTGCCCGGACTCTGTTAGGCGCCGTCGGTCGCACGTTGTCAGGCGTCGTCGGTCGCGCGTTTCGTCTGCGCCGCGCCGTCGACGACCACCGCGCCGGACTGCAGGAGCGCCTTCAGCGCTTCGGCGCCCTCGGCGTCAGCCGCCGCGGCAGCCAGGTTCGCCTCCGTCACCGCACGGAGGACCTCTTCCCGCTGGATCTTGACTCCCCGCGGAGCATCGATACCGATGCGGATCCCGTCACCGCGGGAATCCAGCACCGTGATGACGATGTCGTCGCCGATCAGGATCTGCTCGCCGATCTTTCGTGTTAGAACAAGCACGGCTTCACCCTATCCCGCCTCGGTCGGCTCGGCGTCGACCGGCAGGGCTGCGGCGGCGTTCGAAAGGTATGCGGCCGTCCTGCCACCCGACGGGCAGGCCCAGTGCCTGGACCGTCTCGGGCGTCGCCGTCGTCGAGGAGCCGACGACGGCCAGGCCTGCCGGCGTGATGCCGACATGCTCCATGCTCCTGGTCAGGGCCCCGACCCACGCAGCCGTATCCGCTTCCTTGCGTCCGGCGTCCACGGCGAGCCACACCTGGTCGGGAATCAGCACGCTCAGCACTCGGGCATCCGCCACCGCGTCGGCGGTGTGCAGCGCGAGGAAGACGGGATGGCCGCCGTCAACCCCGGATGCTCGGGCCGTGTTCGCGTCCAGTCGGTCCTCGATCCGCATGGCATCCGGAGAGACCCAGCTCGCCGGCCCCGCCACTGCGACGGCTGCCGTCGCTCCCCCGCCGAGAGCCGCCACCATCGACTGGACCACTTCCCAGGCCGCGGCCGGTGCGCCGACGACGACCACGAGATCCCCCGGTGCGCGCAGGACCACGGGGGCCCGAGCCCGGTCCGGTGCCGCCACCACCCTGCCGGGGAGTTCGGGCACCGCCGTGGGATCGGCGGAACCCGATGACGACTCCGTTGCGAACGTCAGGTCATCCATCAGTGCTGCGAACAGCCCCGAATCGGTGGAGACGGCAGCCGCCGGCTGCTCCCCCGTCCGCCCACCCTGCTCGCCTGTTCCGGTCCTGGTTCCGGGTCGGCTCCCGGTGAGACGCACTTCGTCCAACTCGGCCTGCTGCACCAGGGCGTCGATCCCCGCCGACGGCGGGATCACGCTCCGCCGACCCCGTGGACGGGCACCGGCCAAAGCGTCGTCGCACTCCGGGACCTCGACCACGATCTCGTAGTGCTTCCGGGCGAAGACGCCCCGGATGCCCCCGACCGTCACGAGTTCGGCGGACACGATGAGCGCCCGCGACCCGTACAGTGCCGCGGCCTGCGCTTTCAGGTCCTCGAGTGAGGGACCTTCAAGATGAAATAGCTGAGCCGGCACGGACCACTCCTACGGTCTCGATGGCGACGTCGGCACTGGTGACCTCCTGGTAGGACAGCACCGGCAGGCCTGCCGCCTGCGGCCCCACGAGCCGCCTCAGTGCGGGACGCAGCGCCGGTGCGCACACCAGGACCGCGTTGTGTCCCGCGGACTCGGCGTCCGCGGCGGAGGTCCTGACCGACGCCAGCACCGCCTCGGTCCGGGCCGGGTCCAGGAGGATCTGCGTGCCCTGATCGGAAGGGCGCAGTCCTTCGAGCATCGCCTGCTCCAGCAACGGGTCGATCATGATGACGCGCAACAGCGCGCTGTCCAGGTACTGCTGGATGACGGCCGGCCCGAGCGCGAGCCTCGCCGCCTCGACGAGCCCCTCCGGCTCCGACGACGACTTCGCCTTCAGCGTCAGCGCCTCGAAGATCCGGGCGAGGTCGTTGATCGGCACCTGCTCGGACAGCAGTCCCTGGAGCACGCGCTGTACCTCCGCAAGGGACAGCAGCCCGGGGACGAGCTCCTCCACCGCCGACGGGTTGACCTGGCGGACACCGTCGGTCAGGACCCGGACATCCTCCCGGGAGAGCAGCCGGGCGGCGTTCGCCGTGATCACCGAGGACAGGTGGGTCACGAGCACGGACACTCTGTCGATCACCGTCGCGCCGGACAGCTCTGCGTTGTGCCGCAGTTCGGAGGGGACCCACTTGCCCGCGAGTCCGAAGACGGGCTCGACGACGGCCGTGCCGGGCAGGTGCGCGAGGTTCTCCCCCAGCGCGAGGACCTTGCCGCGGGGGGCCTCCCCGCGGCCTGCCTCGACACCGGCGATCTTGATGACGTAGGTGGCGGGGGGAAGGTCGATGCTGTCCCTCGTCCTCACCGGAGGGACGACGACGCCCAGTTCCAGGGCGATCTTCCGACGCAGCGCCCGGACCCGGCCGAGGAGATCGTCGGGGGCCCCGGTGACGACGTCCACGAGGTCCGGCGCGAGCAGCACCTCGAGGGCATGGACGCGCATCTGTTCCAGCAGGTCGTCCGTGCTGTCCGTCGACGGCGCCGTGGCCTCCGCCTCCAGGACGGCCGCCGCGTCGCGGGCGTCGTCGTCGGACTTCTTGAGTCTTTGCGCGATGACGATGAGACCCGCGCCGACCACGATGAACGGCAGCTTCGGCATACCCGGGATGAGTGCCATCACGATCGCCGCAGCTCCTGCGATCCGCAGGGCGTTCTGCGACTGACCGAGCTGCTGGGCCGCCGTCGAGCCCATGTCCGCCTCGGCATTGGAGCGCGTCACGATCATGCCGGTCGACACCGCCATGAGCAGTGCCGGGATCTGGGTGACGAGTCCGTCACCGATGGTCAGGAGCCCGTAGGTGCTCAGGGCCTCGCCGACGGGGAGGCCGTCCTGCAGCATGCCGATCGCGATGCCACCGACCAGGTTGATGATGATGATGATGATGCCCGCGATGGCATCGCCCTTGACGAACTTCGACGCACCGTCCATGGCTCCGTAGAAGTCCGCTTCGGCGGAGACCTCCGCCCGGCGTTCGCGGGCCTGCGTGTCCGTGATCAGTCCGGCGTTCAGGTCGGCGTCGATGGCCATCTGCTTGCCGGGCATCGCGTCGAGGGTGAAGCGCGCCCCCACCTCGGCGACACGCTCGGCCCCCTTGGTGACCACGACGAACTGGATCACCACGAGGATCAGGAAGACGACGGCACCGATGATGATCGAGCCGCCGACGGCGACATGGCCGAAAGCCTCGATGACCTCGCCCGCATATCCGTCGCCGAGGACGAGGCGGGTCGAGGCGACGTTGAGCCCCAGGCGGAACAGCGTCGCGACGAGCAGCAGCGACGGGAACACCGAGAAGTCCAGCGGCTTCCGGATGAACATGGTGTTCAGCAGGATCACGAGTGCCAGCAGGATGTTCACGATGATCAGCATGTCCAGCAGCACCGATGACACCGGCACCACCAGGAGCAGGATGATGCCGACGACGCCGACGGGTACGAGGAACTTGGGGAGGGATGAGCGCATGGTCTAGAAGCCTCCGGCGGCTGCGGGTCGGACGGGCAGGGTGTGGAGGCCGCGGGCGGCTCCCCTGGTCCTGAGGGACATGACGAATGCCAGGATGCGGGCCACCTGGTCGTAGTTCTCGAACGGGATCTCCTCGCCGAGCTCGCACGCTGCGTGCAGCGCCCGGGCCAGCGGGATGTCGGAGACCATCGGCACGTGCTTCTTCTCCGCTTCCTCCCGGATCCTCGCCGCGATGGTGCCGGCGCCCTTGGCCACGACGCGTGGCGCCGAGCGCCCCGGTTCGTACTTCAGCGCGACGGCGACGTGCGTCGGGTTGACCAGGACGACGTCGGATCCACTGACCGCGGCGATCATCCGGTTCCGGCTCATCGCCAGCTGGCGGGCGCGTCGCTGGGACTTGATGAGGGGGTCGCCGTCGGAGTTCTTGTTCTCGTCCTTGACCTCCTTCTTGGTCATGCGGGTCTTCTTCCGGTTGCGGCGCATGACCACGAGCACGTCCAGTGCAGCCAGTGCGAGACCGGCGACGACGGCTGCCTGCAGGAGCGCGGCCGTGCCGGTACCGGCGGTGTTCAGCAGTGACGCCACGGACAGTCCGCCGGCCGCCATCAGGACGGGCATGAGGTTCTGCACCACGACGACGAGCACCACCGCGACGACACCGGTCTTCAGGAGAGCCTTCACCCCCTGCCAGAGGGCCTGGGTACCGAGGATGCGCTTGATGCCGTTGATGACGTTGAACTGCTCGAACTTGCCGGCGAACTTCTTCACGTGGATGCCACCCTGGAGCGCGGCCGTGCCGAGCACGGCCACGAGCAGCACACCGAGGAAAGGGCCGAGGATCCCGGCCAACGAGGCCCCACCGTCGGCGAGGGCGTCCAGCGCACCCGCCGGGTCCGGATCCGCGATGGTGTCGGCCGCCCGCACGAGTTGCTCGGTGGTGGCGTCCGCAGCGCGGGAGATGACGGACGGCAGCATGACCGCCGCCGCTCCCACGCCGATCCACGCCGTGAAGTCCTCGGATTTGGCGAGCTGGCCCTTGGAGCGGACGTCCTTCATCCGCTTGTCGGTGGCCTGCTCGGTCTTCTCGCCGGAGTCCTCCGCCATGTCAGCCCACCCCCATCAGGAGGCCGGCGGCCCTGTCCGCGAGGGTCGAGACCACGCGCGGAAGCGCGACGAACACCACTCCGCCGAGGCTGAGCGTGATGAAGATCTTGAGGGGGAAGCCGAGCGCGAAGGCATTGAGCGCGGGCGCCACGCGCGTCAGGAGCCCGAGTCCGACGTCCGCCAGGAAGAGGACCACGATGAGCGGCCCGGCGATCTGCACCGCAGCGAGGAAGAGTCCGGTGACGGCCGAGGTCAGTGCCTCCGCGGGCTCCGCCAGATCCAGCCCGCCGCCCAGGGGCAGTGCGCTGAACGTCCGGACCAGGCCGCCGATGATGAGCTGGTAGCCGTCCGAGGTGAAGAGCAGCGTCAGCGCGGTCAGCTGGAACAGCCGGGCGAACTGGGCGCCGTTGACCATGGACTGCGGATCGAAACCCTGGGCCAGGGAGAATCCGCCGAACAGGTCGATCAGGCTTCCAGCGGACTGGACGGCGGAGAAGACGACGAGCACGAGGAAACCCAGGGCGGCCCCGACCACGAGTTCGAGGACCAGGGCTCCGATGTACTGGCCGGTACCTCCCGTCACATAGCCGTCCGCGACCTCGGGGGACACCGCGAGGGCCAGGCCGACGGCGAGCATCGCCTTCACGCGGGCGGGGATGCCCTTGTAGGAGAAGGGCGGGGCGATCACGAGGAACGCGACGATCCGCACGCCGGCGAGCATGATGGCCTCGATCCGGGCCTGGTCCAGCTCGATCTCCATCTCAGCCGCCCCCGAGGAGCCCGGGGAGGCGCCCGAACATCTCGTGGGTGAACGAGATCATCTCGGCGATCATCCAGTGGCCGCAGACGAGCAGGGCCACGCACACGGCGATGGCCTTCGGCACGAAGGAGAGGGTGACTTCCTGGATCTGGGTGATGGACTGCAGCAGCGAGATCGCGAAACCGACCACGAGGGCGGTGAGCAGGATGGGCGCGGAGAGCTTGGCTGCCGCCCAGATCCCTGCGAGGCCGATGTCGAGGACGGCGTTGGTGTCCACGTCAACCGCCCTGGTAGCTGTTGATGAGAGCCGTGATGATGAGCCCCCAACCGTCCACGAGGACGAACAGCAGGATCTTGAAGGGCAGCGAGATCATGACCGGGGGGAGCATCATCATGCCCATCGACATCAGCGCCGCGGACACCACGAGGTCGATGACGAGGAACGGCACGAAGATCACGAACCCGATGATGAAGGCGGCCCGCAGCTCGGAGATCATGAACGCGGGTATCAGCGTGGTCAACGGGACGCTCGAGGCGTCCTCCGGGTTGGGCTGGCCCGCTGCACGGGTCATCAGGGCGAGATCCTCCTCGCGGGTGTGCGCCAGCATGAAGGTCTGCAGCGGGGCGGCACCGTCCTCGAGGGCCTGGGTGAACGTCGTCGCACCCTCGAGGTAGGGCTGGACGCCGAGGTCGTTGATCTGGGTCAGGACCGGGGCCATGATGAACAGCGACAGGAACAGAGCCAGGCCCGCGAGCACCTGATTGGGTGGGATCGACGGCAGGGACAGGGCGTTCCGCGTCATCGCGAGGACCACGAAGATCTTCGTGAAGGACGTCATCATCAGCAGCAGGGCCGGTGCCACGGACAGCAGCGTGATGCCGATGAGGGTCAGGACGGCCGAGCTCGGCTCGCCGTTGACGCCGTTGATCTCGATCGACAGGCCGTCGTCGCTGCCGGGTTCCACGGGCGCTGCGGGGTCGGCGGGCGCGGACGGCTGGACCGGCGCAGGGATGGTGGGGTCCAGCTCGCCCGCATGACCGGAGGCAGCACCGAGGAGGAGGACGACGACGACGAGGACGACGGCGGCCGCCAGGGCGATCGCGCGGGACACGTGCGCACGCGCAGGGGAAGCCGGCCCTGCGGTGCGGGTCGACCGTGCGGGCCGGGCCGCACCCGAGGACGGCAGGACCGCCGTCGTCACCCCGCCCGTCCCTGGCGCAGGAAGGCTGCGGTCTGCTTCCAGGTGGCCGGCGAGAGGATGGACCCCTGCAGGGGTGCCGCGTGCGGGGCCGGCGACGCTGATCGGGCCGCACGTGCTGCGCGCCGCGTCACCGGCTCGGCCTCGCCCGGCGGCACAGCCGTTGCCAGCCGCAGGGACGTGGCGAAACGGGCGTCGGCGGGTTCCCCGATCGTGATCGGTGCCGGCAGCAGGTGCGGAGCGGGAGACGTGCCGGCGCGCACGGGTGCCACGGCACCGGCGCCGTCGGGCTCCGTCACCGCCTGCAGCGCTCGCGGTGCGGCCACTGAGTGGAGGACCGACACCGACTGCTCGGTCACGCCGAGGTAGAAGCGGGTGCCCTCGGCGTCGACCACCACCATCGACGCCTTGGCGCCGATGCCCTGGCGGGCCACGACGAAGACGAGCCCTGCTCCCGCGCGGTTGCCGTTGATCTTCGAGACCTTCCGGTGCAGCACGAAGAGCAGCGCGAGGACCACGCCGAGCGACAGGAGCACCCTCAGCGCGAG